>NZ_PYFP01000002.1:1500000-1665645 GCF_003056055.1 Glaciimonas sp. PCH181
CAACTTGCTGAATATCGGTTTTGCGCTCACGCAGATAAGGATCTTCAATTTCGTCGAATTGGGCCGAGACTTCATCGATCTGCGTCACCAAAGCCCACTCGGCGTTGTATTGACGGTGCCGGATGATTTCCAAAGGCACGGCGGTCAGCATCGGATCGGCCAGAATCAGCAAATGAACATCGATAAAAGCACCTAACTCTGCCGGGGATTCTTTGGGTAAGTCAGTGCGGATGGTTTGCAGTTCTTTGCGGACTGTTTTGACTGCATCTTCAAGCCGCCGGACTTCGGCTTCGACCTGGGTTTCGGACACCAGATAATGTTTGACGTCCATCGCGGTGGGCGCAAGTAAATGTGCTCGACCAATCGCGATACCGCGTGAAACCGGAATGCCATGTAGGGAAAAGGATGCCATCTGTTCAGCCCGCGTTAATTGGTGTCTAAGAATGATTGAACAGGGTTGCGCCAAACCGCGTGCATAAGCAGGACAGGGGGTGAAGTTACCAACCCCATATCGACAATATCGTCATGTCTGGCCGCACCGTGATTGCGCTAACTTTGCCGTGATTTTTAGCGCGAAGCCAGATTATTCGCCTTCGCCGAATTTGTCCTGTATCAACTGATTGAGCGCTTCGAAGCATTCTTTCTCGTCTGCGCCCTCAGCTTCCAACAAAACGCTGCTGCCTTTTCCTGCCGCCAGCATCATGACGCCCATGATCGACTTAGCATTGACACGCCGATTGTTTCGGGAGATCCAGACTTCGCATTTAAATTTGCTGGCAAGTTGGGTGAATTTAGCCGATGCACGTGCATGCAGGCCTAATTTATTGATGATTTCAATTTCTTTTTGAATCATGGAGTTTTCTTTTAGTTATGGTGTTTATACACATTGATACGGCGTTTATAGCGTCTATCAGTAACGATTTTCCCTTTGTACGTATGCACGAACCCAGCAATTATTGTGCCACCCGCACGCGATTATCGACCCGGACCGCGCCGCCCTGACCACCAGCCAGCGCCATTTCGGTGACAACGTCGAGCGTGTCCTCGCGATACGTCAGCGCCCGCAATAACATCGGCAAACTGATGCCTGCAATGACTTGCGTTTGCGTGCCGCTGCACAATGGTAACGTGCAGTTGGACGGCGTGCCGCCCATCACATCCGTGATCACCAATACGCCAGAACCGTCGTTCAATCGCTCTACCGCCTGTTTTGCCATCAATTGGACTTCGGCAGTATTTTGATCGGCGATAACATCAATCGCCTCGAACCGCTCTGGCATCTGTCTAAATACGTGGGAAACGGCGGTAATAAACGCCTGACCAAGGGGTGAATGGGTTAATAAAAGAATACCGACCATATTTTTAATACCAGACCCGCTATGCGGATAAAAGCGAACATGTCAGGTGACATATTTCGCCATCATTTTAGGCGTTTTCGATATTTTTTATCAGCCTGTCGTAAAACTGCATCATTCAGGTTTCGTTCCCGCCGTATCAACGTCATTTGATGTATGACGTTGATGAATCTCGTTGCTTTATGCCTGCACTGCCGCTTCCAAAGCATCGATGAACATTTCTGCCACATTGAAGCCTGCCTGTTGCATGATTTCCTGGAAACAAGTTGGGCTGGTGACGTTAACTTCTGTTAAATAGTTACCAATAACGTCTAATCCTACCAATAACAAGCCACGTTTGATCAGGATTGGTCCTAACGTTTCGCCGATTTCGCGCTCACGTTCTGTCAGCGGCTGCGCCACGCCTAAACCACCGGCTGCCAGATTGCCACGTACTTCCGATCCTTGGGGAATCCGTGCCAACGTGTACGGGACGACTTCGCCACCGATCACCAATACGCGCTTGTCGCCAGCAACGATCTCGGGGATGAAGCGTTGAATCATGATGGTTTGACGGCCATTGTTGGTCAATGTTTCGATGATCGAACCAAGATTCATACCATCGGCTTTGACCCGGAAAATACCTGCGCCGCCCATGCCGTCCAACGGTTTCAGGATGACATCCTGATGTTCCTCATGGAACGCACGCAAACGCGTCGCGTCGCGGGTAACTAATGTAGGGGAGATAAATTGCGGAAATTGCGCAATGGCGAGCTTTTCATTGTGATCACGAATAGCTTGCGGCTTATTGAAGACGCGCGCGCCTTGTTTTTCAGCTAATTCCAACAAATACGTGGTGTAGATGTATTCCATGTCGAATGGTGGATCTTTACGCAGCAAGATCGCATCGAACTCAGACAAAAACATCTGCGTTGGCGCGGCTGCCCGAAACCAATCGTCGCCATCACCAGTCAGTGTCACGCGAGCAACATTGGCGGTGACAATGCCGCTTTCTAGCGCCATGTCTTGCTGCTCAAACGCATAGATCGTGTGACCGCGTTTGACGGCTTCGACCATCATCGCATAAGTTGTGTCTTTGTAAATTTTAAAACTATCGAGCGGATCGGCGAGGAAAGCGATTTTCATTATCAAGCCTTGTTGTGTTGTCTTACTGTCTTGTTATCATAATCCTGAACAACGTTTTAGTGCGCTATCAGTAAATTTCAGGATTTGGATCGGTTTTTTCCATTTCCAGCGACGCCGCCAGCAACGCCAGACGCGCCACTACCCCATACATATAGAAGCGGTTCGGCGCGGTTGTGCCCGGTTTTGCCAGCAAATCTGGCAACGCATGCTGTTGCGCAAACGCCAGCGGCACATAATGCGCGCCCGGCGCGTTCAGATTTTCATTGATGCCGCGCTCGGAGTGCACGCGATAAAAACCGCCGACAACGTAGCGATCAATCATGTACACCACCGGTTCTGCTACGGCGTCGTTGATGTGCTCAAAAGTATGCACGCCTTCCTGGATGATCACGTCGTGGATCGCCAAGCCTTCTTTGCCGACCGACATTTTGTTGCGTTGTTTCAGATTCAATTCTTTGATCTGGCTGGCATCCGTGATGCTGGTAATGCCCATGCCATAGGTGCCCGCATCGGCTTTGACGATGACAAAAGGTTTTTCCTTGATACCGTATTCTTTATACTTTTTACGAATCTTCGACAGCGTTGAACTGACGCTGGATGCCAATGCATCTTCGCCGATATGTTCCTGAAAGTTGATTTGATCGCATTTGGCGAAAAACGGATTCAGCATCCAGGGATCGACATCGACCATTTTCGCAAATTTTTTCACCACGTCATCGTAGGCGGCAAAGTGGTTGCTTTTGCGACGCACTGCCCATCCTGCATGTAGTGGCGGCAAGACGTTTTGTTCGTTCAGATTCTCTAATATAGAGGGGATGCCTGAAGACAGATCATTGTTGAGCAAAATCGTGCAGGGATCGAAATTTTTCAGCCCCAGACGACGGCCATTATGCGAGCGTTCCAGCGGTTCTAGCGTAACAGTCGTGCCATCCGGCAATTCTATGGTTACCGGTTCGGTCACATCATCGGCCAACGAGCCAAGTCTTACATTTAAGCCGGTCTGCCTGAAGATTTGCATCAACCGTGCAACATTCTGCAAATAGAATGTGTTGCGGGTATGCAACTCTGGCAATAACAATAGATTCTTAGCATCCGGACAATATTTTTCAATCGCTGCCATCGCGGCTTGTACGGCTAGCGGCAACATTTCCGGGGATAAATTATTAAATCCGCCTGGAAATAAATTGGTATCTACCGGCGCTAATTTGAAACCAGAATTACGCAGATCGACCGAGCAGTAAAACGGTGGCGTGTGTTCTTGCCACTCCATCCGAAACCAGCGTTCAATCGCCGGTGTGGCAGTCAGGATTTTCTTTTCGAGATCAAGGAGGGGGCCGTTTAGAGCAGTGACGAGGTGCGGAACCATAGAGAAACTCTTACACTTTCATGTTAAGCGCTGTAGCGCATTTTTTAAGTGCTAGCGGGGGCTTATATCAATTTTGGCTGCGCTTGAATGACCTCGATTTTAACGGGAATTATCTTAATCCGTTGCGCGAAAACGCATTATCTGGCGATCGGGTCAATTGTGCAGGACTAATAACATTAGGGCAATTTGATGTTTTTAAAGTCCCTGAAAGTGAAAAAAGCGCCCTCAATATGACTACTTGAGGGCGCTTTTGTTTGTGGCCTGCTACTTGATGTACATCAGTTTCAGACCACACCGGACGCTGTTGCCGTCCGGTGAATTTCTCAGATAAATCTCGGATTAACCGTGATAAGCCGATTCGCCGTGGCTGGAAATGTCCAGACCTTCGCGCTCTTCTTCTTCTGTGACACGCAGACCGATAACGATATCGACTAGCTTGAAGGCAATGAATGCCACCACACCAGACCAGATGACTGTCGTCAACACGCCTTGAAGTTGAATCCAGACTTGACCGCTAATTGAGTAGTCTGGGGCAACTGCGTTAGTAACATAGTCATAGATACCAGTACCGCCGAGGCTAGGTGCTGCAAACACACCTGTTAGCAACGCGCCAAGAATACCGCCGACGCCATGCACACCGAAGACATCTAACGAATCATCTGCACGCAGGATCTTTTTCAAGCCTGTTACGCCCCACAAGCAAGCGAAACCAGCGATCAGACCCATGACCAGCGCGCCGCCTACACCGACAAAACCTGCTGCTGGTGTAATGACAACCAAACCTGCAACCGCGCCAGATGCGCCGCCCAGCATGGAAGGCTTACCCTTGCCAATCCACTCACCCAGACTCCAGGTTAATACTGCGCCAGCCGTTGCGACCAAAGTATTGATGAAGGCCAGTGCTGCACCGCCATTGGCTTCCAGACCGGAGCCAGCGTTAAAGCCGAACCAACCGAACCACAGCAACGAAGCACCAACCATCGTCAATGTCAGGCTATGTGGCTTGAAAGCTTCTTTGCCGTAACCGACGCGTTTGCCGATAACGTAAGCGCCGACCAGACCAGCAACCGCCGCATTGATATGGACCACTGTACCGCCAGCGTAATCCAGAGCACCTTTTTGGAATAACCAGCCTGCACTTGCAGTTGCTTTAACAGCGGCGGCAGCGTCAGTATAGCCATCCGGACCAGGCCAGAACCAGACCATGTGGGCGATTGGCAAGTAAGCAAACGTGAACCACAGGACAGTGAAGGCCAGGATTGCAGAGAACTTGGCGCGCTCGGCAAATGCACCGATAACCAGTGCGCAAGTGATCGCTGCGAAGGCGCCTTGGAACACGACGAAGGCAAATTCTGGCAATACGACGCCTTTACTGAACGTTGCCGCCAGCGAATCAGGTGTCATACCGTGCAGGAATAGGCGGCTGAGGCCACCAAAGAAGTCGTTACCTTCAGTGAACGCAATGCTGTAGCCGTAGACGATCCACAGCACGATCACGAGCGAGAAAATAGTGAAACATTGCATCAGCACCGACAGCATGTTCTTGCTGCGGACAAGACCGCCGTAGAACAGGCCGAGACCTGGCAAAGTCATCAAAATAACAAACGCGGTACATACTAATAGCCACGCTGTATCGCCCTTGTTAGGGACGGCTGGTGCTGGCACTGCGCCAGCGGCTGGAGCTGCCGCAGCAGGAGCAGCAACGACGGCAGCCGGTGCAGCTGCAGGCGCAGCAACCGGAGTAGCCTCGCTAGAAGCGCTGGCGACGGCTGATGCCGATGCCGATGCCGATGCATCATCAGCTGCTGAAGCTGGCAGCATGAAGCCGACCGCAAGCATTAGCGCGCAAAATGCCAGAAACGTGGCAATTATTCTTTTGATGTTCATGTTAACAGTCCCCTTAGATTGCATCTTTGCCGGTCTCACCGGTACGAATACGAATAACTTCTTCCAAATCGAGGACGAATATTTTGCCGTCGCCGATTTTGCCGGTGCGTGCTGCGGTTTCTATCGCTTCTACTGCACGATCCAGAATCGAATCATCTACTGCCGCTTCAATTTTTGTTTTAGGCAGAAAATCGACAACATACTCAGCGCCGCGATACAACTCGGTGTGTCCTTTCTGACGGCCAAAACCCTTTACTTCTGTAACGGTGATGCCTTGTACGCCGATAGCTGACAACGCCTCACGGACTTCATCCAATTTGAATGGTTTAATAATCGCAGTGATCAGTTTCATATTGACCTCAGTTAGAAAGTTTTTGCGAGAGAGAAGACCACACCGTTTTTGCCGAGGTTTTTGCCGTCAGGGGCGACATACGCGCCGTTTTTGGCATCTGTACCGACAAAAGCTGCGCCAAGAGTAACGCCATACAGGCTCTCAAAGGTTTTTGTTACGCCAACTTTCCAGTCGGTGTAGCTGGCGAAGCTAAAGTTTTCAACACTTTGGTGACCAATATGCAGACCCAGCGTTACACCGGAACCGACATCGAAATTAGCGCCAAGGTCGTAATACGCACTATTCTTGCTGTTGACCGTGCCGAACAAGTTGGTCAATGCATGTGAGTATTTGAAGTAACCAGGGCCATAACCGAGTTGACCGTAGAGCTCAAACGTATTCGCGTTTTTACCGATATTGCTGTAATTGTTGCCCGGATAGTAATAGTACAAACCGCCGACGTCATAGGTAAAGCCACCAGGAAGATCGCCGCGCTTACCTGCGTACAAATCCCACTCGATATTGCCTTTGCCGTTAAAGCCAGCGCTGTTGACCGAATCTTTGATCCATTTAATGTTTGACAACCAAGTACCAGCGTAAAGGCCGGTAGGATTATTGGTGTAGTCCACGCCACCTTGCAAAGCAGGGTCAAAGCGGGTTTGCGAAATACCGCGGAAACGGTAGTCGTTTACGACGCCAATGTTATAAGCGATCTGATTATCAGGTACGGGTTCTGCGGCTGGCGCTGCAGCCGCAACAGCGGGGGTAGGCGCTGCGTCGTCCGCATGGGCGAAGCTGGCAACCATTGTCGATGCGACTGCCGCGGCGAGTACTAGCTTATACGTCAGATTTTTCATTTTTATCCCTGGTAGCTATGCAACATTAAAATACGAAGAGCCGGTAACTAAAGTTTCATTTCCTCTCTAGCAGGAGTCATGCCAACGAATTCATATTGCGTTTTAAGGCGCGATTTATAATCGCTTTATTGTTTTAACCCCTACAATCTGCGCTTACCTTTAGCAAATACCTCCGGATTTCTGCACCATAGAGATGCATAAAATTGTTTTTGTATTATTTTGGTGCGCGCAAGTAAGGAATTGCCAATCTGCTCTCGGGCATAGCGGGGTTTGGGGTAGTTGACGCGCGTAATCTTGCGGGGATGCAGCCGGGCGATCGCATCGGTGGGCGTTCTGGCTCTGTGCAGCATAGGAATTCGCTGGATGGTGTGACATCTTGAGAGATTCTCTTAAGATGCATGCCAGTCTCACGCCGACGCCCTTGGCATGGGGTATCATTTTTATTCTTACGTTTTTTTGTATTTACAGGAGCATCACCATGAGCAAGCCCAATTTTTTTGAAGATATGCAGTCCAAGATTAATCAGGCTATCGAAAACTCGCCCGCCAAAGACATCGAAAAAAACGTAAAGGCAATGCTGAGCAGCGGTTTCGCCAAACTCGATCTCGTGACACGGGAAGAATTTGATGTTCAGGCGCAGGTGTTGGCAACGACGCGGGCCAAGCTGGAATTGCTGGAATCGCGCATTACTGAAATAGAAGCACAATTAAAGCGTCCATGACCGGCTTTCAACGGCAACACCCATGACGTTGGCAGTATTAAAAAGCCGGGCGCTTGCAGGGATGCAAGCCCCGGAAGTAACGGTTGAAGTTCACCTCGCAAACGGATTGCCTTCTTTTACGATTGTTGGATTGCCGGAAACCGAGGTCAAGGAATCAAAAGACCGGGTCCGTGCAGCGCTTCAAAATGCGCTTTTTGAATTTCCCTCCCGAAGAATTACCGTCAATCTGGCACCCGCCGATTTACCCAAAGAATCGGGACGTTTTGATCTGCCGATTGCGCTTGGCATACTTGCCGCATCGGGCCAGATGCCAGCCGATCAGCTAGACCAATACGAATTTGCTGGCGAACTATCGTTGTCAGGCGAGTTGCGTCCGATCCGCGGGGCATTGGCAATGACGTTTGCGATGACCCGACCGGCGATCACTGCCCCTAATAGCGTTGAAAACGATCTGGCGTATCCACAGAAAAAACAGCGCGCATTTATTTTGCCGCGTCAAAATGCCGATGAGGCCGCGCTGGTCACCGATGCGGCGATTTTCCCGGCCGATTCTTTGCTGCATGTCTGCGCGCATTTCTCTGCAAAAGAGCCAAATGAAAGATTAGTACGCCACATCGCCACGCCGCAAATAAAACCCCCTTGTTACCTCGATTTCAGCGATGTAAAAGGGCAGTTGCAGGCTAAACGTGCACTTGAAGTCGCCGCCGCTGGTGGCCATAGCGCGTTGCTGATTGGGCCTCCCGGTACCGGAAAATCCATGTTGGCGACGCGCTTTGCAGGGATTTTGCCGCCGATGACGGATCAGGAAGCATTGGAATCGGCAGCGGTGCAATCGCTGACCAGCGGTTTTTCCAGCAGTAGTTGGAAAGTACGTCCCTATCGCGCACCCCATCACACTGCCTCTGGTGTGGCGCTGGTTGGTGGCGGCGGTACACCTCGCCCCGGTGAAATTTCATTAGCGCATCGCGGCGTGCTGTTTTTAGACGAATTGCCTGAATTTGACCGACGTGTTTTAGAGGTATTGCGTGAGCCACTAGAATCTGGCCGCATCACCATTTCACGTGCTGCGCGGCAGGCCGATTTTCCCGCCTGTTTTCAGTTAATCGCGGCGATGAACCCCTGTCCCTGCGGCTATCTCGGTCACGTGGCTAATAAGTGCCGCTGTACCCCAGACAACATCGGACGCTATCAAGACAAAATTTCCGGCCCCTTATTAGACCGCATCGATATGCAAATCCAAGTCGGATCATTGCGCCATGATGAATTAAAAAAACAGGCTGACGGTGAGTCATCCAGCCACATCGCTGAGCGCGTCGGCCATGCGTACGCGATTCAGCTAGCCCGGCAAGGCAAAAGCAACAATGCGCTATCGACGACCGATATCGATGCTTATTGCAAAGCAGATGCTGAGGGAGAAAAGTTGTTGCAGACGGCAATGACGCATCTGAACTGGTCGGCTCGTGGTTATCATCGCGTACTGAAAATTGCCCGGACGATTGCCGATCTCGCCGCCAGCGAGGGAATCGTCAAGGCGCATGTTGCCGAAGCAATTCAGTATCGCCGGGCGCTGCGTGAAAAATAATTGTGGTCGACTGGTGAAATAAGCCGGTCGACCACAAAATATCCGATGCGGCAGAGCGCGTCATGTCATTCTTGGCACGCGGCATCATTACGCATACGAGATTTCGGTAGATTTGCGGGGATATTTTGAAAAGCGTGACGGAGATATATAAATGCGCTAATCGCAATGCTATGTTGAAGTTATTATTATTTAGATAATTTTATAGGATTATTTATGTGATGCCGATTCACCTATAACGTGGAATTGGCCCGTGAAAAGAGACACGCTGCATGAATCATTCATTATTTTTAAATAGCAGAATGGCGAGTGTGAAGTTTGATGAAGCGAAATGGGTTTGTGTTGCTTGTCACATTTGGTTGCAATTGACGTTAACGTTTCACATTAATTGCGTGACAAAAATGCGCTTAGGCGTACTATAGAAAGCAATAGGTCGTAGCTGAGCAACTTTTAAATGATTCTTTTGACCTGGCAAAAAAGGAGCAAATCAGAATATTTACGCTAGCTGGCTTGAAAACTGCTTATCGATCATCACCTTCTGTCTAACTTTACAGGGAGCGCATATGAACCTGATCTACAACAGTGACCAGTACAGCGTCGTCGAATTTGGAGCCGATGAACAACGAGAAGCGCTACGCTTTGGCGGCTACGAAATTGTCGATAAATCATTCAAACGGGAAATTTTTATTGCTGGTGCGCTTGCAGAGTTTTTTCGACAAGGTGTTGAAGAACTAATTGCTTCCGAGCCAAGTATTGAAGACATTGATGCTTTTCTTGGTAATTACGATGCCTTGATGAGCCAGCCGGTAACGCTGCAATAAGAACGCGTTTAGCGTACCGAAGAACGTAACATTCTTTGTTCGATTTTATGTGTTATGCAGTATAAAAAAGGAGCCATTGGCTCCTTTTTTATTATCTTAACTTAAGCATTCACGCTTAAATCAACCGTCAATCCAATGTTTAAATCTCAACTTTGGTTCCCAATTCAACTACGCGATTGACGGGGATATGGAAGAAGTCCGATGGCTTTGCGCCATTGGCATACATCCATGCGAATAACTTTTCTCTCCATAGCCACATCCCCGGCAACTTGCTCGGCACGATCGTATCGCGGGCCAGGAAGAAAGACGTATCCATCAAATCGAATTCGTGACCGAATTGTTTATTGGTCAGGTTCATCACCGTATTGACGTCCGGTGCTTCTTTGAAGCCAAAAGCTGCGCGTAGCAGATAGACCTCGCCGCCCATTTCTTTCAAGGTCAGCCGCTTATTGTCATCAACGTAGGGAATGTCCCAGATACTGATTTTCAGGAAGAAAACGCGTTTATGCAAAATACGATTGTGCTTGAGGTTATGCAGCATCGCCACCGGCACAGTCGCCACGTTACCTGTCAAAAATACCGCAGTGCCATCAACGCGATGCGGTGGATGGGCTAGCAAGCCTTCAATAAACGGCGCCAGCGGGATACCCTCATCCTGACTGCGTTCACGCAGCAGCATGCGCCCTGAATACCAGGTAATCAGCAAGAAGAACGAGACCACCCCAAGCAAGATCGTGAACCAGCCGCCATCTGGAATCTTCATCAGATTTGCTGCAAAGAAGCCGAAATCGACGATAAAGAACGCGCCGATAATCAGCGCGACTAAGATTGGGTTCCATTTCCATACGGTGCGCATGACGACCGCTGCCAAAATCGTCGTGATAAGCATCGTTGCCGTTACCGCCACGCCATACGCCGCGGCGAGATTATCTGACTTTTTGAAAGACAGCACTACCGCGACAACTAATATCAGTAACATCCAGTTAATGACCGGGATATAGATTTGGCCGCGCTCATCTTCAGACGTATGCAAAATGCGCATGCGTGGGACGAAGCCGAGAAGAATTGCCTGACTGGTCAGGGAGAAAGCGCCGGAAATAACCGCCTGAGAAGCGATTACCGTCGCAAAGGTCGACAGAATCACCATTGGTATTAGCAATTGGTCTGGCACCATCAGATAAAAAGGATTCGATACGGCGGAAGGATTGACGATCAAATTTGCGCCCTGACCGAAGTAACACAGCATCAGGCATGGCATGACGGTATATAACCAGGCAAAACGAATTGGTCTTATCCCAAAATGCCCCATGTCGGCGTACAGCGCTTCTACCCCGGTCAATACCAACACAACAGAGCCGAGCACGACAAATGCCAATTGGGCGTGCATCACCATAAAGTGGAAGGCGTAGTAGGGATTGATTGCCGCCAGAATTTCCGGGGCTTTGACGATGTTGTAAACGCCTAGCAGACCTAACGATAGGAACCAAACGAGCATGACCGGGCCGAACATTTTGCCAACGATTGAGGTGCCGTGACGCTGAATCAAAAACAGCGCAATGATGATCGCTACGGTCAGTGGAATGACGTAATGCGACAGTGCAGGGGTGGCAATTTCCAGCCCTTCAACTGCAGATAACACTGAGATAGCAGGGGTAATCACCACATCGCCGTAAAACATACAGGCGCCGAACACGCCCAGCATCATGATCCATTTGGCCCAGCGCGAGCCGCTTTTTGCTGTCCGTAAAGCCAGCGCCATCAAAGCCAGAACACCGCCTTCGCCATTATTATCGGCACGCATCACGAAATAAATATATTTCAGCGTCACCACGATCATGATGGCCCAAAACAGCATCGAAATAATCCCCATCACTGCTGACGAGGAGAACGGAATACCGTGCTCGGGGCTAAAACTCTCTTTTAGTGCATACAGGGGGCTGGTGCCGATATCGCCGAACACTACGCCCAGCGCCCCCAAAGTAATGACATGCAGACGCTTAGAGGTGAAGGGGGTTTTGTCGCGACCTTGCGGATTGCTCATGATTTCTTTCTTATCTAGTATCCCGACAGGTGAATGGACATCGATGTTTCCACCGCGCCAAAAACCTGCCCGCTGCTTGTTTTGCAAATCAATTTATTGCTGACGCACCGCACAATTTGGCGGATTTTACCCTCGAACCGACACACCATCTAGCGATGGCTGAGAAGCGTTGCGAAAATACGTCGTTAATAACCTTGTTTCTTGCTGCGATTTAATTTTGGGGTATTTTAAGAGACCAGAATGCCTGGTAGAGGGACGAAATTGTCGTTGTTAAACTGATACTTTGTATATTACGACAATCCCAACGTGTGTTGCGGCAATTTGTAGTCGCGCGGCACTAAGTTAATAATCAGGCATATAAAGACCGTCTCACTGCGCGGCATCTTGCTCCGCTTTTAATACCAATGCCCGGTCATATAAGGCATTTTTCTTTTGTCCGCTGATCTGGGCCGCCAGCGCCGCAGCCTGTTTCACCGATAGTTCAGCCAGCAAAATTTTCAGAATCCGGTCGCCTTCAGCGCCATCGTCGACCGCAACTGGCGGAGAATCGATCAGGATCACAAACTCGCCTTTCTGTCGCATTGGGTCTGCCGCCAGCCACGCCGGAGCCTCTGTCAGAGCGCAGCGATGGACGGTCTCAAACAATTTCGTTAATTCACGTGCCAGCACGATTTGTCGCGTCGGGCCGAATGCTTGTAGCAAGGCATCCACGGTTTCCACAATCCGATGCGGTGCTTCATAAAAAATCAGTGTGGCGGAAACGCTGTCTAAACTTGCCAATACCGTTTCACGCTGGCGCGCTTTGCTCGGCAAAAAGCCAACAAACTGGAATTGATCGTTTAAAAGGCCACTAACAGATAAAGCAGCAATCGCCGCCGATGCACCCGGCAAAGGCAGGGCGCGCAAGCCTGCTTTTAGCACGGCATCGACGATCCTTGCGCCCGGATCTGACACGGCGGGCGTTCCGGCATCGGAGACCAGCGCGATGCGTTCACCGGCTTGTAATCGGGCAACGATCTTTTCGGCGACTTCATGCTCATTATGTTGATGCGCGGCTATTAAGGGCTTGGAAACCCCGTAACGATGCAGTAAATGCGCAGTATTTCGGGTGTCCTCGCAAGCGATGGCGTCCACCAGCGACAGCACATGCAGCGCCCGCAAGCTTATATCGCAGACATTCCCGATTGGGGTGGCAAGCACATATAATGTCGACATTGGATATGTTTGCAGACCCACCTCCGACAAAATCGGTAAGGTAAGAAGGTTGCTGGCAGATTGATCAGTCATGGGAGCTATAAATGTTATTCAAGTGGGCAAGACCGTGGATGCTGGTACTGGCGGGCGTCATGTTGCACGGATTGTGCCCCGCTGCGCTGGCAAATACAACCGTTGTCGAACCGGTTGCCAATGATATTGGCGATGGTCGCATCCCGTTGGCGAGCGTCGCATTATTATTACCGACCCGTTCAGGACCTTTGGGCAGTGCAGCCGATGCTCTGCGCAGCGGTTTTCTGGCGGCGTATGAGCGCAATAAAAACGGTCTCGCGATCAGCGTCATCGAAGCCCCTGATACCCCGGCGGACATGCTCGCTGCCTATCTTGCCGCAAGTCAGAAATTTGATATTTTGATCGGCCCGTTATCGCGCACCGGTATCACCGCCATTGTGCAAAGCGGCAAGATCACCAAGCCGACGATTGCGCTGACGCAGCCGGATTTGCCCTCGGATCACGAGGCTGCATTGCCACAGTTGTTATTACCTATCGGTTTATCCATTGAGACTGAAGCGCGTCAGGTGGCCGATTGGATGAGCGCGGAACGCGGTCCGGGTAAAGTATTTGTCGTTGCGACGAACGTCAGTTGGCAGAAACGCGTTGCCAATGCATTTGCGCAGCAAGCCGCTAACGTTGGCATGCAGGCGGATGTGATGCTGTTGAGTATGGCGCAAGGGGTTGCCAATCCCGGCGCGCTGGATCAACTCAAGCAACGTATACAAACAGAGAATCCTTCTGCCTTGTTTGTCGCGCTCACGGCAGATCAGGCGTTGCAAGTGCGCAGCGCGGTCGGTGCCGATACGCCGATGTATGGGATTTCGCAATTGAACTCAGTCGGCAAGGATGACAGTAATCGGCTGGCAGGATTGGATGGCGTGCGTTTATTGGATATTCCGTGGCTGTTAATGGCGGATAAACCGTCGATGATGGCCTATCCGCGTCAGGCCAGCGGCGCTACGGGTGCATCGAACCCCGATCTGGCGCGGTTGTATGCGCTGGGAATCGATGCATACAATGTGACGCGGCAGATCGCAGCACGCAATCCGGCGTTTCAAATCAATGGCGCGACCGGCAAGCTGAATGTCGGTTTCGGTGTCGGCACGCCTGCTTTCGATCGTGCAGAAACTACCGCTGTCTATGAAAACGGTGTTGCTGTGCCGCTTGATGGTCGCTAAGCAAAGCGTCACGATGAAGATTTATGAAGATTTTTAATGCGCTTCCGTTTCGCTCATTGCTGCCAGAACGCCGTAGCGCGCGTCAGATCAGTGGGCAGTTGGCGGAAGACGCGGCATTAGACTATTTACAGCAGCGGAAATTAAAGCTTGTCGAGCGCAATTTCGGCTGCAAAGGTGGCGAAATCGATTTGATTATGTTGGACAATACCGGCGTGACGGACGCTTCAGCGTCGCTGGTGTTTGTCGAAGTCCGACAGCGCGCCAACCAGCGTCACGGTGGCGCGGCGGCGAGCGTTACACCCACCAAACAACGGCGGTTGATTATTGCCGCACAGCATTTTCTGCGGCGTTACCGGCAACCTCCAGCTTGCCGTTTTGATGTCATCGCAATCGATGGAGATGTCACAGAATGGATAAAAAACGCGTTCGATGCGTGAGGTTTTACACTGCACCCTTCCCGGCAAATTTCGCGACACACCAAAAGCGGCCATGCAATGCGCAATCTGCTACCCTATTTAACTCTTTTATAAACAGCCCATCATGATCAATCAACGTATCCTGGCGCATTTTCAAGAAAGCGCCGAACTCAAATCCAACGCTGCGGCAGAATTAGTGCAACCAATTGCAGCTGCAGTGGAACTAATGTTTTCTGCGTTGTCGAATGGAAACAAGATTCTTTGTTGCGGCAACGGCGGCTCTGCAGCCGACAGTCAACATTTTGCGGCTGAACTGGTAGGACGATTTGAACGTGAACGCTTGCCATTGCCAGCAATGGCGCTGACGACTGACACTTCGATTATTACCGCGATCGCAAATGATTACAGTTACAACGAAATTTTCTCTAAACAAGTGCAGGCGTTTGGACAAGCGGGCGATGTGCTGCTGGCATTTACGACATCCGGCAATTCGGCCAACATTCTGGCGGCGATCGATGTAGCGTTAGAGCGCGATATGCGTGTAGTAGCGTTGACCGGTAAAGGCGGCGGCGCGATGAACCAAAGATTGACCGACGCAGATGTGCATATCTGTGTGCCGCATGATCGGACCGCGCGCATTCAGGAAGTTCACCTGCTGACTATTCACTGCTTATGCGACGGCATCGATGTCGCTTTATTTGGAGGAGATGTGAATGATTAGTGTACAAAGTCGTTGGAATACGTTGAAACGCCCATTGGCAACCGTGGCATTATGCGGCGCGGTGGTAATGAGTCTGGGCGGTTGTGTCGGTTTGTTGTTGGGCGGCGCGGTTGTGGGCGGGTTTGCTGCCACAGACCGACGTACATTGGGTGCACAAACCGATGACAAAACCATTGCGCTTAAAGGTGAAGCACGGCTTCCCGGTGTCGTCGGCGATCCTAGCCATATCAATGTCACCAGTTTCAATCGTAAAGTTCTGCTAACCGGTGAAGTACGCGACGAAGCGGCTAAAGCTGCTGCAGAGCAAGAAGCTAAAAGCATCGAAGGCGTGCATGGCGTAGTCAATGAGCTAGCCATCGGCGATCCTTCCAGCTTCTCGCAACGTTCTAACGATACGTTCATCACTAGCAAGGTCAAAGCATCGCTGCTAGACGCCAAAGATGTTTTTGGCAACGCGGTTAAAGTGGTCACAGAACGCGGGAATGTGTATTTGATGGGGCGCGCTACTGAACGTGAAGCAAGCCGCGCAGCAGAAATCGCAGCAGGCGTTAGCGGCGTACAAAAAGTCGTTAAAGTGTTCGACTACATGACTGAAGATGAGTTGACGCAACTATCGACTGCACCACGGCAGTAAGCAGCAAAGAAAATCAGGCTGATTTGATGGCGTGGTTCTCTTGATAATTATTTAGCCGCTGGGATATTTATTTATCCGGCGGCTATTTTTGCGATGGCGAAGTGTGGTTTGCTCGACACGGCTGCTTTTGGCGATCATTCCGCCGTTGTGCTTGAATTTGAACACGAAGGGTTTGCAATAGTTGTTGAGTTGTTAATGTAAACAAGTCATCCAGCAAAGCTGCAAACAGATGATTATAATAAGGGTCTTCTTAGCCTGATCCGTATGGGATATTTATGCAAACTGACGTAAATGCAGCACCACGCAAGCGACTTTGGATAAAGCTCGCTGTCGTGATTGTTGCAGTGGCGATAGGCGCGTTTGCGACGCTGTCTTTTTCCCATAAAAGTCCTGCGCCGGATGTCAGCTTCACCAATCTTCAAGGCGAGAAGGTCTCGCTGAAAAGTCTGCGTGGTAAGGTTGTCATGGTCAATTTTTGGGCTACCAGCTGCACGACTTGCGTTGGTGAAATGCCGAAAATGATCGAAACCTATAATAAATACAAGGCACAGGGATTAGATTTTGTCGCGGTCGCGATGAGTTACGATCCACCGAATTACGTGGTTAATTTTGCGCAGACGCGCAGTCTGCCGTTTCAAGTTGCGCTGGATACCAACGACAAGCTAGCCCAATCGTTCGGCGATGTAAAACTAACGCCAACCACTTTTGTCATCGACAAAAAGGGCAACATTATTAAGCGTTATGTCGGCGAGCCGGCTTTTGCTGAATTGCATCAATTGCTGGATAAGGCGCTGGCTGCCTGATCGGCGGTAACGCTTAAAGAAAAAGCGCAGGGGATTTTCCCTTGCGCTTTTTTTATTCTAAAACGTCATTTGAGTCGCGCCATTGCCTTATTCAGCGCGAGGTTGCTGCCCGTGATGCGGTATCGTACAAACCGGAAGCAGTGCGCAATAATTTAGCCGTCTCACTCAGACTCTGATTGGACAGGCCGGTATCCGCCAGCACGGCGATCAGACACTCTTCGCGCACCTCGCGATACGCCCGAGCCAGTGCATAGCCTTTTTCGGTGGCAGAGAAAAACGCCTCTTTTCCGACCTTCTCACTTTTCACAAAGCCCGTTTTTACCAGCTTCTTCAGCGCGTAACTGGCAACGTGCGTATCCTCAATGTTCAGGACAAAGCAAATGTCGGCCAATTTCTTTTTTCGTTCGCGATGACAAACGTGATGCAACAAAGACACCTCTACCGGCGTCATATCTTTTACACCGGCCGCTGACATACAGCGCGCCATCCATCGATTAAATGCATTGCCCGCAATAATTAGCGCATATTCAAGCTCAGATAACTCGGCGCTAGTGTCCGACGCCAAGTGGGACGAAGACAATATTTGGGAAGGAGTATCGCTCATGTGCATCCTCAGTGCGCCTGCAAAGACGCTAAACGGTATTTTTAAAATGTGGTCGTACGCGCATCCAGCGTTATTTCTGGCGGTTTTGCCAGCAGTTAAATAGCTTCACATGCGCGTTTCTGTCGAGGCGCATCTCGCTAAATAGACGTGTAATCCGCAATAAATGCACTTGCTTCGAGAAACCGCATCAGTATAACGCCAACGTTCCAGATGTATTTTGAAAACTATTTACGTACAATTTATTGACATTTTGTTTTTGATGGCTGATATTGCAGTCTACTTTAGGGAATATCGTTTGAGTCGGTAAAACCGGCCGAGACCATCTAATACCCACCATTTATTGCGCCCGGTGTGCAGAGAGAAATGCGTGCGATGACGGATTTAAAGCAACCGCAAGCCCCAAGTCGGGTAGAAATTCAGCCCCTAGGCGAGGGCGCGCTGGTATTGACCGCCGGATCGGCTGCTACATTAGCCTGCCAACAACGGCTTTGGGCGATTGCCGCCAAGGCAACACAATGGCCGCATATCCTGGATGTTGTCCCCGGTATGAACAATCTGACCATCCTGTTTGATCCATTGTTTGCCGATGCAGACGGCTTGTCCGACAAATTACTCAGTGCCTGGGAGCGGACCGCCGCGATCCCCAAAAACGGGCGTCAAATTGATATTCCAGTGATTTATGGCGGCGCTGGCGGGCCAGATCTGGTTGTCGTTGCCGAACACACTGGTTTTTCGATTGCAGAGATTATCGAGCGCCACACCGCAGCGGATTACATTGTCTATTTTCTGGGTTTTCAACCCGGCTTCGCCTACATGGGCGGGCTCGATCCCTTATTAGCCACTCCCCGCCGCAGCGAGCCTCGTTTAGTCGTGCCAGCTGGTTCCGTCGGTATCGGCGGCAGCCAAACGGCGGTTTATCCGGCAGCCTCTCCGGGCGGCTGGCAATTAATCGGCCATACCGCCGTGCGCTTGTTTGATCCATTGGGGCTGCCGCCGACATTGCTTCAGCCCGGCGACCGGGTGCGCTTTGTGGCAAGCGAGGTCTTGTCATGATCGATATCATCCGCGCTGGACGCATGACCTCGGTACAAGATATGGGCCGCAACGGTTTTCGGCATCTGGGCATTTGTCAGGCTGGCGCGCTGGACCGGATGGCATTGGCAATCTCAAATAAATTAGTCGGTAATCCCATCGATGCTGCGGCACTGGAAATTACGCTCGGCCCTTGTGTTTTCCGTTTTACAGCGGATACCCGGATTGCTTTGGGCGGTGCCGATTTTGCGGCGATGCTGGATGAAAAACGCATCTGGCCGTGGTGGAGTATTCCTGTACGCGCAGGTCAGACTCTGACGTTAGAAGCGCCTCGCCACGGCATGCGGACTTACGTTGCAATTGCTGGTGGTATCGATGCCGCGGTGCAGCTTGGTTCACGTGCCACCGATATGGCGGCGGGGTTTGGCGGGCATCGCGGTCGTGCGCTGCTGGAAGGCGATCGGCTGCAAACGGTTGCGCCCGATCTGGCCGCGCTCGCATCGACGATACGGTGCGCACGTTCATTTGGCGTGCATGCGCCCGATTGGTACAGCATCGATGCCGAGTCACGCGCCGCGCAGCCGCTGCCAATTCGGGTGATTCCCGGCCCCGAATACGCCCAGTTCACGATCGCCGCGCAACGCGCCTTTTGGCGCAGTGCATGGACACTGACGCCGCAAAGTAATCGCATGGGTTTTCGGTTGTCCGGTCCGGAGCTGAAAGCGAAAAAGAGCGCCGATACGCTGAGTGCCAACATGGCGTCACACGGGGTTTTCCCCGGCATCATTCAAGTCCCGCCAGCAGGCCAGCCGATTGTGTTGATGGCAGACGCGCAGACCACTGGCGGCTATCCAAAAATTGGGGTCGTCATCGCAGCGGATATCGCCAAGCTTGCGCAACTTCGTTTTAACCGAACGCTGCAATTTGTTGAATGCGATGTTGAACAGGCGCGTCAGGAGTTGATTAACGACACGGCCTATCTGGAACAAATTGATCTGGCGATGACATGGCTGCGTCCGGCCAAAAAATAAAAGGACGACCGTGAAAAAGACAAAAAAAGAGATCGAATTGGCGGCTGTCCTACCGAGCTCGCAGGCACTTGAATCAAGCAAGAATGGTAGCCTTACCATCGACTTGAATGCCGACCTCGGCGAAGGTGGTGTCAGCGATCAGGCGCTGCTTGGCCTGATCAGCTCCGCTAATATTGCCTGCGGCTGGCATGCAGGTCGTGCATTTCTGATGCAACAAACGGTCGCCTGGGCAGTCCAGCATGGCGTTGCCATTGGCGCGCATCCTAGCTTTCCTGATCGCGACAATTTCGGCCGTACCGAAATGAACTTACCGCCCGAGGAAATCTATAGCGGCATGTTGTATCAGATAGGCGCGTTGGCGGGGATTGCCGAAGCGCAAGGCGCAAAACTTGCCCACGTAAAACCCCATGGCGCACTCTACAACCAAGCTGCGCGCGACCCAAAACTGGCCGACGTCATCGTCGCTGCGGTGCGGGATTTTAATCCTTCGCTAGCCTTGTATGGTCTGGCTAACAGCGCGCTGATTGACGCCGCCAGACGCGTCGGCTTGACGGCTATCCAGGAAGTATTTGCCGATCGCGGATATAACGCCGATGGCACGCTGGTAAAGCGCGGCACACCCGGCGCGATGATCGACGATGCTGATCAGGCACTGGCGCAAACCATGAGCATGGTGCGCGATAGCCGGGTGCAGGCGATCGATGGCAGTTGGGTTCCTTTGATAGCGCACTCGGTTTGCTTGCACGGTGATGGCGCACATGCGTTGGCGTTCGCCCAACGTATTCGCGCGCATCTTACCCAAGAAGGCATTATCGTCGCGGCTCCCGGCAGCTCGTAGACGTCATTCTGGCTGGGTAATTTACATTTAGACCGGGTCATTTGGCGCTGTTCTTTTTACTAAAGGATGCATTCGCAGAAGCACCTGTGAGAAAAAATTGACGCATTCCGTCTACGTTAAAGTGGCATTAACTAGCCCTGCATAGTATCCGTTATCCACCAAAAAATAATCAAATACTGGAGATCAAATGCACCCTGTTATCAATCTGTGGCCGCTCATCGGCGTCCTGGTCATCATTCTCGGTTTTGTACTGCGGTTTAATCCGATGTTGGTCGTGGCCGCCGCCGCTATCGTCACCGGCCTCGCCGCGCAGTTTCCTATCGAGCAGGTGTTGGCAGAAATCGGCACCGGCTTTATCAAGACACGCAATCTGCCACTCATTATTTTGCTACCGTTAGCCATCATTGGATTACTGGAACGTCACGGTTTGCGCTTGCATGCGCAAAACTGGATTGGGCGCATCAAGTCAGCCACTGCCGGTCGGCTGCTGATCGTCTATCTGGCGGCACGTGAATTAACGGCATCGATCGGTTTGACCAGTCTGGGCGGCCATCCGCAAATGGTGCGACCGTTACTGGCACCGATGACCGAAGGTGCGGCTGAAACGCGCTATGGCAAACTGACCGATGCGGTTCGTTACAAGTTGCGCGCTTACGCTGCGGCGACCGATAACGTTGGTCTGTTTTTTGGCGAAGATATTTTCGTGGCCTTTGGCGCGATTGTGCTGATGTCGACTTTTCTGCATGAAGCCGGGATTGATGTCGAACCGCTGCATATTGCGCTGTGGGGAATCCCAACGGCGATCTCGGCCTTCATTATTCACGGCTACCGATTATCGCGATTGGATGCTGCATTGGATCGCGAGATGGGCTACAAAATCGGAACCGTTGCAGCAGACTCCGCAGCGGGCACCATCAACAAGGCGGGGGATTAAGCGATGATACTTTCCGTCACCTATCTTTACTATCTCGTCGGCGCGACTCTGGCCATTACCGCCATCATGACGTTGCGGGATAGCAGCAATCCCCGGCGCTGGTCCAGCGGCTTATTCTGGGGCTTGTTTGCAACGGCCTTTTTAATCGGTGACCGTTTGCCGCCAGCACTGGTCGGCGCGGGTGTGATTCTGATGGCGCTGATCGCCGGTTTAGGACGCGTTGGCGCAGGCAAACATGTCGAGCTTTCAGATAAATCCCGGCGCGCCAGTGCCGGTCGTCTCGGCAACAAATTGTTTATTCCTGCACTCGCCATTCCGCTCGTCACCGTGATCGGCACGGTGGTGCTGCACAACGTCAAAATTGGCGACAGTTTTTTGCTCGATCCAAAAAATACCACGCTGGTCAGTCTTGGCGTCGGCTGTATCGTTGCACTCGGTCTGGCCTGTTGGCTAACTAACGACACACCCGCGCAATCAATGCGTGAATCACGTCGATTGACCGAGGCACTGGGATGGGCAGTCGTATTGCCGCAGATGTTGGGGATGCTGGGATTAGTGTTTTCAGATGCGGGCGTTGGCAAGGCGGTCGCCCATCTGACAACGGCCTATATCAACATGGACTACAAATTCGTCGCGGTGATGGTCTACGTATTTGGAATGGCGCTATTTACGGTAGTAATGGGAAATGGCTTTGCCGCGTTTCCGGTGATGGCGGGCGGCGTTGGTGTGCCGGTATTGGTCGGCATATACGGCGCGAATCCGGCAGTGATGGCCTCAATCGGCATGTTTTCCGGCTATTGCGGCACGCTAATGACACCGATGGCGGCAAACTTCAATATTGTGCCCGCAGCATTGCTGGAATTGCCAGACCGAAACGCGGTCATCAAAGCACAACTGCCCACGGCCCTCACGTTGCTGGTGGTGAATGTGTTTCTTTTGTATTTTTTGATGAACTGGTAAGCGTGTAAATTTAATGTAGGACGCGTCAGCGTAAAAAAGGCGATCTTTTAAGATCGCCTTTTTTCAAAGTGACGTTTGACCTATGTGACGAGTATAGGGGGAACTGAATTCACAATTCTCACTTGCTTACATTCGGTCCCAGCGTACTAATTTTTTACCGCAGCCAACACATCATGCGCCTGCTCATCCGCGTGATACGAACTGCGCACCATCGCGCCGACTGCCGCGTGGACGAAGCCCATTTTGTACGCTTCTTCTTCGTACATTTTAAAAGTATCAGGATGCACGTAGCGACGTACCGGCAAGTGGTTGCCGCTTGGCATCAGGTATTGGCCGATGGTCAGCATGTCTACGTCATGCGCACGTAAATCACGCATTACTTGCAAGACTTCTTCATCGGTTTCGCCCAGACCGACCATGATCCCGGATTTGGTTGGTACGCGTGGATGCAGTGCTTTAAAGCGTTTGAGCAGATTTAGCGAGTATTCATAATCTGATCCCGGACGCGCTTCTTTGTACAGGCGCGGTGCGGTTTCCAGATTGTGATTCATTACATCCGGTGGCGCTGCGTTAAGGATTTCCAGTGCGCGGTCCATGCGGCCACGGAAATCCGGTGTCAGGATTTCAATTCTGGTATTCGGCGACAATTCGCGCACACGACGAATACATTCAGCGAAATGTGCCGCACCGCCATCGCGCAAATCATCGCGGTCAACGCTGGTGATGACGACATAGCTCAACCGTAGTTCGGCGATGGTTTTTGCCAGATTTTCTGGTTCATTGACATCCAATGGGTCGGGCCGACCATGACCGACATCGCAGAATGGGCAGCGACGAGTACATTTGTCGCCCATGATCATGAAGGTTGCCGTGCCCTTACCGAAACATTCACCGATGTTCGGGCAACTGGCTTCTTCGCAGACCGTCACCAGATTATTAGCGCGCAGAATGTCTTTTATTTCGTAGAAACGGGTCGATGGCGACGCCGCCTTGACGCGAATCCAGTCAGGTTTTTTCAGGCGCTCAATCGGGATAATCTTGATTGGAATACGCGCAGTCTTGCTAGCCCCCTTTTGTTTCTCTAGCGGGTTGTAGGGTGTAGGAGTAGCAAATTCAATCGGGTGCAGCGGAGTAGTTTCGGTTGTCATGGTGTAAGCAATGTTTGGTGGTGAAGCATCATCAACTAAGGCGTCCAATCAGGTTGTGAGCAAGTGCTAACTGCACGGCAGGCAACGCCGCATCAACGCCTAGCATTTTCATATCGACAGTCGCCAGGCCTTCGTAGCCGCAAGGATTGATCCAGGAAAATGGCCCCAAATCCATTGCAACATTCAGTGAAACCCCGTGATACGTGCAACCGCTGGCGCGAATTTTCAAGCCGAGCGCCGCGATCTTGGCGCCTTGCCATGGACCTTCTGCTATATAAATACCGGGTGCGCCGGACTTGCGCTCACCGGCAAGATTATACGCCGCGAGCGTCTCAATCACCGCCTGCTCGATGGTATGCACAAATTCACGGGCAAATAAGCGGGTTTCGGTGCGCTTGCGACGCAGGTCTATGAGTAAATAAATGACGACCTGACCGGGGCCGTGATACGTGACTTCACCGCCGCGATCGGTCTGAATGACCGGTATATCGTGCGGTGCTAGTACGTGGCTAAGATCGGCAGCAAGCCCCAGCGTAAAGACCGGGGGATGCTCAACTATCCACAATTGATCGGGCGTGTCGGGCGTGCGGGCATCGGTGAAGGCGCGCATAGCGTCAAAACTGACGTGATACTGCTCAATGCCACGCTGAATAATTTCGGGGGAGGAGGACGACATAGGCACTAGTGTACCGAAAATTGTTACTATCGGGGCGTCGCAGGCGTTCTAACCTGCTCAACGCGAGTATTCACCAAAACCTTCCACTAAGCCATGAAATCCGACAATTCCACTCGTGCGACGGCTATCGGGGCGTTTGTCAGGGATACAAGTTGCATCGCAGCATGAAATGTTGCAGGTGGGCACGGTGCTTGCAATTGCCTCTGCTTCAGATTGGAACTCCATTTAAAATGGCGGTAAAGTGTCGTTTTTGAGTAGAAAGCGACACAATTTGTCATAATTCATTATCTTATTGATCATATTTATCGCCTGGAACCTATTTTGAACAATTTACGTCAAGAATTTATTGCTTTTTCTGTTGCATCCGGTGTTTTGCGATTTGGTGAGTTCGTGACCAAGGCTGGACGGACCTCGCCTTACTTTTTTAATGCCGGTTTGTTTAATCAAGGCGCAACGCTGGCGCAGTTATCGCAGTTTTATGCGCGTACTTTGCTGGATTCGGGCGTCGAGTTCGACATGCTGTTCGGCCCCGCCTACAAAGGCATCACACTGGCCTCGGCAACCGCGATGGCGATGGCAGCCGAAGGCCGTAACGTGGCGTTTGCGTATAACCGCAAGGAAGCCAAGGATCACGGCGAAGGCGGCACCATCGTCGGCGCCAAGTTGCAAGGCCGGGTAGTGATTATCGATGACGTGATTTCGGCCGGCACTTCGGTGCGTGAATCGGTCGCGATGATCCGTGCAGCCGGTGCCACGCCTTGCGCGGTATTGATTGCGCTGGATCGGATGGAGCGTTCCGGCAAGGATGACGCACTTTCGGCGCAATCCGCAGTGGAAGAAGTGGGGCGTGAATTCGGTCTGCCAGTGATTTCGATAGGCAATTTGAACGATTTGCTGACGTATATCTCCAGCGTTGGTGCAGACCCGCAATTGGCGCAATACAAAGACGCCGTGGCGGCATATCGGGCGCGGTACGGAGTGAATTAATGTGTGGTGAGGCGCATGGATTTGGGCGGAAAAAAACAATTGATACTGGATTTGATGCCGCGCGTCACAGGCGTGTTTGTCTTGTCTTGGGCCACCTCTTTTTCGCTCGTGGTTATTTTTGTCGTGCCGTTACCCGCACGCAGTCAGATTTATTCCTGCAAGGATGCTGCCGGGCGGACGATTAGTTCTGATCGTCCGATGCCTGAATGCGCCGATCGCGTGATCCGCGAGCTCAGCAAGACCGGGGTACTCAAACGGGAGATTCCTGCGCCACTGACGCCAGAGCAAAGACGCCAGTCGCAACTGGAAAAAGAAAAGCGCCGGATCGCTGCCGCCGCGATAGAAGAGCAACGCCAGCAGGATAGAGCCTTGTTGGCGCGCTATCGGAATGAGAGCGATATTGAGGCGTCGCGTCGCTACTATCTCGGCTTATCGCAGGATACGATAAAGCGGGATCAGGATTGGATAGCCGACGCAGAAAAACAGTTAAAAGAAGCGCAAGCCGAGACTGAATTTTATAAGAATAAAAAAATTCCGACGGATGTTCTGGCGAGAATTGAAGAGGCCAGGCGGGTACTGGAAGAGGGCAAGACAAATATGCGTTCGCACCAGAAGGATATGGTCGACACGAACGCCAAATTTGATCTGACGCTGGCTCGCTATCGCGGGTTGAGTCGTCCTCAGTCGGCTGTTACCAGCCGCTAAGCGGTGGACGAATTCACGGCACGAATTGGTCATAGTCCGATACGTTAATCAGATGGATTAACGACCCCAACCGTTAATAAAGTTGATTCCATTAGATCGCGGTTGCTAATAACCGACAACAATCGACGGAAAATACACATCATCAAACACCATCTTTTCAGATATTTATTTCCCGTCGATTAGTACAATAGTAATACCGATTTTTATCGGTTAGCCACCCAGTTTTTGCTTTAACAACTCGGTCAGCTGTGCCGGATTGGCTTTGCCTTTACTGGCTTTCATGGCTTGGCCGATCAACGCGTTGAATGCTTTTTCTTTGCCTGCGCGGAATTCTTCGACGGATTTTGCGTTGGCTGCCAATACCTCATCAATGATTTTTTCCAACGCACCGCTGTCGGAAATCTGCTTCAATCCCTTGCTTTCGATGATCTCGTCAGCCAACGTATCTTGTGCAGCCTTGGCTTCCCACATCGCGGCAAATACTTCTTTCGCTATCTTGTTAGAAATAGTGCCGTCGGCGATGCGCTGTAGCAGCAATCCAAATTGGATCGGATTGACCGGCGCGGCGCTGATGTCGACGCCTTCACGGTTTAATGTCGATGAAAAATCGCCCATCAACCAGTTCGCGGCGGGCTTGGCCTGCTCCGCGCCTGTTTTGACGACTACGGCCTCGAAATAAGCGGCCATCGCTTGCGATTGGGTCAAGACAACAGCATCGTATTCCGACAACGCATAGTCACGTACAAACCGACTACGCATCGCGCCCGGCAATTCCGGCATCGTTGCACGGACCCGCTCGACCCATTCAGGGCTGATCACCAGTGGCGGCAAATCTGGATCCGGGAAGTAGCGGTAATCTTGCGAATCTTCCTTGCTGCGCATCGAACGCGTTTCTTTTTTGTCCGGATCGTAGAGGCGCGTTTCCTGACGAATTGTGCCACCGTCTTCCAGCGTTTCGATTTGATTTTGAACTTCGTAATTGATGGCTTCTTCGAGGAAACGGAACGAGTTCAAGTTCTTTACTTCGCGGCGCGTGCCGTATTCCTTTTGACCCACTGGACGCACGGAAACATTGGCGTCGCAACGGAAAGAACCTTCTTGCATATTGCCGTCGGAAATCCCTAGCCACATCACCAATGCGTGCAGGGCTTTGGCGTAGGCGACCGCTTCGGCTGCGCTTCGCATATCCGGTTCAGTGACGATTTCCAAGAGCGGCGTGCCGGCACGATTCAAGTCAATGCCGGTCATGCCCTGATAGTCTTCGTGCAGCGATTTACCGGCGTCTTCTTCCAGATGCGCACGGGTTAATTGGACTGAGCGGATTTCACTCTTGCCGTCTTTTTCCAGAATGAATGAGACCTTGCCGCCTTGCACGACGGGGATTTCAAACTGACTGATTTGGTAACCTTTTGGCAAATCAGGATAGAAGTAATTTTTACGCGCAAAAATCGATTGCGCAGCGATGACCGCGTCGACCGCCAGACCAAACCGAATAGCGCGTTCTACAGCGCCGCGATTGAGTACCGGCAAAACGCCGGGTAACGCCAGATCCACTGGGCTGGCCTGTGTATTCGGCTCTGCCCCGAATTGGGTTGATGAGCCACTAAAAATTTTAGATTTGGTCGATAGCTGTGCATGCGTTTCCAGACCGATCACGACTTCCCACTGCATAATTTCCTCGCTTATTTTTTAGGGTCGGATGCCGCGAATTGTGTGCAATTCAGCCGCATCGATGCTTCATTTATCTTCGTAAAGACAGGTGCCGGTTTTTACATTCACCGACAACGTCGTAAAATTTGGCCTTGAGCCGCACAATGCCGGGCAGGTCGGTTCGATGTGTAAAGTATCGCCATCGCGTTGCAAACGGATGCTGCAATTTTTTCCATGATTGTAGAAGTCAAAACCGCGTCGCGCCCGCGCTGCAACCGGATCTTTCAAGCTGACGCGCCAGCTATCTTTATCGCTACCTTCTAATACCTCAGCGACCGGTTCGTCGCTTTCATCTACGCTGCAATCGAAGCCGTGGGTCGGACGATATTGGTCTGACTCCCAGCGAAACGCTTGCACCTTGTTGCCATCCAGATTGATTTCGCCACCGTCGGAATAAATCACTTTTTCACCACCTTCATCGCGGGTCACGTTGCAACTAAATTTAGTCTGCAACTGTTGCGCATTTGCCGGTGCGGATAACGCTGACATGGCTAGCAGAGCTAACGCAGTCGGCAGGCACCGCGATAAAAAAATGTGGATTGCGCGCATGATTTTTTTCTTAAAGGTTAGCCCGGTGTACGCAGATGCCAGTCGGTCACGCGCTGATATTGATGTGCCACGTTGAGTAGTTTGGCTTCATCAAAATAACTACCGATGATTTGCAAGCCGACCGGACGTCGTGCATTTTTTTCGCCCTGACCGAAGCCGCAAGGAATTGACATTCCAGGCAAGCCAGCGAGACTGGTAGAGAGCGTATAAATATCGGCCAGATAGTTGGCGACCGGGTCGTCGGCTTTCGCGCCTAAATCCCATGCCACGGTCGGCGATACCGGTCCCATGATGACATCGCACAGACGGTTCGGACCAGTCAGCGCAGTCTGAAAATCTTGTGCGATCAGGCGACGAATTTTTTGCGCCTGTAAATAATAAGCATCGTAATAACCATGCGACAAAACATACGCGCCAACTAAAATCCGACGTTTAACTTCTTCGCCAAATCCCTCAGCCCGTGACTTTTGATACATGTCGGCGAGGTCTTTGTAATCGGCAGCGCGATGACCGTAACGGACACCGTCGAAGCGACTCAGATTTGAGGATGCTTCGGCCGGTGCAATCACGTAATACACGGGAATCGACAACTCAGTTTTAGGCAACGAAATATCGACTAACACTGCGCCCAGTTTTTCATATTCACGCAGTGCTTCGCGTACTGCTTGCTCAACGTCAGGTGCCAGACCGCTGCTGAAATATTCGCGAGGAATCCCAATCCGCAAACCTTTAATATCGTTATTCAGGTCGCGTGTGTAGTCTTCTTTCGGGCGTTCAAGACAGGTTGAATCGCGCGGATCAAAACCGATCATGGCGTTGAGCAAAAGTGCGCAATCTTCCGCAGTTTGTGCGATCGGGCCAGCCTGATCCAATGACGATGCAAACGCAATCATACCGAAGCGCGAGACGCTGCCGTAGGTCGGCTTGATGCCAGTGACGCCGCATAACGAAGCGGGTTGACGAATCGATCCGCCGGTGTCCGTGGCAGTCGCAGCAGGGGTCAAGCGGGCAGCCACCGCCGCCGCCGAACCACCGGATGAACCGCCTGGAATCGCGGTCTTATCCCAAGGATTTTTGACCGGACCGAAATAGGAATTTTCGTTCGATGAACCCATCGCAAATTCATCGCAATTCAGCTTGCCCAAATGCACCATACCGGCATCTTTAAAATGCGATACCACGGTGGCGTCAAACGGGCTGATGTAATTTTCCAGCATTTTCGAACCAGCAGTCGAGCGCCAGTCCTGCGTGACAAAAATATCCTTGTGTGCAATCGGTAATCCGGTCAACGGCGTGCTGTTATTTTGTGCCAGACGCTGATCTGCGGCCTGCGCTTGTTGCAACGTTAATTCTTGATCAACATGCAAAAAAGCATTCAGATCGCTTTGCTTGATGCGCGCTAGAAATTCGGTTGCCAGTTCCACGGAAGAGATTTTCTTTTCGTGTAACAACGTTGATAGTTGCTTAAGAGTTTTTGTATGCATGGGATAAGCTTGTCGAGTAAAAGTAAGACTTACGCAAAAGCGGCCCGGCGGCGTGATAACTCATCTGGCCGCGCCGCCTGTCGTCGAAGGCGGGTTGGCTTGCCGAAACACTTTTGCGTAAGTCCTACACTAAGGACGGGTTGACTATTTCTCTCGCAATTCAGATCACGGTGAACGGGATTCTAAAGAGATTGCAAATAGCGCATTTATCTGAAAGTAATTGCTTCGATGTATCTTTTTCGTTCCAATGCCATTGCTATGCTTTAAATATAATGAGACGGCGCAACAAAATTATTGAATTAATTGCGCAACAACTGTCTTATATTTCTGTTGAGCAAGTTATTCGATCACTTTTGGCACTAAATAGAGGCCATCCTCGGTTGCCGGGGCCGAACGTTGGTAATCTTCGCGACGATTGGCTTCAGTGACGACATCGTCGCGCAGGCGCAGCGAAAGATCGGCCTGTAGCGCGGCGATAGGATGACTTAAAGGTTCGATACCGGTGGTATCAACAGCGCGTAACTGCTCAACTAAAGAGAAAATACCGTTAAGTTTGTCCAGCGTCGCCGTGGCTTGATCTTCTGTGAGTTCAAGGCGTGCAAGATTGGCAATGCGTTTAACGTCGGAAAGGGCTAATGACATGTTTTTGGGTGGCGCTAAAGGGCGCAGCTTAAAGTGTTGTGTGAAATGCTCTAATGTCGGTAAAAACTTGTTAAAGCTTTGTAAAAGGCAACCATTTCTAGCCTTTTGCTGATCAATCTGGTTCAAATTATAAGGTAGAATGTCGGGTCCATGCCGCATGTCGCAGAAGTACGGCTTTAAAAATCGCAGTATCTGACCAGAGTCCGCAAGTTGCAAATGCTTGTTGCCAATAGTGATGCCACTATTGCATCGCTGTAAATTGCAATAAGTATCACTATTGGATGGTGTCAGGCCGCAGGTTTTTAAAGAACGCTGAAGCTGCCCATGTGCACTAGATACCCCCTATAAAACGCTTAGCGCACCATTGTTGCGCATCAGGACAATTCATGTTTGGATTTTTACGTAGTTACTTTTCGAACGATCTGGCGATTGATCTGGGGACCGCGAATACGCTTATATACGTACGTGACAAGGGCATTGTTCTCGACGAGCCTTCAGTTGTCGCCATCCGCCAGCAAGGCGGACCTAATGGCAAAAAAAACAATTCAGGCAGTAGGCAGAGAAGCCAAGCAAATGCTGGGCAAGGTTCCCGGCAATATCGAGGCGATTCGCCCTATGAAAGACGGCGTCATTGCCGATTTCACCGTCACCGAGCAAATGCTCAAGCAGTTCATCCGTATGGTGCACGACACCAAGATGTTCAGACCCTCGCCACGCATCATCATCTGTGTTCCTTGCGGCTCGACCCAGGTAGAACGCCGTGCAATTCGTGAGTCAGCGCTTGGCGCCGGTGCTTCTCAGGTATTTTTGATCGAAGAACCAATGGCCGCCGCAATCGGTGCCGGTTTGCCGGTCTCGGACGCAACCGGTTCAATGGTGGTCGATATCGGCGGCGGTACAACCGAAGTCGGCATTATCTCGCTGGGCGGCATGGTCTACAAAGGCTCGGTACGAGTCGGTGGCGACAAGTTCGACGAAGCCATCGTCAACTATATCCGTCGTAACTACGGCATGCTGATCGGTGAGCAAACTGCAGAAGCGATCAAGAAAGCCATCGGTTCTGCTTTCCCGGGTTCGGAAGTCAAGGAAATGGAAGTCAAGGGACGCAATCTGTCGGAAGGTATTCCACGTTCGTTCACTATCTCCAGCAATGAAATTCTGGAAGCGCTGACTGATCCGCTGAACAATATTGTCTCGGCAGTCAAAAATGCGCTTGAGCAAACGCCGCCTGAGCTTGGTGCCGACATCGCAGAAAAAGGCATGATGCTGACCGGCGGTGGCGCGTTACTGCGCGATCTGGATCGTTTGTTGATGGAAGAGACCGGCTTACCAGTAATCGTCGCTGAAGACCCACTGACCTGCGTGGTGCGCGGTTCCGGCATGGCGCTGGAACGAATGGACAAGCTAGGTTCGATTTTCTCTTACGAGTAATTCTTATAGATGACGTGTGCTGCCTGCCAGACTTCGGTTTTGTGGCAGTTCGCCAGTGGCTGGGCCGGGTATTCCTGGCTCGGCCTTTCGTTTTAGCGTTATCTTTGTGATGTATATTCCCAATCAATCGTTGGGCGGACTACGGAATGCGAAGCGAAAAAATGACCGGCGTGGCTATTGCTGTTTTTTGTGATGTTAATAGTAAAACTATTAATTAAAAAATAACGATACACCACCTCGGGCAATTTTATAGCCGCTTCTTTCTTAGTTCGACCGGCTCCTTATAACTGACAAACTGTTTGCCATCGATGGAATACAGCCCGCCGCCACTCTTCAAGCAAGGCGCTTCGGCACGCGTGAAGGCGATCGTTTGTACGTTACTCGCCTTGGCACTTCTGGTTGCAGATGCACGTTTGCATGCGCTCACTCTTCTGCGGCAAGCCGTCGGGACGGTACTGTACCCGGTGCAGGCGATTGCCCTGATGCCGCGTGACGCCGCCTATCGCATGGTGGATTATTTTTCTTCGCTGTCCTCAGTCGAGAAAGAAAACCGCGAACTGCGTAACGAACAAGCGGCGCGTGCACAACAAATTCAGCAAGCCCAATTACTCGCGGTAGAGAACATCCAGCTGCGCAGATTACTTGGCGCGCAACAGCAACTACCCGTCAAATCTATCATGAGCGAGATTCTCTATGATGCGCGTGATCCATTCACCCGCAAAATAGTCATGGATCGCGGCGCGCAGCAAGGCGTGCGTACCGGTCAGCCGGTGATCGACGATGCAGGAATAGTCGGTCAGGTCACGCGGGTCTTCCCATTCACCGCCGAAGTGACATTGTTGACCGATAAAGATCAGGCGATTCCGGTACAAGTGCTGCGCAATGGTTTGCGCAGTGTCGCGTATGGTCGTGGGCAATCCGGATTTCTGGATTTACGCTTTATGGCCGCGAATGCCGATATCAAAAAAGACGACGTACTTGTCACCTCTGGCATTGATGGCGTTTATCCTCCGGGTCTGGCGGTAGCAAAAGTCGTTCTGGTTGAAAACAAATCCGCCGACGCCTTCGCGCATATTGTGTGCGAACCTGCCGCAGGGATTGATCGCCATAAGCAATTGCTGATCTTGCTGGTCGATCCCAATCCGATAGCACGCCCTGACGACATCGTGAAGCCGAGTAACGGCAAAGTGGACACCTTGAGCAAGCGACGTTTGACCGATAGTCCGAGAGAAAAAGCGCAAGAAGCGGCCAAAGAAGCGGATATCGAAGCCAATAAAGACGCCGCCAAAGTAGCTGCGAAAGCCGCCATCGAGGATGCAAAAACCAGCGCTACGCGCAAGAATCCGCAGGAGCGTGGCCGATGAGCCGACCGCACTATATTTTATTACCGGCGAATCCGCTATTTATTGCATTGACGTTGCTGCTGGCATTTTTTCTTAATTTAATGCCTTGGGGACAATGGCCAGCGATACCGGATTTTGTAGCATTGGTATTGGTCTTCTGGAGCATTCATCAGCCGCGCAAAATTGGTATCGTCATCGCTTTTTGCATGGGCCTCTTGGTCGACGTGCACGATGCCACGCTGTTAGGGCAAAACGCGTTGGCCTACACACTTCTTTCGTATTTTGCGATCATGATTCATCGGCGCGTATTATGGTTTTCGCCGCTTGGTCAGGCGCTGCATATATTCCCATTGTTATTGTTGACGCAAACGGTGCAGTTAGTATTGCGACTGATCATTAGCGGCAAGTTTCCGGGCTGGATGTATTTCACCGAAAGCCTGATCAGCATGCTGCTATGGCCGATACTCAGCTGGCTATTATTGGCACCGCAACGACGCGCCATTAATCGTGATGATAACCGTCCGATCTAAGCATGTTGATGACGCCGATTATGTTGTTTAAGCGGGCCGGTTTTACGGCTGTCCCGGCTATTCTCCGCGCTCGTAACCAACGGCGCACATCCCATGACAGAATTTAAGAATACCGAGCGCGAGCTTCATAACTTCCGGGTGCGGATTACCGCCGCGGTGTTGTTCGTGCTGATTTGCTTCTCCCTTTTGGTAGCGCGTTTCGTCTGGCTACAAATTGTGCGGCACGAAACCTATGCCGCGCAGGCCGAGGAAAATCGGATTTCGCTGGTTCCCGTAGTGCCAAATCGTGGCTTGATTCTCGACCGTAACGGTGTCGTATTAGCGCGGAATTACTCCGCTTATACGCTGGAAATTACCCGTTCTAAAATTAATGGCAAACTTGAAGATGTCATTGATGATTTGGCAAAACTGATCGACATTGAACCCAAAGACCGGCGGCGCTTCAAAAAGCTGATGGATGACTCCAAGAGCTTTGCCAGCTTGCCGATCCGCACGCGATTAACGGATGAAGAAGTCGCCAAATTTACCGTGCAGCGCTATCGCTTTCCCGGCGTTGATGTGCAAGCGCGGTTGTTCCGCGAATATCCACTGGGCGATGTTGCGGCCCACGTCATCGGCTATATCGGGCGTATCAGTCAAAAAGATGCCGAGGCTATCGACGATAGTGACGATGCCGCCAATTACAAAGGCACAGATTACATCGGCAAAGAAGGCCTCGAAAAGAGCTATGAAAGCCAACTACACGGCACCACCGGTTACGAAGAAATCGAAATTTCTGCGAGTGGACGTGCGGTGCGGACCTTGTCGCGGACCTCGGCCATTCCCGGCAATAATCTGATTCTTTCGATTGATATCGAATTACAAAAAATAGTGCAGCAAGCATTTGGCGACCATCGCGGCGCGCTGGTTGCCATCGATCCCACTACCGGCGATATTCTGGCGTATGTGTCGCAGCCGACTTATGACTTAAACCTGTTCGTCGATGGCATCGATCAGCAAAGTTGGAATGAGTTGCTGAATTCGCCAGACCATCCATTGATCAATCGGCCAATGAACGGCGCTTATCCTCCGGGATCGACTTACAAGCCATTTATGGCGTTGGCGGCACTGGAACTCGGCAAACGTACACCGCAACAGTCGATCCGGGATCCGGGATTTTTCATGCTCGGCGGCCATCGTTTCCGCGATGATAAAGTCGGCGGTCACGGCGTGGTCGATATGTACAAGGCCATCGTCGAATCCTGCGATACCTATTTCTATATGTTGGCGAATGATTTGGGCGTCGATGCGATCCATGATTTCATGAAACCGTTCGGCTTCGGTCAAATCACTGGTATCGATCTGGAGCATGAGCGCCGTGGCCTGTTGCCATCGACCGCTTGGAAGCGCGCTGCCTACAAAACAGCTGCGCGCCAAAAATGGCAGGGCGGTGACACTATTTCATTGGGTATCGGACAGGGCTTTAACGCCTTCACACCGCTGCAAATCGCGCATGCCACTGCTACGTTGGTGAATAATGGGATCGTCATGAAGCCCCATCTAGTCAAAATTCTTGAAGATGGCGTGACCCATAAACATACTGAAACGGTGCCCAAAGAAAGCTTTCGGATTCCGTTAAAGCAGGAAAATATCGATTTCATCAAACGCGCGATGGTCGGCGTGACGCATGCCGGTACGGCTGCCCGGGTGTTCGCCGGGGCCGGTTATGAGTCCGGTGGCAAGACCGGAACTGCGCAGGTGTTTACGATCAAGCAAAATGAAAAATACAATACTCATGCCGTCGGTGAGCGTTTCCGCGATCATGCTTTGTACACCGCATTTGCGCCAGCCGATAAGCCAACGATTGCGATTGCCGTCATCGTGGAAAATGGCGGTTTTGGGGCCGCAGCGGCCGCGCCAATTGTGCGGAAAGCGCTGGATTACTACTTACTCGGCAAGCGCCCCGGCGACAAAGATAAACCCGGCGTAGTGATGCCCGCCATGGATGAGCAACCCGCCGATGAGGTTAAACCCGATAATGGCGACGGTGAAAGCTATAAACCCGGTGCCGAAACACCGGGCAATCGTGAGTAATCCGGGAGGTATTGCATAGAATGACATCGCATTGAGTGACATCGGATTGAATTGGCCGAATCGGTCTGGAGTATTTCTGTCGTTTACGTAGAACTGAATAATGAATTTGTCTCCCAAACATTCGTGGTGGCGTCTGCTTAAATCGCATATTGCGATATTTGATGGGGCGTTATCGCTGATTATTTTTCTGATTTTATCGGTCGGCATCGTCACGCTGTACTCTGCCGGGATCGACTTTCCGGGCCGGGTTGAAGATCAACTGCGCAATATTCTGGTGGCATTTGTGGTGATGTGGGTCGCAGCCAGTATTCCGCCGCAAACCTTGATGCGATTTGCCGTCCCGATTTACACCGTTGGCGTCACGCTATTGATTGCGGTGGCGCTGTTTGGCATGGTCAAAAAGGGCGCGCGCCGCTGGCTTAATTTAGGCGTGGTGATTCAACCTTCCGAAATCATGAAAATTGCCATGCCGTTAATGTTGGCGTGGTATTTCCAGAAGCGTGAAGGCATGATTACTTGGCGCGACTATATTGTTGCGGCGCTATTGCTGGTGGTGCCCGTCGGTTTGATTATCCGGCAGCCGGATTTGGGTACCGGTACGCTAGTGCTGGCAGCCGGATTTTATGTGATCTTCCTGGCAGGTTTATCGTGGCGCGTTTTGATCGGCCTGGTAGTTGTAGCCGGCGCAAGTTTGCCGGTGCTCTGGACCGTATTGCATGACTATCAACGGCAGCGCGTGATGATGTTGATTGATCCGACTTCCGATCCGCTCGGCAAGGGATTTCATATTATTCAGTCAACTATTGCAGTCGGTTCCGGCGGTATATTTGGCAAAGGTTGGTTAAAAGGAACGCAGTCGCATCTGGAATTTATCCCGGAACGCACCACCGATTTCATTTTTGCCGTGTTCTCGGAAGAATTTGGTTTGATTGGCAACGGGGTATTGTTATTCCTCTATGTGTTACTGATCGGTCGCGGATTGATGATCGCCGCCAACGCGCCAACCATGTTTACGCGTTTGCTGGCGGGTTCCATCACAATGATTTTCTTTACTTATGCTTTCGTCAATATGGGTATGGTCAGTGGCATTTTGCCAGTCGTGGGTGTACCGCTGCCATTTATGAGCTATGGCGGCACTGCGTTAGTTACGCTGGGCTTGGGTGCAGGCATTTTAATGAGCATCCAACGTCATCGTAAACTGATTCAAACTTAGTATTTAAACATGTAGTCGTTGTAGCAACCCATCACGACAAACCAACATGCGCGGCCAATATCGTTTTATTATTGGCAGCGACGACAATCTTCAGGGGTCATTTTTGTCCCTGAAATCAGCTTCCGCATTTAGCCAAAGATGCATTCCGATTGTCAATTGACGGATGACTTTGATTGTCATCCGCATAATATTGGTTCAGCGTTTGCATATTTTTTTGCCAGCATGCGTTCGCATCCACCCAATTCATCCGAGTGCCAGGAGAGCGCCATGTCATTTAGCAACGTCCGATTCTATTCTCGACAGCAGTATGTCAAATTCCCGGTAACAATAAATTGGCACACCTTGGCATCGCTGCCGATAGTCGCATTAATCCTCATTCTGGCCGGTTGTAGCACTGCGCCGCCAGTGGCGGAATCGGGGGCATCACCAACTGCCATAAAGAGCAAGCCGTCGTCATCGGCACGCGCCACACCGGTATTACCCCCGGCCAGTTCCGGTCGCGGTGGTTATTACAAGGATGACGGCCCCGGCGATGATATTCCTGCTGGCTTAGAAAATGCAGCCGATGCGGTCCCGACCATCGAACCCTATGCGCGTACCGGAAATAAACCCTACGTCGTATTTGGCAAAACCTACACGCCATTGACGGATGATCAGCCCTTTGTTCAGCGCGGCGTTGGTAGCTGGTACGGCAAGAAATTCCACAAACAACGTACCTCCTCCGGCGAGCCTTACGACATGTACAAGATGACCGCCGCCCATCCGACCTTGCCCATTCCCTCGTATGCCCGCGTGACGAATCTGAAAAACGGTAAACAAGTGATTGTGCGGGTCAATGATCGGGGACCGTTCCATTCCAGCCGTATTATCGATTTGTCCTATACAGCCGCGTTGAGATTAGGCTATTTGGGAAGCGGCAGCGGTCAGCTGGAAGTTGAGCGCTTGCTGCCAGCCGACATTCTGGCGATGAACAAACAAGCTTCGACGTCGCCCGCCGATGCGCCACAGAGCTTTCCAATCAGCACGGTCTCGATGGTCACCTCGGCCGACACCCGTACCCTAGACAGCGCAATACAGGAGGCCAACCGGACAGAAGTGTTATCTGATCGAAGTAACAACGCTGCAGAGCGAGAGGCCACCAACACGTCAGCGGTAGCAACGTCGCGCGCCAGTCTCGCACAAGGTTATTACCTCCAGCTGGGCGCGTTCTCGCGCCAACCGAATGCAGAAATGGAACGGCAACGTTTGTTACAGCAATTACCGGGTCTCTTAAATGCGGTAGAGGATGTTTCTGTCGGCGGTGTTTACCGTTTATACGCTGGACCATTTGATACGCGTTCGGCAGCGGAAGATGTCGCTATACAAGTACGCCAACGGCTTACATTAGCGCCAATAATTGTCTTGAAATAGGAAGCGTCCTGATCGACAGCCATTACAATCCGAGGCAATCCCGGATTGTAATGGCTGTGATAAAAATAACTGACAGCAGACTTTTTTGCGTCAGATCGCCGCTGGCGGCGTCCTGCGCTTCAACGTTTTTTCGACCTTCTCCCATCCCCCTTTTTCATCCAGATTCGGCGTCTTCTCAGCATTCTTTCCACTGCTAATCCAGTCTCGCGTCACACCAAACCACACTCCCATAGTCATCAAAACGTCATCGTCTATTCATACGCTTGACACATTTGGTAGTGATACTCCGTCCATTCAGGCTGGCATGTTGAGATGCGAGCACCCTCGTTGTTCCACCGATTGGTGAAAAAAATGATGCTAGAAATTAACGGCTTGTCGAAAACATTTCGCGGCGGTTTTAAAGCTTTGAATCATGTCAGCCTCACATTCAAGTCCGGCGAAATGGTCGCCCTGATTGGCGCTTCCGGTTCGGGAAAATCTACTTTGCTACGGCATTTATCCGGGCTGATGGCGGCCGATGCTGGTGGCGGCGAAGTGCGGGTAGACGGTCAGCCAGTGCAACAGAATGGCGTGATCAATCGGAATATCCGCGCTGTGCGTGCCAACGTCGGTTTCATATTCCAGCAATTTAATCTGGTCGGTCGCTTGCCTGTGCTGACTAATGTGCTGACCGGCGGCTTATCGCGCATGCCGCTGTGGCGCAGCTGCTTCAAACTGTTTACCGCTGAAGAAAAAGCCTTGGGTCTGGCTGCACTCGCCCGTGTAGGCATTTCGGACCACGCCTATAAACGTGCCTCTGCTTTATCCGGCGGTCAGCAACAGCGCGCTGCGATTGCGCGCAGCATCGTGCAAAAGGCCAGAATCGTCCTCGCCGATGAACCGATTGCTTCCCTCGACCCAGAATCTGCACGTCGCGTAATGCAAACACTGGCCGATCTTAATCGTGAAGATGGCACCACCGTGATCGTGTCGCTGCATCAGGTGGATGTCGCTTTACGCTTCTGCCAACGCACCGTGGCGCTGAGCAAAGGGCGCGTGGTCTACGACGGTCCATCGAGCGCGTTGACGGAGAAAATGTTGCGCGAGTTATATGGCACCGAAGCCGAAGATATTCTTGGTGGCTCAAATAAATTGACGCGGCCCAGAGTCGACGTGCCAACGATTTTCGATACTGCTCCCGCGCTGGTCGCTGTCTGAACGCTAAAGAATTACCTGCATTCGATGTCGGGCAACTATGCCCTGCAAATAACAATCCCACTGTTTAACGCCAAGGGTTTCATTATGTTTAAAAAACTTATTTCCACTGTCACGATGGCTTTTGCTGTACTTGCAGCGGGTACTTCTGCAGTGCACGCGCAAGAGGCAGACAAGGTCATCAACTTCGGTATCATCTCGACAGAATCGTCGAAAAATCTGAAGCAAGACTGGCAGCCGATATTGGATGAATTAAGCAAAAAAATCGGCATGAAAGTGAATGGTTTTTTTGCCTCTGACTATGCCGGCATCATCGAAGGTATGCGTTTCGGTAAAGTCCAAATGGCTTGGTTTGGCAATAAATCAGCGATGGAAGCCGTCGACCGTGCAAGTGGTGAAGTTTTCGCACGTGTCGTCAATCCTGATGGTTCTGAAGGTTATTACAGCCTGGTTGGCGTGAATCAGGATAGCCCGCTTAAAAGCGTAGACGACCTGATCAAAAATGCAAAGACCCTGAATTTCGGTATCGGCGATCCTAATTCCACTTCCGGATTTTTAGTCCCTAGCTACTATATTTTTGCAAAAAATAATCTCGATTCAAAGACCGCGTTTAAAACTATTCGCAGCGCTAATCACGAGTCGAATATTCTCGCAGTTGCCAACAAACAGGTCGATGCTGCAGTGTTCGCGTCCGACACCATGGACCGTATTACAGCCCGTCTGCCAGAGACCGCAAGCAAAGTCCGCGTTATCTGGAAATCGCCGCTGATCGCTTCCGATCCGTTGGTATGGCGTAAAGATTTAGCACCAGCCACAAAGACAAAAATCAAAGATTTCTTCTTGAGTTATGGCAAGACCGGCCCGAACGCTGCGCAAGAAAAAGCACAATTGGAAAAACTGCAATTTAGCGGCTTTAAAGATTCCAACGATGCGCAATTAACGCCAGTGCGTCAGCTTGAATTGTTCAAAGACAAAACAAAAATTGAAGCTGATGCAACATTGAATGCCGATGAAAAGAAAGCCAAGTTAGACGATATCAATCGTAAATTAAGCGCATTGGCCAAAGCCTAAAATGACGACGTTAGCGCCACCGAAAATGCACGCTGCTGCGCCCCGCAACGCGCTGCCGACGCCACCAAAGCAACCTATCGGGCGCACGCTGTTTTGGGGCATTTTGATAGCAATTCTGGCCGCATCCTGGAAAGGCGCGGATATGCGCCCGCTAGAATTGTTGCGTGACGGTGGCAACATGGCGACCTATGCTGCCAGCTTTTTTCCGCCCGATTTTCATGACTGGAAAATCTATCTGGAAGAGATGCTGGTGACATTGCAGATCGCCGTCTGGGGCACTGCTTTAGCCGTTGTTTGCGCGGTGCCGTGCGGCTTATTGGCGTCATCGAATATCGCACCGCCCTGGATCAGTCAGCCGGTGCGCCGGTTGATGGATGCAGCGCGTGCCATTAACGAAATGGTGTTTGCAATGTTGTTTGTGGTGGCGGTCGGCTTAGGGCCATTTGCAGGCGTGTTGGCGCTATTTGTTGCCACAACCGGTACGCTGTCCAAGTTGTTTTCTGAGGCGGTTGAAGCTATTGATCCACAGCCAGTCGAAGGCATCCGCGCCACTGGCGCACATGCCCTCGAAGAGATCGTCTTCGGCGTATTGCCACAGGTCTTACCGTTGTGGATTTCTTACGTGCTGTATCGTTTCGAGGCAAACGTGCGTTCTGCAACGGTGGTCGGCATGGTCGGCGCGGGCGGCATCGGCGTGATTTTATGGGAAGTGATTCGCAGCTTTGAATACGCGCAGACTTGTGGCGTATTACTGATGATTGTGGTGACGGTCACGGTGATCGATCTGGCATCTTCAAGGCTACGAAAGTTATTCATTTAGGTTTTATCGCGCCCATTTTTTGCGGGATATGGTTGCAACGGTTTCAGGGTGATAGTCGGGCTTAGGCCCGACTTTTTTTCATAAACTGATATTCTGGACGCCTACAGTTTTCCTTCATCGGGCTTCCCATACTATGACATCCTCATCGACAAATTCCCCGTATTCACCCGCCATTTCAGTACGTCTTGCGACTATAGACGATGCTGCAGCGTTAGTAGTTTTGCTTGCCGAAATGGATGAAATCGAAGAAATTGATGCGCTGCCGCCAGATGCGGTGCGTCTCACGGCTGACGGTGCACGCCAAATTATGACGCGCATGGCCGACTATCCGGATTTTCGCGTATTTCTGGTGCTGGCCGATGATCTCGTCGTCGGTACGTTTAGTTTATTGATCTTTAGCAGTCTGGCTCACGACGGCAGTCAGCAAGCCGTATTGGATGCGGTGGTCATCAGTCGCCAATGCCGCGGGCAGGGGATAGGCGGCGTGATGTTGGATCATGCGTGCAAATTGGCGGATGATGCGGGATGCTACAAAATTGCGCTGTCATCGAATCTGAAGCGGATGGATGCGCATCGGTTTTATGAAACTTATGGCTTTGCGCAGCATGGGGTTAGTTTTTCGCTGCCGCTGTAAGGTTGCATGCTTCTCGTTTCTTAGCAGAAATAGGGCAGGAATGACTATTTTCCGAGGACAAAAATACGGTAAATTGTCAGGCATCCTAACCGCAACTGAAAGCCGCACTTATGCCATCCGACCTTCACTCCCTCACTTCCGCCGACGGCGCGCAACTTTCTGTGTCATTGCATGGCGCGCATGTCTGCTCATGGCGTACACCGGACGGTGTTGAACGCCTATTCCTCAGCCCTCTGACGAAGTGGGATGGACATGCAGCAATTCGCGGTGGGATTCCCGTTGTATTTCCGCAATTTTCCAGCCGTGGGCCGTTGCCGAAACATGGCTTCGCACGGAATACACAATGGGCGTTGATCGCTTCGGAAGTACGTACAAATGGCGAGGGATTTATACATCTGACGATGCAGGATTCAACCGAATCGCGACTGCAATTTCCGCATAAATTCACACTCGATCTGCATCTCACTTTTTCTGGCACATCTTTGGACACGGCATTATTTGTCACCAATACTGGCGCGCAAGCTTTCGATTTTACCTGCGCTTTGCATACGTATTTATCCACGCAGATTGCACAGGCGGCGATCCATGGACTGGCGCAATCGCGTTATGAAAATAGCTTGGGAGATAGCGCGTTGCAGTTCGATAGCAATCGCTTGCTACACATCAATGCGGAAGTCGATAGCCTGTTTTTTCAGGTCAATACGCCGGTTGCGTTAATCAGCGATAACAGCAAGATGACGATGCAACAAGTCGGTTTTTCTGATGTTGTCGTCTGGAATCCGTGGAGCGAAGGCAGTGCGGCGATTGCTGACCTGGAAGATGATGCTTATCAACATTTTGTCTGTATCGAATCTGCTGCGGTTGAACAGCCTGTGACACTAGGCGCAGGCCTGCAATGGCGTGGAGAGCAGCAACTTACCGTCGCTAATGTCTTATAGCGACAGGTCGCCCGGCTGAAAAATATTCAGTAGTTGACGGCCTGCAACCTCAATTGCGCCGCTGTTATCGATGTGCGTGATGCCTTCTATTTCCTGCGGATTGAATTCTTCGCTGCGTAGCAAACGCTGTTCCAGCGCCGTGCCGTTTTCGCGTTGTCTGCTTTCAATGCGTTGACGGATTAATTCAGCATCGGCGGAGATCCAGATGATCTCCGCCTGCGGAAATAACTGACGCAATTGCGGTATAAATTCTCGTGATCCGTTGACGACGACGTTGCAACCGGATTTTAAGGTTGCCTCTATCTCGCGACGAATACCGTAATGGGTGTCATGCGCTTGCCAGGCCATACTGAAATGACCGGCCTGCGAGTACTGCAAAAATTCTTCTTGGGTGAGCACTTCATGGCTCTCGCTGGCATGCGCCGCGCGCGTGATACAGCGGGTCGCAAACACGAGTCCGGTATCGTCCGACAGCTGCGTCTGCACCCATTGCAATAGCGCATCTTTTCCCACACCTGAAGGACCTACGACAAAAAATAAACGTCCTGAATAGGGAAGAGGTGAAGTGTGATCGCTCTGTAGATCGGGTCGATTCAAAAAGGGAAAATGCCGCAAGATCGTCATCGGTTCCCCGGGCGCTCGTTCTTTAAAAATCGTCAGGCCGTCGATGATCAATGGGGTTGTTAAGGCTTGCGAAAAACATACTTCCGCAGCATGGCGAATGACGTCCACAGTGTCGGCATCAAGTTTTGTCAATGCATCGGTCAGGGTTAAGTGGAAGCGATACTCCTCCTCTGTGTAGGGATAACCCCACTCTGCTAAGAGGATTTCCTGGCGTGACGTTAATGCTGTTTTACGACGTTTGGATAACTCCGCCGCCGACGGCGCGGCGCGCAGTAAATCGAAATAGCGTACGCAGCGAGTTGCCAATGCACTGATGCGATCTTTGGTTGGTTGATCCGTTGTTTGAAGCGCCAAAAATTGGCCTAGCGGCTGAATGCTGACTGCTTTTACTTCCAGTGAGTTTTGAAGGCCGGAAAAGGCCTGCGCCATCGCGATCAAATCGCTTTCTGAAAAACCTTCAGCCAATCTAAATGGCGCTTTGAGCGTGGCATGAAATCCGTAACGGCGCGCATCGGTCGTTAGTTGGTGTAAAGCAGTCGGCGATATCTCAACGATATTTTCTTGCGGTAAAGAGGCATTGGTCGCAGCATCGCGACCCAACCAATGACTGCCTGCGCTCCACCACAGGGCGTTGGCAATTGGCGCGAAATAAAGCGCATAGCGGGGCTGTGGCCGATGATCAGATTGCGCTGGAGCTTGGTTTGTATTGGTCATTAAAATGGGCGCTTCACACAATTGTCACTGCGTAAAAGAGATTTCGAGAAAGTTCGAGAAAGTTCGTTTAGCTGCTAATACAAACACATGCTACCGATAACGTTGCCTGCCCGAAAAAATGGCATATTGATGTTGCTAGCATAGCGCCATATTGTTACCGCATATTGACATTTTTGTTGCGAGTATTTTGCCACGGATTAACCCTGAATGCTGCCGCCATTGAGGGTAAAGCCGCTGATGCATCATTTATGTCCATGTCATCAAGCTTTAACATTCGGGTGTTCCAATAGGGTCATGGAATCTCAATCAATTGCGTCAGTTCATCAAGCCCGTGCATCCTGGATGTCGTTGTTGGCGAAAGCTCCCACCGCAGTGTTGATCGCAGCCGTCCGCGACTATATACAGCAGCATGGTGCGCTTCCTGCGCATGTCTGGTTACGCCGTCCAGAAATCGGTTTGGCGATGGTGCGTGCGCGTACCGGTGGCACTGGCCAACAATTCAATCTTGGCGAAATGTCCCTCACCCGTTGTGCGTTGCGCTTGCCATCCGGTCACATGGGCGTGTCTTATGTTGCCGGACGCGATGCCCAGCACGCCGAGTGGGCGGCGCTATTTGATGCGCTGCTGCAAAGCGATGCTTCAGCACAAGTCGATCAAATAGTATTGCAGCCAATTAAACAAGCCCTCGCTGCGCAAAGGGCATTAACCGAAGCCCGTGCAGCCGTCACAAAGGTTGATTTCATGACGATGGTACGTGGAGAGAATGCATGAGCGCGCTCGCAAAAAATGATCTTTTGCCGGCGTGGGACGATCCCGTACATGATTCCCAATTGACTTTCCGTGCGGTCCTGAAAGCATTATCCGAGCCGGGCCTGATACAGACCCTGTTTGTCGATATTCAAAGCCCGTCACCGCTGTTTTTGTCCACCACTGCGCTCTGTCTGGCTCTGGCCGATGCAGAGACCGCGTTATGGCTGGATCACGATGCTAACAGTGCTGCTTTGCGTGCGTATTTACGTTTTCATTGTGGCTGCCAGTTAGTTGAAGATGTGCGCGCCGCCGATTTTGTGGTCATCACCGATCCGCAACAATGGGATTGGAAAAATGCGTTAGAAAAATGTGCGGTCGGCACAATGGAATATCCAGATCGCTCGGTCACGTTATTCGTTCAGGTAACAAGCCTGATCGATGGCCCGACCCGATTGTTAACAGGTCCTGGACTTGCGCATCAACGCCGCATTAACGTTGCTGGTTTGCCGGATGATTTCGATGCGATGTGGCAAATAAATACGCAGGGATTTCCGCTCGGTATTGACGTGGTGTTTTGCCACGGCTCCAGTATTCTCGGTTTGCCACGCACGACTAATATCGCCTCTGCATAGCCTTTATTGGCAAGTAGAAACCAATGCAAAAATACAGCCGTTGTTTGATGGAGTAATGCCATGTATGTTGCAGTAAAAGGCGGCGAAAAAGCCATCGAGGAATCCTATCTGGCCTTGGCGCGGACACGCCGTGGCGACCCGACTTTACCAGAGCTGACCGTGGCACAAATTCGCGAGCAAATGCCATTGGCCGTTGCTCGCGTGATGACCGAAGGATCGCTGTATGACCGCGATCTGGCAGCACTGGCAATCAAGCAGGCTAGCGGCGATTTGTTGGAAGCAATTTTTCTGTTGCGTGCTTACCGCACGACGTTGCCGCGTTTGTTATCGACGTTGCCTGTGGATACGGCAAAGATGGTCATCGAACGGCGTATTTCGGGCACGTTTAAAGATGTGCCGGGTGGCCAGATTCTGGGTGCGACTTACGACTATACCCAACGGTTGCTGGATTTTTCACTGGCAGCCGAAGCCACGGTGCAAGTGGCTGGCGTGACAACGCCGCCAGAAGCTGCGTCGAAGCAAGAAAACGTTTCGACGATGCCGCGTGTGCTTGATTTTTTAAATGCCGAAGGATTGATCGAGCAGGAGTTGGTGCCTGCGGGCGATCCTGCTCCCGGCGACTTGACGCGGGAACCGTTGGCGTTCCCTGCGCAACGTGATATCCGCTTGCAAAACTTGGCGCGTGCAGACGAGGGTTTTGTTCTCGCCATGGCGTATTCGACCCAGCGCGGCTATTCAAATAGTCATCCTTTTGCAGGGGAGATACGGCACGGAAAAGTCAGCGTAGAGGTGATTCCTGAGGAACTCGGTTTTGCCATTGAAATTGGCGATCTGGAGATCACCGAATGCCAGATGGTAAATCAGTTTTCCGGTTCGCATACCGAGCCTGCGCGCTTCACGCGGGGTTACGGTTTGACCTTCGGTTACAACGAACGCAAGGCGATTGCGATGGGCTTGATGGACCGGACTTTGCGTTGTCAGGAATTGGGAGAAGAAGCTACTTCGCCGGCGCAAATGGCTGAATTCGTGTTGTACCACTCGGATAACGTGGAAGCCTCGGGCTTTTTGCAGCATTTGAAGTTGCCGCATTATGTCGACTTTCAGGCTGAACTCAATTTGATCCGTGCTTTGCGCCGCCAAACTGCCGAAGCAGCTGACGCTTCGGCAAAAACTGATGCAACAGAGTCAGAGTCGGTATTTAATCCTGATGCACAGAAGGCGGCGTAATGGAAATTCTTAATGCTCAGCACACCGATCAACAATCGTCATTGTCAGATATCCAGGCCGCGATGCAGCCAGAGGCCGGTTACAACTTCGCCTATCTGGACGAGCAGACCAAACGCATGATTCGTCGCGCTATTTTGAAAGCGGTCGCGATTCCCGGTTATCAGGTCCCTTTTGGCGGACGTGAAATGCCGCTGCCATACGGGTGGGGAACGGGCGGGATTCAAGTCACCGCTGCGGTGATCGGGCGCAATGATGTGCTAAAGGTAATTGATCAGGGTTCGGATGACACGACCAACGCGGTAAATATCCGGCGATTTTTTCGCCGCACAACCGGTGTTGCGACGACCGAAAGAACCACCCAAGCGACCTTAATTCAGACTCGTCATAGAATTCCTGAAACACCGTTGTCGCCAGATCAGATCATGATTTATCAGGTGCCGATTCCGGAGCCGTTGCGCTGGCTGGAGCCAAGCGAACAACAGACTCGGAAGCTGCACGCCATGGCGGATTACGGTTTAATGAGTGTTGAGTTGTACGAAGACATTGCGCGCATGGGCAAGATTGCGACGGCGTACGATTACCCGGTGATAGTGAATAATCGTTACATGATGCGCCCGTCGCCGATTCCCAAATTCGATAATCCAAAATTGGATCAAAGCCCAGCGCTGCAACTATTTGGGGCCGGACGTGAAAAGCGGATTTATGCCGTACCGCCTTACACATCGGTCAAGAGCCTGGACTTTGAAGACTATCCATTTGAAATCGAAAGCTGGGATCAGTGTTGCAGTTTATGCGGTGCTGAAAACAGTTTTCTGGATGAAATTATTGTCGACGATCACGGAGCGCGCATGTATGTTTGCAGCGATACCGATTATTGCCATCAGCGTGTTGCGACGCAATCGTCGGCGCAAGATAATAGCGCGGAGCAAGGCCTGTCATGATGTCTACTTCGCCCGTTTCACCACTATTAGCGACTGAAAATCTCAGTCATCGCTTTGGAAATTTTTTAGCCTGCGATAACATTAATCTGGAAATTTATCCCGGTGAAGTATTGGGTATCGTCGGCGAATCCGGCTCGGGAAAAAGTACTTTATTGAATTGTCTGGCTGGTCATCAAGTGCCAAGCGAAGGGCGAGTGTTATTTTCGACCCGGCACGAAGGTATCGTCGATTTATATCAGATTAGCGAAGCACGTCGTCGTCTGTTATCGCGCACCGATTGGGGTTTCGTTCACCAAAGCGCACGCGATGGTTTGCGCGCGAATGTTTCGGCGGGGGCAAATGTCGGTGAACGCTTAATGGCGATTGGTTCGCGTCATTACGGCCAGATTCGCGAAGAGGCATTGCATTGGCTGGAGCGGGTAGAAATCGATGCGTCTCGTATCGATGATTTGCCGCGCCATTTCTCTGGCGGGATGCAGCAGCGCTTGCAAATTGCACGCAATCTGGTGACTAAGCCGCGCCTTATTTTTATGGATGAACCGACGGCAAGTCTGGATGTGTCCGTGCAGGCCCGTTTGCTGGATTTGCTGCGCCAGCTGGTCTCGCAATTGCATGTTGCTGCGGTAATCGTCACGCATGATTTGGCGGTTGCCAGATTGTTGGCGCATCGTTTGATGGTGATGCGCAATGGTCAGGTTGTAGAGCAGGGATTGACGGATCAAGTGCTGGATGATCCGCAGCATCCCTACACGCAATTGCTGGTGTCGTCGGTATTACAGGCTTAGGAAATAACATGACGCCATTAAGACGGATTGAAGTAAGACAGCTCTCAAAAGATTTTGTGTTGCACCTGCAAGGCGGTTTGCAGATGCCGATTTTTTCGCAAGTTGATATGGATGTCGATGCTGGCGAGTGCGTGGTGATTCATGCTCCTTCCGGTGCGGGAAAAAGTACATTATTGCGCTGCCTGTATGCGAACTATCGTGCCAGCAGCGGCAGCGTGAAAATTCGGCACGCGGAGGATGTTGATACTGCGGCGTTTGATTGGGTCGATTTGGCGACTGCATCACCGCAGCAGATCCTCGCGGTACGCAAAACGACGCTGGGCTTTGTGACGCAATTTTTACGCGTGATTCCGCGTATTACTACGCTGGCATTGGTAGCCGAGCCGCTGATCGCCAAAGGTATGGACAGCGATGAGGCGCAGGATCAGGCTAAATCCTGGCTATCGCGCTTAAAAATTCCTGCCCGTTTGTGGCAAGTTCCTCCGGCGACATTTTCTGGCGGCGAGCAGCAACGGGTGAATATTGCGCGTACCTTGATCAGCGATTTTCCGATACTGTTGCTGGATGAGCCGACTGCCTCGTTAGACGAAGGCAATCGCGATACCGTGATCGCGATGATTCAAGAAGCATGTGACCGTGGCACCGCAGTGGTTGGCATTTTCCACGATGAATATGTCCGTCGTGCGCTGGCAACGCGCTTGTTTCCGCTAGCAGCGATACAATCGGTGGCATTGGTGGAATAAGACCGATCGCCATCGCCGGGCATCCCTTCCGACATTCTTTAGTAAGTTTCTAACCTTATGATTATTTTGCCTGCACCTCTTACTATTCGTAACGCGCGTATTGTCACTTCGCAAGAACACTTCGTCGGTAGTCTATCCGCTGCCGATGGCATTATCGATAGCGTATCGATTGGTGCTTCGCAGGTTGGCGAGGATTGGGAGGGCGATTATTTGTTGCCCGGGTTGGTCGAATTGCATACCGACAATCTGGAAAAACATTTGATGCCGCGCCCAAAAGTGAATTGGCCGATACTGCCCGCGATTTTGGCGCACGATGCCCAGATTGCCGCCGCGGGGATTACGACCGTGCTGGATGCATTAGGCGTTGGCGATATTGACCCTGAAAGCGTGCGCAGCACCTTGCTGGCATCGTGCATCGTTAATTTACAGCGCGCTCGCGCCAAAAACCTGCTACGGGTAGATCACTATTTGCATTTACGGCTGGAATTGGCGGAAGAAAACCTGCTCGACATGTTTACGCCGTTTTTGGATGATCCGACATTAAAACTGGTGTCTTTGATGGATCACACCCCCGGCCAGCGTCAATGGACCGATATCAGTCATTATCGGACCTATACCACCGGAAAACGCGGGTGGAGTAATGAAAAAGTCGATTCGATGCTGGAGGATTTACTGGAACGGCAATGTCTTTACGCTGCTGAAAATCGCCGCAAGATCGTTAGCAGCTGCCACGCAGTCGCCAAGCCGATGGCAACCCATGACGACACGACGCTTGAACACGTCACCGAAGGTGTGGCTGAGGGTATCAAGATATGTGAGTTTCCGACCACGCTGCTGGCCGCACAGGCTGCGCGGCAGCATGGCCTTGGCATCATCATGGGCGCACCGAATGTGATCCGTGGCGGCTCGCATTCGGGCAATGTATCGGCGACCGGATTGGCGCGTGCCGATTTGTTGGATGTATTGTCGTCAGACTATGTCCCGGCCAGTTTGTTGCATGCTGCTTTCATGCTGCAAAAAGAAGGTTTCAGCTTACCGAAATCGATCAATACTGTGTCACTGAATCCGGCGCGCATGATTGGCTTTGATGACCGTGGTGAAATTGCAACGGGCCTGCGCGCTGACTTTTTGCGCGTTCGTCTGGTCGATGATATTCCCGTGATTATGCAAGTCTGGAAAGATGGAAGACGCGCTATCTAAGCTGGTTAGCGTGACATTAAAAAACGGCGAAGTCAGATTCGCCGTTTTTTTTATTTGAAATAGATCGGTTTGCAGAGCTTCGTCAAAGCGTTCATCGAAGCAAAGCGAAAATCAAACCAAAAATTCAATCATTAATCAAATCGTCCCAAACCGTCCGTTCGCCATCGGAAAAGCGCGTAAAAACTCGGCCGCAGTTAGACGTTTGCCGCCCGGTTTTTGCAATACAGCTAGTCGCAAAGCACCCGTTCCACAGGCAACGACAACGCCATCGTGCGAATCGGCGCTGATGATCTCGCCCGCTGCATGACCGTCATTTTGTGCAGCAACCGCAGCTTCCCATATCTTGATTGTAACGCCGCCGAATGTGGCAAACGCCCCGGGGAACGGATTAAACGCGCGAATTTTCCGCGCCAATACATCGGCATCCAACGTGAAATTCAAAGCCGCTTCTTCCTTGGTGATCTTTGCTGCGTAAGTGACGCCTTCATCCGGTTGCGGTATGGCGGTTAAGGTGTTGTTCGCCAGCATCTGGATGGCCTCGACAATCATTTTGCCGCCTAATGCCGCCAATTTGTCATGCAGACTGCCGGTGGTGTCGTCGTCCGCGATGGTGACGTGCGCGGTCAACATCATCGGCCCGGTATCCAGCCCTTGTTCCATTTGCATAATCGTGACGCCGGTTTCATGATCCCCGGCTTCAATCGCCCGATGTATCGGTGCCGCACCACGCCAACGCGGCAGCAGCGAGCCGTGAATGTTAATGCAACCGTGGGTGGGGATCGTCAGCACGCTGAGCGGCAAAATCAAACCATACGCAGCGACTACCATGACGTCATGCGGCGTGGCTTGCAATAACGCATGGGCGTCTTGCGCGATCTCGGGGTATTTGCCATCCAGACGCAGCGAGACAGGCTGCGCGACGGGGATGTTATGCGCCAAAGCGAATTGTTTCACCGCAGAGGCTTGCAGCTGCATACCGCGCCCTGCGGGACGATCGGGCTGGGTCAGGACTAACGTGATTTCGTGTCCGGCATCATGCAGCGCTTGAAGCGCGATGGCGGCAAATTCTGGTGTTCCGGCAAAGATAATTTTCATGTGCGGATTTTATTACGGATGGGTGTGTTTTGCTGCATTAACGAATATGAGGCTATATGAGGAAATTGCTTAAAACTGCTATTAAACGCGATATTTAAGTGCTTACTTATAGCCAATCCTGACTGCCTGCTTTACTCTGAAGTTCTGTCACGAGGGAAACGGGCAGAAAAAGAAGTGCTACTGAGTGGCCTCGATTTTGGGGTTTGAATGAAAAAAGGGCTGCATTTATGTAATGCAGCCCTTTTATTTACCGGTACGTTCAGACTATTCAGTCTGCATGTTCTGCATTGTTAACGGTTGGCGTATTGTTTATCGCGCTTTAATTCGCGTTCTTCCTTGAGCATCTTGGCTTTAATGCGGTTGCGTTTTAGCGGCGACAGGTACTCAACAAATACTTTTCCCTTCAAATGATCCATTTCATGCTGAATACAGACCGCCAGCAAGCCCTCTGCATCGACTTCAAATGCTTTGCCATTGGCGTCGAGTGCGCGCACCTTGACGCGGGCAGGACGTTCTACGCCGTCGTATATGCCCGGCACGGACAGGCAGCCTTCATCGTATATTTGTCTTTCTTCACTGGCCCAGAGAATTTCCGGATTGATAAAGACCCGCAGATCGCTGCCGGTGTCAGAAGTATCGATGACGACTAATTGCTCATGCACGTCGACTTGCGAGGCAGCCAGACCAACGCCGGGTGCCTCGTACATCGTTTCGGCCATGTCAGCAATCAATCGCTTCAGACGGTCATCAAAAACAGTCACAGGCTTAGCAATTTTATGCAGGCGAGGATCGGGGTAACGCAGGATATTTAGTAGGGACATACGGTTCTGGACGACTTTAAGGCGGTTTGGAGTGGTTTATCTCTTGCTAGTTTCAGCGTTTATGGGCAAAATTTGATGCACTTTGGCAAACATTTTTAGCGCATCTTGCGTCTGTTATAGCGCAGATAGTTGCCACTAATAAGTCGTCATTTTACGCGTCAAATTTAATTACCTCACTATTTACCTTATTAACGCGGTGTCTGACAGATTTTTAGACAAGTCAGGCAGGTTTTGTCTGTACGTTTGCGCGCGTTTTTAATGATAATTTTCGCTATTATTTAACGGCCATACACACCGGAAACGACATGAAAAAGTTTAGCACAGCTGCAGTCCTTCTCGCTTTTGCAACCGGCATTGGCATGTCGTCAATCTCTTATGCGCAAGCGGCAGCACCGGCGCGTTGTGCATTTTTGTCGAATGCACCGGATCAGCATGTGGTGGTACGCGGCGATACGTTATGGGGAATTTCCGGCCATTTCTTACAGAATGCGTGGTGTTGGCCGCAAGTGTGGGGCATGAATCGCGAGCAAATTCGTAATCCACACTGGATTTATCCCGGGCAAATCGTTTATTTTGATCGCGTTGCTGGCCGATTGCGACTCGGTACCCCGACTGGCGGCGCACCGGATACGATGAAGTTGTCGCCGCAAATCCGGGTCGAAGGTCTGGGGCGCGAAGCGATTCCGGCTATTCCCGCAGATAAAATTGGACCGTTTCTTTCGCAACCGCTGATTGTCGAGGACGAGGAATTGTCCGGCGCGCCGCATATCGTGGCGGTGCAAGAAGGCCATGTCAATCTGGGCCGTAATGATCTGGCTTACGTGCGCGGCAATCTGAACGGCGGCACCGCATTTCAGGCATTTCGTCCCGGTAAACAGTTGAAGGATCCCGTCACCGGGCAAGTCATCGCCAACGAAGCCGTCTATCTGGGCAGCTTGAAATTGGAACGCGCGGCTAAAGCCGACAGCGAGGTGAATACTTTCCGTGTAGTCGAAGCCAAGCAAGAAATGGGCGCCGGAGATCGTCTTATCGCGGAGCCGATTGCGCCGGTCTTAAACTACGTGCCGCATGCGCCCGCAAGTGAGGTCAACGCACGCATCGTGTCGGTATATGGCGGCGTCACCAGCGCGGGTCAAAATGACATCGTCACTATCAACCAGGGCGCGGCGGACAATATCGAGGTCGGCGACGTGTTGCAGCTATACCGTTTTGGCAAAACTGTGGTCGATCCTTTAGACAAAAAAGTAGCCGTCAAACTGCCCGATGAGCAATACGGCACCTTGTTTATTTTCCGCATATTTAAGCATATCTCCTATGGCTTGATTATGCAGGTACGGGATACAGTGGACGTTGGCGATATTGCCAGGTCACCAGAGTAACTTTGCTAAGTGCCATTACAAGAACCCGCCGCACATTTATTACCAAGTACGTTTTCTTTTCCACCCTGTCAGTCTCAGATCGGTCAGCCTGCGTTGCAGAGCGATCTGGTCGACTGGCTGCGGCTGGAACAAACCGCCGGTGTCGGCTCCAGCACTGCGTGCGTGCTGTTGACGACCTTCGGTCTGCCTGCGAACATTTTTGCCAGTTCGCTGACAGCTCTCCGGAGAGTGGTCTCGGAAAAAATCGGATTAGCGCTGCTAGCACCGATATCAGATCTGACCGAAAGGCGATTTGAATGCGCATTAGCGTGGGCGCAGCAGCCGAATCATCGGATCTTGACGTTAGCCGATGATGATTACCCCTCTTCATTATTGAACATTCCCGATCCGCCGCTTTTGCTCTATGTCATGGGCCGGGTCGAATTGCTGAAGCGGCCATCGTTAGCCGTAGTTGGCAGCCGCAACGCGACGGTGCAAGGCAACGCCAATGCGGATCGATTTTCAGAGATGCTGAGTCAACGCGGCTTAACCATTATTTCCGGTTTGGCGCTAGGAATCGATAGCGCTGCCCATCGCGGTGCCTTGCGCTGTCTGGCGAACAATACAGATTGCGGCGGCAGCACCGTAGCCGTCATTGGCACTGGCGCGGATATTGTTTATCCGGCGCGTAATCGTGATTTGGCGCACCAGATTGCAGAGCTGGGCTGCATTGTTAGTGAGTACCCGCTAGGTATGTCGGGTATTGCTGCTAACTTCCCACGCCGCAACAGGATTATTTCCGGCCTCTCGTCCGGCGTGCTGGTGATCGAAGCCGCAGCGCAGTCGGGTTCATTGATCACTGCGCGCATGGCGGCCGAGCAGGGCAGAGATGTATTTGCTATCCCCGGCTCGATTCATTCGCCGCTCTCAAAAGGTTGTCATCAGCTGATCAAACAAGGGGCAAAATTGGTCGAGTCGGCACAGGATATCTTGGAAGAAATGCTGCCTGTGCATGCACCGATACGTTCAACCCGAGTCACTTCCCATGTAACTGAATGCCTTTCTCAATCGGCGATGACGTACGATGAGGACGGCATTAAAAATGATGAAAGCGCCGATGATGCGATCAAAAATCCTAAGGACCAGCTACTGACAGCGCTGGGATTCGATCCTGCCAGTCTCGATGCGCTGGCCGCCCGCAGCGGTATGGATATCGCAGCATTAAACGCGCAGCTGTTAACATTAGAGCTTGAAGGTTTGGTCGAGATGCTGCCCGGTGGCGTGTATCGACGATTGGGATAAACGCTTGGCGAGATGACTAAATAGAACTTAAAAATGATGTTCTTATGACATTTTAGGCAGCATTTGTTAAATCCTGCGATACTTGTGTGAATTAAGGGGGATGAATTTTGGACCTAACTCCCTTAAAGGCGGTAATGTTGCGGTACAGTCTGACCCATCAAGCTTTGATTTGAAGCCTGCTCAGGAAATTTCTGTATGATTTTAGCAACTTGTTTTAGTCCAATCTTAGCGATACAGTAGAACCATGTTTGAAGTCCTAGTTTACCTTTATGAAACATATTACCGACCCGATGCCTGCCCTGAACCCGAGGCCTTGGTAAAGAAACTGTCGGCAATCGGTTTTGAAGAGGACGAAATCTCCAAAGCCCTTGGATGGCTGACCGATCTGGCGGAAACCAATCACGCTTACGCCGATCGTTATCCGCAGCAAACTGCATTTTCATTCGGCATGCGGATTTATGCTCCACAAGAAATGGACGCACTAGGCACCGCCGCGATAGGTTTCGTTCAGTTTCTGGAGTCGGCCAAGATGCTGAATCCGGTACAGCGTGAAATCGTCATAGAGCGCGCACTGGCCGTCAGCGAGTCACCGGTATCCCTGGATAAGCTCAAGGTAATTGTGCTGATGGTGCTGTGGAGTCAGGGAAAAGAGCCTGACGGATTAATGTTTGATGAGCTTTTTCTCGATGACGACGAAGACCCAGAACCGCGTCTGCTGCACTAAACTGCGCAATTCAGGCTCCTTCGCACCATAATCGCGCATCACGGCAACGTTTGCCGCGCTTGCGATATTCCCAACAACCCGCTTATCATTGGCCGCTTATTCACTGCCGCAGACAATTTTGCCCGATAGCGGCCGATACTGCCTGTTATAGTACGAGCAAGTTGTCATTAGGCAACGTCCTCGCTAGTCGTCGACAACGCCTGATCTAAGCTCCTTGATTTTGCGAATAATGTGCGCAATTCAGGAGTATGCGCTGCAGTCCAATGAATAGTTAATAAGCATTTAGCTGAAAAATGCGCTGACTTCCAACAGAAAGCGCGCCACTTTCGAGACCATATTTATGAGCAAGACCCTCATCATCGCCGAGAAACCTTCTGTCGCGAACGACATCGCGAAGACCCTCGGCGGCTTCACCAAGCACGATGAGTACTTTGAATCCGACGAATACGTGCTGTCATCGGCCGTCGGTCATCTGCTAGAGATCGCCGTTCCAGAGGAGTTTGACGTTAAGCGGGGCAAATGGACATTTACCCATTTGCCAATGATTCCCCCTTACTTCGCGTTGAATCCGATTGCCAAGACCGAAGCGCGGTTAAAAGTACTCAACAAACTGATTAAGCGCAAAGACGTCACTGCCCTGATCAACGCCTGCGATGCCGGGCGTGAAGGCGAACTGATTTTCCGTCTGATCGCGCAGCATGCCAAAGCCAAGCAGCCAGTCAAACGGCTCTGGTTGCAATCGATGACGCCGGGCGCGATTCGCGACGGTTTCGCCAATTTGCGTGCGGATGAAGACATGTTGCCATTGGCCGACGCGGCGCGTTGTCGCAGCGAAGCGGATTGGCTGATCGGTATCAACGGCACGCGGGCAATGACCGCGTTTAACTCGAAAGAGGGCGGTTTCTACCTCACCACAGTTGGTCGCGTGCAAACACCGACATTGTCGATCGTGGTGGAGCGTGAAGAGAAAATCAAGAAATTCATTCCGCGTGATTTCTGGGAAGTACGTGCTGAATTTATCTGCGCTGCCGGTATTTATGAAGGCCGCTGGTTAGATACTAACCATAAAAAAGTTGAAAACGATCCTGAAAAACGCGCTGAGCGTCTATGGAGTCTGGCTGCAGCCGAGTCGGTGGTTGCGGCTTGCCGCAACAAGCAAGGTAATGTCACCGAAGAATCCAAACCGACAACATCGATGGCCCCGGGCCTGTTCGATCTGACCAGTTTGCAGCGTGAGGCTAACTCGCGTTTTGGCTTCTCGGCCAAAAATACACTTGGTCTGGCTCAGGCGTTGTACGAAAAACACAAAGTCCTGACCTATCCGCGGACCGATTCGCGCCATTTGCCAGAAGATTATCTGGGTACGGTTAAGCAAGCGCTGGAAACCGTGTCGGAAAACAACAACTATCAGCAGTTTGCGGCGCAAATTCTGAACAAAGGTTGGGTCAAGCCGAACAAGCGGATTTTCGACAACAGCAAGATCAGCGATCACTTTGCGATCATCCCGACGACCCAGGCACCGAAGAATTTATCCGAGCCTGAGCAAAAATTGTACGACTTGGTAACGCGTCGCTTTATGGCCGTGTTTTTCCCTGCCGCAGAATTTCAAGTCACCACGCGCTATACAGAGGTCTCCGGCCATCAGTTCAAAACTGAAGGCAAGGTCATGATCAATCCGGGTTGGCTGGCGATTTATGGCAAAGAAGCCGCTGACGAAAAAGATTCTGAAAACAACGGCACGCTGGTTGCGGTAGCTAAAGGCGAGAAAGTAAAGACGGAAAAAGTCTCTGCCAACGGTCTGGTTACCAAACCGCCAGCGCGCTACACCGAAGCCACGTTGCTCTCTGCAATGGAAGGCGCGGGCAAGCTGGTTGACGATGGCGACCTGCGCGAAGCCATGGCGGGTAAAGGTCTGGGAACGCCTGCGACGCGGGCGGCGACGATTGAAGGGCTGATCTTCGAAAGATACATGTTCCGTGAAGGCCGGGAATTAACCCCGACTGCCAAAGCATTTCAGCTGATGACGTTATTGCACGGTCTGGGCGTGGATGAGTTGACGGAACCTGAGTTGACCGGCGAGTGGGAACACAAACTGTCCTTGATGGAAAAAGGTCAGATCACGCGTGAAGAATTCATGCGCGAAATTGCGCAGATGACGCAGACCATCGTCAAGCGTGCTAAGGAATACGACAACGATACAATTCCCGGTGACTATGCAACGTTGGTTGCGCCGTGTCCAAATTGTGGCGCCGTAGTGAAAGAAAATTATCGTCGTTTCGCCTGCACAAAATGCGAATTCTCGATGAGCAAAACGCCGGGTAGCCGTCAGTTTGAAATTCCAGAAGTAGAAGAATTGCTGATCAATCGGACTATCGGCCCGTTGCAAGGTTTTCGCTCCAAAATGGGACGTCCATTTGCAGCGATTCTTAAAATTAGTCGTGATGAAGAGATCAAGAATTTCAAACTGGAATTCGATTTCGGCCAGAACGATGAAGAAGGCGAGAATGGTGAAGGCGTTGATTTCACAGGCCAGACACCCGTCGGCCCTTGTCCAAAATGCGGCAACGGCGTCTACGAAATGGGTCTGGCGTATGTTTGCGAGAAGACTGTCGCAAAGCCGAAAGAATGTGATTTCCGCAGTGGCCGGATTATTTTGCAACAAGAAATTTTGCCAGAGCAAATGGTCAAATTGCTGAACGATGGCAAAACCGATTTGCTGCCGGGCTTTATTTCGCAACGTACACGTCGGCCTTTTAAAGCCTTCTTAGTCAAAGCCAAAGATGGCAAGGTCAGTTTTGAGTTTGAAGAACGTAAAGCGAAAGCCCCCGCCAAAGGCAAGGCCAAAGCCGCTACGGTAGAAGACGATGCAGATGGCGCGGAAAACGCGGTACCAGCCAGCGCGGTCGTAAAAACCATCGCCAAGAAAGCCGTAGTCAAGAAGGCCGTAGCGAAAAAAGCAGTAGTTAAGCGGGTCGTGGCAAAAGCCAAAAGCGCCTAATTACAGCGCGAGCTAATGGCATAGCCGGACAGCTATTATTGATGCTATCTAAGTAAAAAACCGCCAGTGTTTGCATTGGCGGTTTTTTTATTTCGGCAAAACTAACAACAAAAACCAGCACCTGAATTGTGCGTTAAGAGACACGATGGTGGCGTATCCCGCCTTCTACGTTAAATGCGCTTCGCTTTCTCAAGTTGCAATAAAAATGCCTTACGTTCCAGCCCACCCGCATACCCTGTCAGCGATCCTGAAGCACCCACAACACGATGGCAAGGCACGATGATGGATACCGGATTGCGGCCAATCGCCGTACCGACTGCGCGCACGGCATTCGCTTTGCCGATGATAGTTGCGTGCGCGCCGTAGGTGGTCGATTGTCCGAACGGAATAGCGATTAACGCATCCCATACCGCACGCTGAAACGGCGTTCCCCGCAACGCCAGCGGCAAATCGAATTTCTGACGCGTGCCTGCAAAGTATTCATCCAATTGGCGTATTGCGAGTTGCAAATGCGGGTGATCCTGCGCTGCATGCCAGCCTTCTTTGCCTTTAAAGTGGCGATGATTTTCAAAGTAAATTCCACTGACACCAGCATCGGTTGCTGCGACCAATAATGTGCCGACCGGACTGGCGTGCTCGACGTAATAAATGTTTTCGGGCATGTTGGTGGTGTTTTTTAATGTTTTCATAGTGATTGCCATAAAAGAAGTGCTGCGTAACCGCGCCATGGCGTCCAGGCGGCAGCGACTGCAGTGAGTTGTTTTTCCGTGAGACGGCCTTCGCCGTTGATGAGCGATGCTATTGCTTTTTGCAGGCCTAAATCCCCAGCGGGAAACGCATCCGGAAATCGCAACGCGCGCAGGGCAATGTAATGCGCGGTCCAGTTGCCGATGCCGGGGATGGCCGTTAATTGCGAAATTGTTTCGGTCAGACTAGTGCCGGGTTTATTTTGTAAGCGCCCCTCGGCGGCATATTGGGCCATATTGCGCAGCGTTTCCGCCCGCGAGGTCGGTATCCCAATGCTTGCCAGCGTAGCTACTGGCAGCGCTGCCAACACGCTGGTTTCTGGAAAATGATGGGTCAGCACGGCAAACGGCGTTTCTGACGCCGATCCAAAGCGGCTTACTAAACGCGCGGTCAATGTAGTCGCTCCGGCGACGCTCACTTGCTGGCCCAGGATTGCCCGAATTGCCAGTTCAAATGGCGCAAACGTGCCGGGAACCCGAATACCGGGAAGTGCATCAAGCAGGCCGGTTAAGGCAGGGTCGAGCCGCAAATGCGCTGTAATTAATGCCGGATTTGCATCCAGATCGAATTGCTGGCGCAGTCTTGCCAGTAGCGGCATCAGCATCGGTGTCAGGCTGGGCGCAACTTCTACTTCCAATTGCTGCTGTTTGATCAGATGCGTCACACGTATCCAGCCGCGCACGTTGTCGATGCAAATGTTGCGTAGATAGGCGGAGCGAGGTTGGGCGAGCTGAACTGCTTCGACTCCGGCGATCAGACGGGGTTGTAGATACGCCAGCATTTGGTCCCAGTTGAAGGGGGGACGATATGCTAGTCGCACGGTTACCACGTCTTGCGTGGTGTCGATTTCGCTGGATGTATGTTGTTTGCGTAATGCGGTGGGGGCTAAGCCATAGCGCGCGTTGAATAGCGCGTTAAAGCGGCGGACGCTGCCGAAGCCTGCTGCATCCGCAAGCGCGGTCATTGATAAACGGGTTTCCTGGAGTAATTTTTTGGCAAATAACAGGCGGTGGGTTTGGGCTAATTCTATTGGCGTAACGCCGAAATGTTGCAGCAGAACGCGGCGTAGCTGGCGCGATGACAGGCCTACTTCCGCGGCTAATTTCTCAAGCCCGCTGGTTGCGGTGTTGTTGTCGTTGTTTTGGTTTAACGCTCCGGCGGCGATGCGTTGCCAGACTGCATAGGCTAGATTTTGCTGTAGTGCATACGGGGCTAGTTCTGGGCGGCAGCGTAGGCAGGGACGGAAGCCGGCGGCCTCTGCGGCTGCTGCGCCTGTATAAAATGTGCAAGATGAGGGGCGGGGTGTTTTGGCGGTGCAGATTGGGCGGCAATAGATGCCAGTTGTTTTTACGCCTACGAAGAAGACGCCATCGAAGCGGGCGTCTTTGGCTGCTAATGCGCGGTAGCAGCTTTCGTTGTTTAGGGGTTCTGATTCAGCGATTTGATTCGCTGGGGCATTTTTTAGGGCAGGGGTCATGGGCTATTTATACGCTTGACGACAGGTATCGTCTAGCCGTTTTCGGACATGCAACTAATGGGTTGGTGTGTTTTGGTTTGTGGATACTTAACACGACCTAAACCACCCCCAAATCAATCTCGAAACCGATCAGTAGCCTCAATCAAATGATGCAAAATCCCCGGCTCAGTAACTGCATGCCCAGCATCATCCACAATAGTAAGCTCACTATTCGGCCAAGCTTTATGAAGCTCCCAAGCCGTCTGCGGCGGACAAATAACATCATACCGCCCCTGCACAATCACCCCAGGAATATGCCCCAATTTTCCAGCATTCAAAATCAATTGATTAGCAGTAAAAAACCCGGCATGAACAAAATAATGATTTTCAATTCGCGCAACCGCCAACGCATGATGCGCCTCCGCAAAGGCATCCGCAAACACCGGATTAGGTAACAAACTCACCGCATCCCCCTCCCACCGACTCCAAGCCTGCGCCGCAGCAAGCTGAATTTGCGGATCAGAATGATGCAACAACCGATGATAAGCCCCCATCAAATCCCCCCGCTCAGACTCGGGCACAGGCGCCAAAAAACCCTCCCATGCCTCAGGAAAAATCATCGACGCCCCCGCCTGATAAAACCAGTCAAGCTCCTGCGGCCGCACCGTAAAAATCCCCCGCACGATCAATTCCGTCACCCTCTCAGGATGGGTCTGCGCGTAGGCCAACGCCAAAGTACTCCCCCACGAACCGCCAAATACCTGCCACCGCTCTATCCCCAACAACTCACGCAATTGCTCAATGTCATCCACCAGATGCCAGGTCGTATTCGCCTCCAAATATGCATGCGGCACACTGCGCCCGCAGCCGCGCTGATCAAACAAGACAATCCGATAACGCGCCGGATCGAATAACCGTCGATGGTTTTCATTGCAACCTGCACCCGGGCCGCCGTGCAAAAATATTACCGGCTTACCATTCGGATTACCGCATTCTTCCCAGTAGATTTGATGCCCATCGCCCACATCCAGCATCCCATGCCGGTGTGGTGCGATAGACGGATAAAAAGACCGCAAAGCGGTTGCGTTGAATGTGCTCATCACTGCCCTCGATTAGTCGTTCCGATGACAGGAACAATAACTGAAATACACCAGTTCTGTGAGACGGCTCCCTTTTATTCGCGATGATGCGACGCGCCGCAAACTAGCCGCAACGTATGCGTTACACTTAATTTTTCGCCGCCAGCTAGCGCTATTTAGCGATCGGTCATCCGGCATATTGATTGTCCATTTTAGGAATCTGAGGTTTATATCTATGCACACTCCCCCTAGCGCCCGGCTTGCGATTCAGAATCTTGCCCCTTCACGCATTCGTGAAGTCGCCAATGTCGGTATCGGACGATCCGACGTATTGCCGTTTTGGTTCGGTGAGCCGGATCAGGTCACGCCAGCTTTTATTCGTGATGCAGCAAAAGCGGCGCTGGATGATGGCGATACTTTCTATACCGGCAACCACGGCATTCCGCCGTTGCGCGAAGCGATTGCGGCCTATTTATCCCGCCTGCATCAACCGCTAGACGCCAGTCGCATTGCGGTGACCTCATCCGGCGTGTCGGCATTGATGCTGTTATCGCAGCTGATTATCGGGCCGGGCGACCGAGTCGTCGCGATCACACCGTTGTGGCCCAACGTAGTCGAAATTCCAAAAATTCTAGGGGCGGAAGTCGTCCGTGTACCGCTGCAATTCGGTGAAGTGTGGGAGCTCGATGTGCAGCAATTAATCGACGCGCTGACACCCGGCACCCGGGCTGTATTGATTAATTCGCCCAATAATCCCACTGGCTGGGTGATGTCCCGTGCGCACCAGCAAATTGTGCTGGATCATTGCCGTCAGCATGGCATCTGGATTGTTGCCGACGATGTGTATGAGCGGCTGGTATACACAAATGCGTTTTCCGACGACATGGGGAATGACGCCAAACGTTGCGCGCCGTCGTTTCTAGATATTGCTGAACCGAATGACCGCCTCATTTCTTCCAATAGTTTTTCCAAGTCATGGCTGATGACCGGATGGCGGCTGGGATGGCTGGTCGTGCCGCCGACGCTGATGAATGACCTCGGCAAATTAATCGAATACAACACTTCATGCGCGCCCGGATTTCTACAGCGTGCCGGGATTGTGGCGGTTGAACGCGGCGACGAAATTATCGCCAATACCATCACGCGTTATCAAACTGCGCGTGATTTTTTATACCAACGTCTGAACGCGCTCCCCGGAATTACTGCACCGAGGCCGAAAGGCGCAATGTATTTATTTTTTCGGATGGAGGGTGCTGGCGACAGTCTGGCACTCTGCCAGCAACTCGTCCGGGATGTCGGTCTTGGATTAGCGCCGGGAAGTGCATTTGGTACCGAAGGTGAGGGCTATATTCGCTGGTGTTTTGCCAGTTCGGTAGAGCGGTTGGAGGAGGGCGTTCAGCGTTTGGAGCGTTTCCTATCGGTCTGATCAGAAACATAACTCATCCCCAAAACGCGTAAAAATAAGGCAAGTCAGGCTGTTCCGCTGTTTTTAATTATTTGCGAAGGATGCCTTGCGCCTTGCCAATCTGATGCTATTATTAAATCGCGCAAACGTTTGCGCGTTTGTTTTTAGCGGTTTCCCGAAGATTCGCTGCGTCAGTCAGCCACGGAAATCCACAAAAATATTTGCAAAAGACAACCAAAAATACAATCAGGAGACTTTTAATGAACACTCGCGTCAGCCGCCCGTCCGCCCGTACTCGCCTGAAACTCATCGCCGCCACCATTCTGGTGTGTGCATTGCCCGGCATCAGTCTGCCTGCGATGGCGCAAACTAAGCCGAAAGTCGCTTTGGTGATGAAGTCACTCGCCAATGAATTTTTCCTGACCATGGAAACCGGGGCCAAGAATCACCAGAAAGCCAACGCCGCAAAATATGATTTGATCGCCAACGGCATCAAGGACGAGCAAGACACTGCTAACCAGATCAAGATCGTCGAACAGATGATTATCTCCAAAGTAAATGGTTTGGTGATCGCGCCCGCCGATTCGAAGGCGTTAGTGCCTGTGCTCAAAAAAGCGATTGATGCCGGGATTATTGTGGTGAATATCGATAACAAACTGGACGATGCAGCCCTGAAAGAAAAAGGTATTACGGTCCCGTTCGTTGGTCCTGATAATCGCAAAGGCGCTAAATTGGTCGGTGATTATCTGGGCAAACAGATCAAAAGCGGCGACAAAGTGGGCATCATAGAAGGCGTTTCGACGACCTTTAATGCGCAGCAACGTACCGCCGGTTTCCAGGATGCGATGAAAGCGGTCGGCGCAAATGTGGTCAGCGTGCAGTCTGGTCAATGGGAACTCGATCCGGGTAACAAAGTGGCCGCGGCGATGCTGAACGCGCATCCGGATATCAAGGCGTTGTTAGCCGGTAACGACAACATGGCGCTGGGCGCAGTCGCAGCAGTCAAAGCGGCGGGCAAAACCGGTAAGGTCTTGGTCGTGGGCTATGACAATATCAATGCTATTAAACCGATGCTAAAAGATGGACGCGTGTTGGCGACAGCCGATCAGTTTGGCTCGCAGCAGGCGGTGTTCGGGATTGAAACGGTGTTGAAGGCGATTGCCGACAAAAAGCCGCAATCTGCGCTGGGTGGCATGGTTGAAACTAAAGTCGAATTGGTGACTAAAGATTCGAAATAAGCACAATAGGATGGCGTTTTTGCGCCATCCTTTTTATTGTTGCCGAATCTGATGCACATTTGACTTGTATTTGACTTGTATCTGACGTTTCATCACGATTTTCTGCAACCGCACCACAATCGGTGGAGGCCGTATGCCCGCTGCACCTCAGTATAAAAATACCCCATTTTTATCCCTTACCAACATCGGAAAAAGCTACGTTGAGCCAGTGCTGGCGGGCGTGTCGCTGGAAATCAGCGCAGGTCAGGTACTGGCGCTGACTGGCGAAAATGGCGCTGGAAAAAGTACGTTATCCAAAATAGTCTGCGGTCTGATTTCGGCTACACAAGGCAGCATGCTGCTTGATGGAAAGTCTTATCAGCCTAGCTCACGTCAGGCCGCAGAGCATCTCGGCATTCGGATGGTGATGCAAGAGTTGAATCTGATTTCGACTCTCAGCATTGCCGAAAATCTCTTTTTACATCAATTACCGCACCGTTTTGGCTGGATCGACAGAGCGAAACTGACCATTCATGCGCGCGCGCAAATGGCCGCAGTCGGTCTCGCGGATATCGATCCCTGGACGCGCGTTGGCGACCTTGGCGTCGGCCATCAGCAAATGGTGGAAATCGCCCGCAATCTGATCGGCGATTGTCGTTTGCTGGTGCTGGATGAGCCGACGGCGATGCTGACCGACCGCGAAGTTGAATTGTTATTTTTGCAGATAGCCAGACTGCAATCCGAAGGCGTGGCAATTGTCTATATCTCGCATCGGCTGGAAGAACTCAAGCGGGTTGCCGATCGGATTGCCGTGTTGCGCGATGGTGAGTTGGTATGCGATGCGCCGATTCAAGGTTATAGCAGCGATGATTTAGTGCGATTGATGGTCGGGCGCAATGTCGATGCCGAGCGCGAACATGGCGAACGTACTTTCGGCGCGCCGTTGTTACGTGTGCGCGATCTGGGACGCAGCGGTGTCGTGCATCCAACGTCGTTCGATGTGCGCGCTGGCGAAATTCTTGGTATTGCCGGTTTGATTGGATCGGGCCGGACTGAATTGTTACGCTTGATTTTTGGTGCTGATCGGGCCGATCAGGGCGAGATATTTTTGGGCGAGAATACGACGGCAACCAGTATTACGTCGCCGAAAATGGCGATTGCCGCCGGTCTGGCGATGATCACAGAAGATCGTAAAGGTCAGGGGTTGTTGCTCTCGCAATCGATCGCCGCCAATACGACACTGGCTAAATTGGACAGCGTCAGCAACGGCGGCTGGCTGGATGCCGATGCTGAAATGGCGGTGGCCGACGATTACATCGCACGCTTAAAAGTGCGTTGCCGCAGCGCTGCGCAGGCGGTCGGTGAACTATCCGGCGGTAATCAGCAAAAGGTCGTTATTGCGCGCTGGCTGTATCGCGATTGTCCGATCATGCTATTTGATGAGCCGACGCGTGGCATTGATATCGGTGCCAAATTTGAGATTTATCAATTGTTGGCAGAGTTGGCGCGGCAAGGAAAAGGTCTGGTCATTGTGTCCAGCGATCTACGCGAATTGATGTTGATCAGCGACCGGATTGCCGTCATGAGCGCCGGTCATATGGTCGACACTTTTGCTCGCGGCGCATGGAGTCAGGATGCGATTTTGCAGGCTGCCTTTAGCGGCTATGCCAAGCCTTCCGACGCAGCGGTTGCCGCCGCAATCGAAGCCACAATCGACGCCAAGCCGACGGCCCATTCAACGTAACGTCGTGTAAGTGCTGGGATAAATATATCCAGCGTGACCGTGGCATACATAACTTTTAACACCTCATAATGACCAAAACTTCTCTCAAAAATGCGATGTCCGGCCTGATGAATTATGTCGGTCTGATCGGCGCTTTGCTGGCTATGTGCGCTTTGTTTTCGGTGCTGAGCGAAAATTTTTTCACGCTCGAAACCTTTAAAACACTTTCAAACGATATTCCAACGCTGGTCGTGATGGCCGTCGGTATGACCTTTGTCTTGATTATCGGCGGTATCGATTTATCGGTCGGCTCGGTGCTGGCGCTGGCTGCTTCTGTATTGTCGACGGCGATGGTGCAATGGGGCTGGGGTTTGTTTCCAGCCTGTGTATTAGGCGTTTTGTGCGCAACGGTATGTGGTGCCGTGACCGGTTCAATTTCGGTCGGCTGGCGGATTCCTTCGTTTATTGTGTCGTTGGGTGTGCTGGAAATGGCACGCGGGCTAGCGTATCAGGTGACGAATTCTCGTACCGTGTATATCGGCAGCGCCGTCGATTCGATCAGTTCTCCTATCGCTTTTGGTTTATCGCCTGCCTTTTTAGCGGCGATATTGATCGTGATCGCGGGGCAATTGGTACTCACCAAAACGGTGGTCGGACGCCATTGGATCGGCATCGGCACCAACGAAGAAGCGATGCGATTGGCCGGTATCAATCCGCGTCCCAGCAAGATAATGGTGTTTGCATTAATGGGTTTGCTGGCCGGTATCGGCGCGTTATTTCAGGTATCCAGACTGGAAGCAGCGGACCCGAACGGCGGCGTCGGCATGGAGTTGCAGGTGATCGCAGCGGTGGTGATCGGCGGCACTAGTCTGATGGGTGGTCGCGGTTCAGTCATCAGCACTTTTATCGGCGTGCTGATTATCTCGGTGTTGGAAGCGGGACTGGCGCAAGTCGGCGTCAGCGAGCCGATGAAGCGGATTATTACCGGTATCGTGATTGTGGCGGCGGTGGTATTTGATGCGTATAGAAGACGTAACGAACGTGCAGCTTGATGGGCTAAAATTGGTGCGAAAAATAGCGATGTAGTGATGCACATGCGCTATGAAACGCCGTATCGATAAAATTTCAGAATGTGTGAACCCAGATGGCAACCATAAAAGAAGTAGCCCGCGTAGCCGGAGTGTCTTACACCACGGTATCGCATGTATTAAATCAGACCCGCCCCGTCAGCGACAGCGCCCGCGAAAGGGTGGTCGCGGCGGTGGCGTCGCTGGGTTACGTGCCAAGCGCATTGGCGCGCTCGTTAAAAAGCAAAACCACCGGTACGATTGGGTTGATTATTCCGAACAACACCAACCCCTATTTTTCCGAGGTGGCGCGGGGAATCGAAGACAGTTGTTATGCCGCCGGATATAGCGTCATCTTGTGTAATTCCGATGATGACCCAGCCAAGCAGCGCGACTATCTGAACATGCTGCTGACCAAGCGTTGCGATGGCTTGATTGTTGCCACGCTGGGTCGGGCCGATGGCGAGTTATTGCGCAAAATGAAAGTCCCCACCGTGCTGCTGGATCGCGCCCGCAAAGACCTGGCGGATGATCTGGCGATTGATTTAATCGCTGTCGATAACGTTGCCGGTGGCGCGTTGGCAGCCGAACATTTATTAGCGTTGGGGCGTAAACGCATCGCCTGTATCGGCGGTCCGGCTGAAATTGCGATTTCCCGCGAACGGATAGCAGGGCTGCGTAACAAGCTCGCGCAAGCTAATACTGAGTTGGCAGCAGCGATGTGCGTATATGGCGATTTTACAAGTGCAGGCGGCTATGCGGCGGCTTGCGAGCTGCTGGATTTGCCGCTTGAAGAACGTCCGGATGCGATTTTTTGCTGTAACGATTTGATGGCAATTGGCGCGTTGCGTGCTGCGGCGGAACGCAATATTGATGTACCGCAGGCATTGGCTGTGGTGGGTTTTGATGATATTGATCTGGCGCAATTTATCCATCCGCCGCTGACCAGCGTGGCGCAAAATACGCGTAAATTGGGGCAACTAACGGCGGCTTGTTTGCTGGCCCGCATTGCGCGCCCGGATATGGCATTGCAACAACATACTATTGCGCCGGAATTGCATGTCAGAGGTTCCAGCGTAAGCCACATTGCCGCAAAATAAACGCCCACGATAATTAATTAACGTTCTCAAAAAGCAATTAGAAAGCAGCAAATGATTGTTGTCATCGGCAGTATTAATATGGATTTGGTGATGCGCGTGCCACGCATGCCGCATCCCGGCGAGACGCTATTAGGCGGCCAGTTTCGAACGATCCCCGGCGGTAAAGGCGCAAATCAGGCAGTAGCCTGCGCACGTCTGAGCAAGCCCAGCCTTACCGGCAGCAATAAAGTCGCGATGATAGGCTGTCTGGGCGACGACGCTTTCGGTACAGAGTTACGGGCGTCGTTACGCCTGGACGGTGTTGACGATACGCATATCAGCACGATTGCTGGCATGTCTTCCGGTGTGGCCGCGATTTCGGTCGATGCCACCGGTCAAAACAGCATCATGCTTGCTGCCGGTGCGAACGATGCGTTAAGTCCGGCGCATATCGATGCTGCACGCGACTTAATTGCGCAGGCGACGATAGTGGTTTTACAGCTGGAAACCCCGTTGGCGACCGTGTGCCATGCGATACAACTAGCGCATTCGTTAGGGAAAATTATTGTGTTGAATCCGGCTCCTGCTCAGGCTTTACCGCACGCATTATTGGGCCAGTTGACCTACCTTATTCCCAATGAAATTGAAGCGGCGATGTTGGTTAATCGTGCGGCTTCCGGTCTTGATAGCGATGCTGAAATTGATGCAATCATTGCCGAATTACGTGGCTTTGGCTGCGCTAATGTGTTGGTGACGCTAGGTGCAAAAGGCGTGCGTGCCGCGCTCGGTGGTGGTGTCCGCCATTTTCCGGCACAGCCGACGACTGCACTAGATACGACCGCTGCTGGCGATACTTTCATTGGCGGTTTTGTCGCCGCGCTGGCCGATGGCGATAGCGAAGAAGACGCAATCCATTTTGGTCAGCGTGCTGCAGCGCTGAGCGTGGCGCGGATTGGCGCGCAGACTTCCATTCCTTACCGGCGCGAGTTGCTGCCGGTATCGCTTTAGATTAAATACGATTGAATTAACGATAGCCCATATGAAAAAAACGCCTTTACTCAACATCGCGCTGTCTCAATTGATCGCCTCTTTAGGACATGGCGATATGGTCGTGATCGGCGATGCTGGTTTGCCAGTGCCAGCCGGGGTTAAATTAATCGACCTTGCGTTGACGCACGGCGTGCCGGGTTTTATTGAGACTTTGAAGACGGTATTGACAGAGATGCAGGTCGAACAGCATATCGTGGCAGATGCGTTAGCGCTTCGCAGTCCGCTATTGGCCGCGCAGATGTCGGCTTTCGACTTGCCCGGCAAGCGGGAAATGTCGCATGAAGACTTTAAGCAACTGACGCAAGGCGCAAAAGCGATCATCCGGACTGGCGAATGTACACCGTTTGCGAATATTATTTTGGTTGCTGGTGTCGTGTTTTAAGGCGCGATACGGCCGTTGGCGACGCCAAAAGTGGCGGTTTTTGAAACTTGACAAAGTATAAAAATTCACGCGTACCACGGGTACAATACAGCCATGAATATTTCATTGCCGGAACTCGAAGAAGCCATTAATTATTGGCGTTTGCAACGGCCCGCGATAGGCGAGGAGTGCGCTTTATCGCCTGAAGTTAATTCGTTAGCAAGCGTCTACGCATTGATGATTTTTAATCAACTTAGCAGTGTATCGCTAGAGGCCATCGACGTGGCATCACAACAGTTGATCGCTATTTGGCGCACTCAACGCCCTGCCTGATCGTCAAAATTAGCGCATCAGCGCTAATTCACGCCCCAATTAAGCCGTTAAGTGCCGCGCTTGTCGTTGCGGTGCGACTATCGGCGCATGTTCTGCGGCGATCACCGGCTTTGGTGTATTCGGCAATTTCGGCGGCTGTCCGGCGTAATCCGTGCTCAGCACCGCATTGACGCTGGCGTCGGTCATTCCCTGCAAGCGCAACCACTGTCCCACCAATCCTGCCAGCCGGTCCATCGCGATCCGGTGGGTGGCATCGGTTTTGCCATAGAGCCAATCCGAAAATGCCATGAAGCTGAAGAACGGCGTTGCACCCAAAATAAGCGGCAAGGTGTGGGCGAACCGGCCGGAATTGGCGACCAAATCCCAGTAGCGAGAAAACCTTACCAGCCGCTGCATGGTGGCGAAATCGATTAGATTAGTCGCCAGAATTGTGTAGGGCGGATGCGGATCAAAGATCAGCCCAAAGGTCTGCGTATGGCGAATAATTGGTGTGCCGCGTAAGCGTTTCAGGATGCCGAACTGGATTTCGTGTGGTTCCAGCGCCACCAATTTATCGAAGCCTTGGGCGAAACTCTCTACATCTTCACCGGGCAAACCGGCGATCAGATCGACGTGTAAATGCGCATGCGATTTCTCGATCAGCCAGCGGATGTTATCGGCGGCTTTTTGGTTATTTTGTTTGCGGCTGACCAGCGCTTGTACTGCGGGATTAAAACTCTGAATCCCGATTTCAAATTGCAACGCGCCCGGCGGGAATTTAGTGATGGCTTCTTTTAAAGCATCGGGCAAATGATCTGGGACCAATTCAAAGTGGGCGAACACCGGATCGTCGGGATGCGCAGCCAGTTTATCGAGAAAAAATTGCAGGATATTCAGACTGGTTTTGACGTTCAGATTAAAGGTGCGGTCGACGAATTTGAACAACCGCGCACCGCGCGCATGCAGGGATTCTAACTCCGCCAAAAATGTGTCCAGACCGAACGGCCACGCTGTTTTGTCCAGCGCCGACAAGCAGAATTCACACTTGAACGGACAGCCGCGTGAGGCCTCGACGTACAACGTGCGATGGGCAATATCGTGATCGCTATATAACGAGTAAGGCAGTGTGATGTCTTGCATCGGCGGTTGGATGCCGATGTGGGTTTTCATTAACGGTTTAGGGCCATTGATGATTTGGCGGCAGAGATCGGGAAACGTGACGTCGCCCCAGCCAGTGACCAGATAATCGGCTAGTTTAACGATTTGTTGCTGCTCGGACTCATAGGACACTTCCGGGCCGCCTAGTACGATGACGATTTCGGGCGCGATGCATTTCAGCATGGCAACGACTTTGGTGGTCTCTTCGATATTCCAGATATACACGCCGAAGCCGACGATGGTAGTGCTGCCATCGGTGGCCTTGTGCGCCAATAACTTTTCGACGATATCGGTGGTTTTTGCACCAATCACGAACTCATGCAGCTGGGTGTCGCCGCGCAGATCGCCCATGTTGGCTTGCAGATAGCGCAAACCGAGTGAGGCGTGGGAATAGCGGGCATTGAGGGTAGACAGCAGGATAGTCATGAGGGCGGGGCCGGTAAGGATGGCGGAATTGCACAATTGGAGGCAATTTTACGCGTGTTGGAGAGCCGCAAAGGTTTTGTTACAGCGACTCCCCCACTTGTCGGTCTTCTCCTACGGCGATTCCAGCGAATCCCTGATCTACTTTCATAGCCCTCTTCTGCTACTGTGATTTTTCTTCAATCTCGCAGACTTCTGCCAGCAACCCATCCAATTCACCGCTATTTCCTCCAATTCCTCTAGGAGATCAACAATGCGCGCCCTTGTATTTCACTCCGCCCACGATGTAAAAGTCGATACCGTCCCGGACCCCGTCTTGCAGGAGTCAGATGACATTATCTTAAAAGTCACCGCCACCGCGATTTGCGGATCGGATCTGCACCTGTATCGCGGCAAAGTCCCGGGCATGAAAGAGGGCGATATCATGGGCCACGAATTCATGGGCGAAGTGGTGGAGGCAGGAAACGGCGTCGCCGCCTTGCAAAAGGGCGACCGCGTTGTCGTCCCTTTCGTGATCGCCTGCGGAAGTTGTTTTTTCTGCGATATGCGTCTATTTTCCGCTTGCGAAACAACCAATCCCGATCGCGGCACGATCATGAACAAAAAAAGCCTGCGCCCAGGGGCGGCATTGTTTGGTTTTAGTCATTTTTACGGCGGCGTTCCCGGCGGTCAGGCGGAATACGTCCGCGTGCCGAAGGCCAACGTCGGTCCTATCAAAATCCCCAATACACTTGCCGATGAGAAAGTACTTTTTCTCAGCGATATTTTGCCGACCGGCTATCAGGCGGTATTGAATGCAGAGGTAAAGCAAGGCTCCAGCGTGGCTATTTTTGGCGCTGGCCCGGTCGGACAAATGGCAGCCGCCTGCTCGCAAATGCTGGGCGCGGAAAAGATATTTATGATCGACCATCATCCTTATCGGCTGGAGTTTGCCCGTCAGCACTATGGCGTTATCCCGATCAATTTCGATGAGGTGGACGCGGCTGAATTTATCATTCAAAACACCGGATGCCGAGGAGTTGACGCCGTGATTGATGCGGTGGGGTTTGAAGCCAAAGGCAGCACGCTGGAAACCGTCATGACCACGCTAAAAATGGAAGGCAGCAGCGGAGCAGCGCTACGGCAGGCGATTGCAGCAGTCCGGCGCGGTGGGATAGTTAGCGTGCCGGGTGTGTATGCTGGATTTATTCATGGATTTTTGTTTGGGGATGCGTTTGAGAAGGGCATCACTTTTAAAGCCGGACAAACGCATGTGCAGCGTTATATGCCTGAACTGCTCGAATATATCGAGGAGGGAAAGTTAGCGCCGGAAGCCATTATCTCGCACCGACTTTCGTTGGAAAGTGCAGCGCAAGGTTATCGGATGTTCGATAGAAAAGAAGATGAATGTCGGAAAATCGTATTAACACCCGGCATTGTCACGACAGCTAACTTGCCATAATTTATCGGCAATTTGGCACCTAAAACGGTGGCCGCTCAGCGTCGACTTAGGGCGCGGGTGACTAACAACACGGGAATCAAACCGACTGCGACGATGGTCAGGGCGGGTAATGCGGCTTCGCCTAGCCGTTCGTCTCGGGCAAGGTTATGGGCGATGACGGCCAGCGTGTCAGTATTAAACGGGCGCAGTAAAAGCGTCGCGGGCAATTCTTTGACCACGTCGACAAAGACCATCAGAAACGCGGTCGCCATCGAGCGCCAAAGCAACGGCGCGTGTAAGCGACTGGCAATGCGCCAGCGACTGCTGCTCAAGGTGCGTGCAGCCTCGTCGTAACTGGTGGGAATTCTGGCGTAACCGGCATCGATTGATTGCACCGCAACCGCACTGAAGCGGACCAGATACGCGTACACAATCCCGAGCGAAGTCGCGGTCAGCCAGATGCCGATGGTGTTATGCGGCGCGATCACTTGCAGCCACGCGATGGGCAGCAGGATGCCGACCGCGATCACCGAACCGGGGATCGCATAGCCCATCGACGCCACGTGCGTGATAAAGCGCAGCAGCATGGCTTTGAAGCGCGGCAAGCCGTGCGAACGCTGGGCAAAACTCAGCGCCAGCGCCAAGGCCACCGCCAGACAGGCGGCGATGGTGCCGAAGCGGAAGCTGTTCCAGGCCCAACCTGCATAGCGCAGTAAGTCGAAAGACACGCTACCAAAATCGCTATCGCCATTGGTAGCATTATTCGCCGCAGCGTTGTGCCCGAATTCGGCCCACATCAGTTGCAATAAAATAAGCACAGGCAGCACGAATCCGAGAAATATGGGCAGGCCGCAGACTAGCCACGCCACGTTACGATGCATGCCGCGCAACGGCTCCAGGCGCGACTCCGATCCGTCACCACGCTGCCCGCGGACACTGGAAAAGCGCAGTTTTTTCTGGCCTTGGCGTTCTACCCAAAGTAATACCGCCACGATGCCGAGTAACACCGACGCCAGCTGTGCAGCGGCGATACGGTCATCCATCACCATCCACGCTTTATAAATCCCGGTGGTAAAAGTAGTGAGGCCGAAATACGCGCTGACGCCATAGTCAGCCAGTGTTTCCATCAACGCCAGCGCCGCGCCTGCCATCAGCGCAGGGCGCGCCAGCGGCAACGCAACGCGGCGAATTCTGGCAGCCAGCGGTGTGCCGAGCAGGCGTGCCGCCTCCATCAAATGCAAGCCGCGCTCATTCAGGGCGCTGCGGGCCAGTAAATAGGTGTACGGATAAAGTGTAAAAATGAACAGAAAAATCGCGCCCGACAGATTACGTATTTCCGGCAATCGCATGCCGGGAATGACGTTTCTGAGACTGGTTTGCACTAGCCCGCTATATTGCAGAAAGTCGGTATAGGCATAGGCCGAGACATAGGCTGGCATCGCCATCGGCAGCAGCAAAGCCCATTCCAGAAAACGCCGTCCGCGAAATTCGAACAAACTCACCGTGACAGCCGTTGCTGCGCCCACCAGCACCACGCCAATGGTGACGGCGATTGCCAGCCATGCCGAGGTCGCTAGATAGCCCGGCAAGACCGTGTGCATTTGCTGCATCAATACGTCAACGGCGTGCGCGTCGAGGTTAAGCCAGGCGGCCGCGATGCCGAGGATGGGTAGGGCAATCAGCAGGGCGATTAAACCGATGAAGAGCATGGAGGCAAGTCAGAAATGGGTGGGATTACGCTACACTAACGGGCTTTATTGGGCTTTCTGATCTTTGCCGATTGGGTTCAAGACAGGCCGATAGCGTCGATAGATTTTTTCGATCAACCAGAATTGTAACCAGCTTCACAGCAACTGCCGAATGTTTCTCGATCTTCAACACATCTCTGCGCGTTATCCGAAGGCCTCTGCGCCAGCGGTGAATGACGTATCGTTACAATTAGCCGCCGGTCAATTAGGCGTATTGATTGGTCCATCCGGCAGTGGTAAAACAACATTATTGCGAGCGATTGCCGGGCTTGAACAGCCGCAGAGCGGGCGTATTCTGCTAGACGGTACGTTGCTGGATGGCCCGAATGTGCGGATCGCGGCAGAACAGCGCCGGATCGGTATGGTGTTTCAGGATTTCGCTTTATTCCCGCATTTGAATATCGCCGCGAATATCGGATTTGGCCTGCGTGACATGCCGCGTCAGCAAGTACGTCAACGTGTCGATGAAATGCTGGCGCTAGTAGGGCTAGATGGTGCGCATGAAAAATACCCGCATCAATTGTCCGGCGGTCAACAACAGCGCGTCGCAGTGGCGCGGGCATTGGCGCCGCAACCGCGTTTATTGTTGCTTGACGAGCCTTTTTCCAGTCTCGATGTTGAATTACGCGAACGACTAGCGCACGATGTTCGCGAGATTCTGAAGCAAGCGCATATCACCGCGTTGATGGTGACGCATGATCAACTGGAAGCGTTCGCCATTGGTGACGTAGTCGGCGTAATGCAGGCCGGGCATCTGGAGCAGTGGGCCGCGCCGTATCAGTTGTATCATCGTCCCACCAGTCGTTTTGTTGCCGATTTTATTGGTCACGGTGTGTTTGTGCCGGGTGCGCTGGTGCAGACTGACGCCGGCATGATGGTCGCCACCGCACTGGGCAATTTGCATGATGTTAATGGGGTTTTGGCGCATGCGGGCGCGTCGCCGGACAGCGCTCCGCGTGGGTTTGATGTGCTGTTGCGTTCCGACGATATCGTGCATGACGATGATTCACATTTCAAAGCACGCGTCGTCCGAAAAACTTTCCGTGGCGCGGATTTTTTATACACGCTGAAACTACTGGATGGACAGGAATTGCTGGCGTTGGTGCCCTCGCATCACGATCATGCGATCGATGAATGGATCGGCATCCGCCTTGATGTTAGTCACGTGGTGACATTTCCAACAGTTTGATTAATTTATGACAAGATTGAGGAGGCACAAATGTTGACGAACTATATCGTGGTTGGCTTGGAAGTAAGCGTGGTGGTGGTGATTGGGTTGGCGATTTATATGATTAAGAAGAAATAATGTCGTGTTGGTTTTGTGGAAAAGGGCATCCAGGATGGTGGCATTGTGACGGTCAGATCTCGTTAAGTTTAATTCTCGTTGCGTTTAATAAGACCAACTTGAGACACGTTCTGTATTATCGGACGCAGCATCGAAACAAAAATCGGGCTGGTGATTATTTCACCAGCCCGATTTTTTTGCGCGACGGCCTGAGTAAATGCGCTAATTACTTATAACCAACCTTGTCCAGCATCTGTAATACTTTTTGTTGATTGCGACCGACGGCGGAGACATCGATGATTTCTGGTTTGAACGTTCCCAGTGCATCTAGCGCCGCGTTTTCGGTTTTGACGCCTTTTACGGCTGGCCATTCATTATTGCCTTCTGCAAAGTAACGTTGCGCATCGTCGCTGGCTAAATATTCGAGAAATTTAACTGCTTCGGCACGGTGCGGTGCGTATTTGGCGACACCGGCTCCGGCGATATTGACATGCGCGCCGAAGGATTTTTGGTTAGGCCAGACTACAGCAACTTTTTTCATCAATGCTATGTCTTCTGGCTTGGTGGATTTCATCAGACGCGCAACGTAATAAGAATTTGAAATCGCAATGCCGCATTCACCGGAACTGACGGCTTTGATCTGATCGGTATCGCCGCCGACTGGCGAACGGGCAAGATTGGCGACATAGCCTTTTAACAGCGCTTCGGTTTTAGGCTCGCCCAGATGTTCTAGCAAGGCACCAAATAGCGAAACATTGTAAGGATGCGCGCCGCTGCGTGTGCAGAGTTTGCCCTTGTTTTTTGGATCGGCCAACGCTTCATAGGTATCTACATCGGTTGGCTGAACATGTTCCTTGTTATACACAATTACGCGTGCGCGGGTCGATAAGCCGAACCATTCCGAGCCCTTGCCGGTATCTTTGCCGCGCAGATTGGCGGGGATGCGGGTTTCTAATGTCGTGGATTCGATCGGTTGGAACAGGCCGTCATTCTCCGCGCGCCATAGCCGAGCGGCGTCGACTAGCAAAATGACATCTGCAGGACTAGCGCTGCCTTCGCTTTTAAGGCGGGCGATGGTCCCGGCATCGTCACCATCGACGCGATTAATTTTGATGCCGGTGGTTTTGGTGAAGTTGCTGTACAGCGCTTCGTCGGTTTGATAGTGACGTGCGGAATACAAATTCAACACTTTTTCTTGTGCTACGGCGGTGACGGCGAAGCTGGCTAATATGGCGCTGGCGATGAAAGTGCGCAAAAACATAAAGTCTCCCTTTGATGAACATGGTATGAGCGTTGAGGCGTTGACCGGCCCGACGCACATTTCTGAGCGGAAACTATAGCATCTAATGCAAATGATTTCTATTCGTAATTAGTGAGGGCGCGCTTCCTGAATAAAGGTGGATGAGGACTATGCGAAAAAAACAGCGCTGCGTCGTGTTGATGAAGGTCAGGTAAGATAAGTCTCCTCCCACTGCGAAGAATGGCGTGACATGTCTAGTAAAGTCTCGAATAAAATTGCTGCAGATGCAACTGTCTTGTCCCCAGCTAAAGCAGCGGCTGGCCCGGCTAGCGGTAGAACCACCCCTGACACTAAACCTAAAAAGGATGATCGACCTGATGCCAAGCCGCGTGTCGTGCTGGTGTTGCAAGGCGGCGGTGCGCTTGGTGCTTATCAGGCGGGCGTGTATCACGCCATGCACGAGCATGATATGACGCCCGACTGGGTCGTCGGTACCTCGATCGGTGCAATTAATGCAGCGATTATTGCGGGGAATTCACGCGAATTGCGACTATCGCGATTGAAAGAATTTTGGGAGTCGGTATCGCACAAGGATTTGGTGGCAATGGATAAAGTGCCGGATTCGGTGCGCCAGACCAGCACTTGGTGGACTTCGCTGGATACGATATTGCGTGGCGTACCGGGATTTTTTAAGCCGCGTCAGATGAGCCCGTTTGCGATGGGTTTGCCAGTTGAGCCAGAAGAAGCCAGTTTTTATGACACTTCCCCTCTGGCCGAGACGTTGGCAAAACTGGTTGATCTGGATTTTCTGAATTGTCCCGACAGCATCCGGCTGACCGTCAACGCGATGAAAGTAACGACTGGCGAACTGACCTGTTTTGATTCCGATAAACGCAAAATAGGGATTGAGCATGTGATGGCTAGCGGTGCGTTGCCACCCGGTTTTGCGCCGGTACGCGTCGATGGCGATTTGTACTGGGATGGTGGTTTGTATTCAAATACACCGCTTGAAGTCGTGCTGGACGATCAGGATGACCGCGCTGAAAAACCCCGCGTCGATACGATTTGCCTGATGGTCGATCTGTGGAGCGCAGAGGGCGAAGAGCCGCGCACGCTCGACGAAGTGCAGACGCGTCAGAAAGACGTCACGTTTGCCTCGCGTTCGCAGCGCCATATTGAAAACTATCTGCGTACGCATCAATTACGACGCACTGCACGGGCGCTGTACGACAAATTGCCACCGGAGGAGCGGAGTAAATCTGAGCTGAAGGAATTTGCTGGTTTGGCCGACGACAGTACTATTCACTTAATACGGTTGCGTTATGCCGGTCACGACTGGAACATGGCATCGAAAGATGTTAACTTTTCGCGTGGTTCGGTACAGTGGCGCTGGGAACAGGGTTATCAGGATGCAATGCAGGCGATAGAACGGGCCAACATTGCCATGTTTGGTAAAACCGATGCCGGATTGGTCATTCACGATTTGACTGAGGTCGTTGCTTGATTGGTGTTAACTGGATGCAAGCGCGGTTGCGGTTGTTATTGTTGCCATTGTTGCTATTTGCCAATGGAAACAGTAGTGCGGCTGCAACCGCAATTTCGGCCGCTCCGACTGTGCTCGACAGCGCACAGTGCGCGCAGCTTAAAGCGACGCATGTGATGCAGTCCGGTGCGCCGGTCGGGTGCGCGCAATTGCAGGTGGTGCGCTTTGCGTTTGTGGATTTCGAAGGTCAACGGCATGATGACGGTGAAATCATGGTGATGGCTGCCGTTGCGCCGCAAGTGCAGACTATCTTTAAGTTATTGCTAGCGCGTCGCGTGCCATTGGCCCGTGCAAAGTTGATGAATCACTATCATGGCGATGACGCGCTGGCGATGGCTGACAATAATAGTTCCGCTTTTAATGATCGTCCGATTACCGGTGGCGGCGCGCCTTCTTTGCACGCTTACGGTTTGGCAATCGATATTAATCCTGTGCAAAACCCTTATTTACGTCGGACTGCCAACGGCGCGATTGCGGTAAGTCCCGAAGATGGCAAGCCGTTTATATCGCGTTTGCCGCATCGCGCAGGCATGGTTGACGATCAGATCGTCGCGATTTTTGCAGAGCATGGCTTCCCGATTTGGGGCGGACATTGGCGTCAGCCGATTGACTATCAACATTTCCAGGTCAGCCGAAAGACGGCGGAACACTTGGCGAAACTGCCAATCAAACAAGCACAGGCCTATTTCGAGAACAGCATTGCGGTCTATCACGGCTGCCTAAGCGGCAAGAAGAAAACGGTAGCGGTAAGAAAAATATGCGCGCTTGCTAATTAATCAGCGCGTTGTAAGATCAATACACTGCGCCGGGGCAATTGTTAAATCGTAAGACAAATTTGTTGCATCGCACAATAATTCTTGACGTAGTGATTTGTGTCTGTAAAATAGGATTTGTTGCAGCGCACCATTTGGTGGCTGACCGTTTGTTGAAGCATCTTATAAATTAGGAGAAGACCATGTTTTCATTTCAAGAGCAGTTTTCCGCAGCCACCAAAGCCCATTTCGAAGCGCAATTAGCATTGCTGAACACACTGACAACCAAAGCCTTTGAAGGCGTTGAAAAAGTCATCGAACTGAACATGAGCGCTGCTAAAGCATCAATGGAAGAGTCCAGCGCGTCTGCCAAGCAATTGCTCGGCGCAAAAGATGCACAAGATTTCGCCGCTATCGCTTCAGCCCAAGCTAAGCCAAACGCAGACAAGGCAGCCGCTTATGGCCGTCACCTGCAAGGTATCGCTACTGGTACACAAGCTGAATTGACTAAAGCTGCTGAAGTTCAAATCGCTGAAACTAGCCGCCGTATCAATGCGCTGATCGACGAAGTCAGCAAAAATGCACCAGCTGGTTCAGAAAACGCCATCGCTATTCTGAAATCGGTCATCGGTAACGCTAACGCTGGTTACGAGCAACTGACTAAGACAGCTAAGCAAGCAGTAGAAACATTGGAAGCCAATGTGAATAATGCAGCAACTCAGTTCGCACAAACTGCTGACAAAGTCCGCACTAAGAAGTAATTTATAGAATAAACGAGCCCGTCTGGATCAGGGCTCGGTAAGACAAAAATGCCGCCTGGCTTCTCGCCAGGCGGCATTTTTATTTTTGCGACAGCTTTGATGGGCGAGTTATCCCGCCGGTAAATCACGATCCCAGTACGGCGCATCACCGAACTGCTCGGCTAGAAAATCGACAAAGGTCCGGACTTTGGCCGACAAATGCTGGCGGCTGGGGTATACCGCGTAGATCGACAGCGTCTCGCTATGATATTCGGGCAACAAAGTGGTCAGTCTTCCGGCGCGGACATCGTCGCCAACTATGAATGACGGTTGTAGGATAATCCCCATCCCTGCTAATGCGGCTTCCCGCAGCAGATCGCCGTTGTTGGTGTGAAGTCCGCCTTTGACGCGTGTTGTGACCGTTTTTCCGTCACGTAAAAAGCGCCATTCATCGCGTGGTGTTGAGTAGGCATAACTCAGACAAACATGACTTTCCAAATCGGCCGGATGTTCTGGAACGCCATTTTTTGCCAGATATGCCGGCGCGGCGCACAACAAAATCCGCGCCGGGGCGATCTTGCGGGCGACCAGACTCTGGCCTTGTAGCTTGCCGATCCGAATCGCCAGATCGAAACCCTCATCCACCAGGTCGACCACGCGATCCGATAACGACACATCCAGCGCAACATTCGGATAACGCTCGGCATATAACGGCAACACGCGGCCCAGATGATTCACTGAAAACGACACCGGCACGTTGATACGCAATACGCCGCTTGGGTTGGTGGCGCTGTTGCTGGCGGTCATGGCTGCTTCGTCCAGATCCAGTAATACCTGACGGCACCGCTCCAGATAGGCGGCGCCGGTATCGGTCAGACTAATCCGGCGCGTACTGCGGTTGAGCAGGCGCGCATGCAAGTGCGCTTCAAGGTCGGCAATATGCCGTGTGACGGAGGGATTAGACAACTCCAGCGCCCGTGCCGCGCCCGACAAACTGCCGCAATCGGCGACTTTGACAAAGATCTTCATCGCTTCAAATAAATTCATCTTCGCGCCTTATTGTTTTGGAATCCGGAATGATCATTTTCTACGAAGCCTATTTTTCTTTCAAGTGGAAAAATATATAGTAGTCATTAAAGCGGGGGCAAATTTGCGCCACCACGCTAGCTATATAGTCATTATTTTTAGTGGAGAAAACGCCATGAGCACCCTTATTCCGCGTCGCATGCCAGCAATATTTTTCGGCCACGGCAGCCCGATGAACGCAATACAAGACAACCGTTTCACCCAAGCCTGGGAGCAATTAGGCGCCAAGGTAACTGCGCTGAAGCCGCGTGCTATTTTGTCTATCTCGGCGCATTGGTATACGCGTGGCACAGCCGTTACCGCGATGCCGCAGCCCAAGACGATTCATGATTTTGGTGGGTTTCCGCAGGCCTTGTTTGATATGCAATATCCGGCTGCGGGCGATCCGGCATTGGCTGCCCAGATACGAGATTTGCTGGCGCCTATGGCCGTCGAGATGGATCAATCCTGGGGCTTTGATCACGGGACATGGTCGGTGTTGGTGAAGGCACTGCCGCATGCCGATATTCCGGTAATTCAGTTGAGTATTGACGCCACGCAAGGGCCGCAATTTCATTTTGAGTTGGGCCGGAAATTAGCGGCATTGCGCGATCAGGGTGTCGTGATTATCGGAAGCGGCGATGTCGTGCATAACTTGCGCCTGATGAATTGGGACCCAAATGCGCCTGCGCATGGCTGGGCAGAGCGCTTTAACACCACGATTCGGGAAAGTTTATTAAGCGGTGATCATCAAAAAGTGGTGAATTACGCTGCTTTGGGCGAGGACGGAAAGTTGTCCGTGCCGACCGCAGAACACTTTTTACCATTGCTGTACATCATCGGCACGCAGCATGACGATGAGCAAGTCACGATCCCGATCGACGGCATCAATATGGGCGCGATCAGCATGTTGTGCGCGGTGGTGGGGAACTTAGAAAATTGATGCTGCTGCGTCCGCGAAGCGATGATTTCTGGCGCGGACGCAGCGACTACGATACGTTTGAGGTGGTTATTTCGCCATGCTCAGCGCGACCGCCTCTGCCACGCGGATGCCGTCGATTGCTGCTGACATAATGCCGCCAGCGTAACCGGCTCCCTCGCCAGCAGGGAACAAGCCAACTGTATTCAGACTTTGCAAACTATCGTCGTGACGTTTAATCCGAACCGGCGAGGATGTCCGGGTTTCAACGCCGGTCAATACCGCATCGGCCATCGCAAAGCCGCGGATTTGCTTGTCAAAGGCAGGTAAAGCTTCGCGCATGGCGGTGATTGCATAGTCGGGCAGCGCCGTACTCAAATCGCCTAAATGTACGCCGGGTTTATACGATGGTTGCACGCTGCCGAAAGCGGTGGAAGCGCGTTTAGCCAGAAAATCGCCGACCAGTTGCCCCGGTGCATCGTAATTACTGCCGCCGAGTTCGTAGGCGCGTGATTCCCAATGTTCTTGCAGCGCGATGCCTGCGAGCGGATGGCCAGGATAATCGGCGGGCGTAATGCCGACGACGATGCCACTGTTGGCGTTGCGTTCATTACGTGAATACTGGCTCATGCCGTTGGTGACGACGCGTCCCGGCTCGGATGTCGCAGCGACCACAGTACCGCCCGGGCACATGCAAAAACTATAGACCGCACGGCCATTGGCGCAGTGATGGACTAGTTTGTAATCCGCTGCGCCGAGTATTGGATGCCCGGCGCTGGGGCCAAATCGACATTTGTCGATCAGGGATTGGGGATGCTCAATCCGAAAGCCGACCGAAAACGGTTTTGCTTCGACATACACGCCACGGTCAAACAACATGCGAAACGTATCGCGCGCGCTATGACCGATCGCCAGCACCACGTGATCGCTGACGATGGCTTCTCCGCTGGCGAGTATGACTGCGCGGATTTGACCATTCTCAATATCCAGATCCTGGACTTTTTGCTCGAAGCGGAATTCGCCGCCCAACGCTTCAATCGACGCCCGCATTTTTTCGACCATCTTTACCAGACGGAAAGTGCCGATATGCGGTTTGCTGACGTACATAATTTCTTCCGGCGCGTCGGCCAGCACGAATTCGGTCAGGACTTTGCGGCCGTAATGTTTAGGGTCTTTAATCTGCGTCCACAGTTTGCCATCAGAAAAAGTCCCTGCGCCGCCTTCGCCGAACTGGACATTCGATTCCGGTGCTAATTCACGTTTGCGCCATAGTCCCCAAGTATCTTTGGTACGTTCACGCACTGCCTTGCCGCGTTCCAGAATAATCGGCTTAAATCCCATTTGCGCCAGAATCAATGCCGCAAACAGGCCGCAAGGGCCGGTGCCAATGACGACCGGGCGCGATTTTTCGGTGCCGTTGGCGTGCGCGACAAATTTGTACTGCATATCCGGCGTGGCCGTTACATGCTTATGCGCCTTCAGACGTTGCTGGATGGTCGCTTCGTCTTTTACGTCGACATCAACGGTATAGGTCAGCGTGACTGCATTTTTCTTGCGGGCGTCATAACTCCGTCGAAAAATCGTGAAGCCAAGCAGAGCTTCAGGTTTGATCCCGAGCCGCTCCAGAATCGCGCCGTGCAGCGCGTCTTCAGAATGGTCGAGCGGGAGTTGAATTTCGTTCAATCGCAACATGGGTGTTCCGGTAAAAATCTTGATAATTGTTGGCGCCGTTGCAATGCGCGCACAAGGCAGAGACGCTTATGCGCGGCAACGGCTCGCTGGACGCCATTTTACCTTAGGGCACCGCAGATTCCGACGCATTCTGAGTTTTGCGGTCGTGTCAGTGTTCGTTGGGCAGCGGTGGCGAATCGGCCACAAATAAGAGGTGTTTCAAACTGTGTCAAAAAGACCGTAAAACCCGTTATTAGATCAAATTGGAAACACAAAATTACAGTTAATAGCGATTCTTTGGCCTATATTACTTGTCAGGACATACTCAATTCAAAGGAGATTTTCCATGAAATTCAAGGCGATTATTTGCGTTAGCCTGCTCTCAATCAGTGCAGGATTGCTGGCCCCAATATCGGAGGCGCAAGCACAGGTTGTGGTGGGTGTCGGCGTTGCACCTCCTCCCCCTCGCTATGAGGTGATTCCTCCACCAAGAGGCGGTTTTGTCTGGGCTCCGGGTTTCTGGCGCTGGAACGGACGGCGGCACGTCTGGGTTGGCGGTCATTACATCCGTGCGCGCCCCGGCTATCGTTATTACGAACCACGCTGGGAGCGCGGTGATCGTGGCGACTGGCGCTTCCGTGAGCGCGGTTGGGAAAGATAAAAGTTGGTCTGGCATGGTCCGCATGTCAGTATTTCAGGGCGCCTTCGGGTGCTCTTTTTTTCGCCATTTTTACGGCTTAGTACGCCGTTGCGCTTTTAAGATAAAGCGCGCCGGGTCTAGCGCTGCGGCTAGCTCTGCTTCTATCGGTAACGGCTCGTCATTCAATTCTGCGGCCAGCAGTTCTGCTGCCAACGGTGCCCAGATCAATCCGCGTGACGCATAGCCCAGCAAACCGTATAGCCCTGGCAAGCGCGGGATATCTTTCAATTGCGGTTCGCGGAGTGGCGATGTTGCCGTCGTATCGGGCAGCGCGCCGACCAGCGGCAGACGGTCGGTCGCCACGCAACGAAAACCTACTCGACCAGTCAACGGCAATACGGTTACATCGGCAGTCCAGTCGGGCAGGATTTGGTGCAAACGCGCCAGATTTTCGTCCTGACTGCTTTGGCGTAAGGCCGTTTCGGCATCGTTGTCATAGGTCGCGCCGATACTGCATAGACCATTTATCGCTGGCGTCAGATAACCATCGCCGCACAGTACCGGCATGATCGCCGGAGCGCTTTCTGCATCGAGATACGTGACCTGACCCCGAATCGCGGTCAGCGGCAAGTCGCAGGTTTGTGGAAAAGACAGCGCGCCCATGCCGTTTGCCAGAATGACCACCGGCGCAGTGGCAATCTCAGCACCGTTTTCATCGCAAACCTGCCAGCTATCGGCCATTTTTATGAGTGTGCTGGCGCTGACATTAAAGTGGGTTTGCAACTGCGAACCGCAGGCTTGCAGCATGGCGCGGCACAAACTCTGTGGATGGACCCAGCCGCCGCCGGGGAATAACCAGCCACCGCCGCTGACGGGCGCTCCCAATAATGCGCTGGCCGCCGGTTGCGCCAGCCATTGTGCGTATTCGGCGGGGAAATCTGTTTGTTGCGACAAATTTTGCTGGGCTTCTGCATGGGCGGCATCGCGGGCTATCTGGAGCACGCCGCAAGCGGCACCGGAAAAACCGTTGCCAATGCCGCCCAGACTTTGCCAGACATGCCGTGCGAATAAATATGCGTTGCGGCTGAGGCGCGAGGTGGGATTGTCATCTCTGGATAAAAGCGGCATAAAGATGCCTGCCAGATTGCCGGACGCTTCTTGTGCGATATTGGCATGGCGTTCAATTAACGTTACTTTCCAGCCGCGTAAGGCCAGCCGTTGACATGCAGCCGCGCCTGCCAATCCCGCACCAAGAATGATGGCGTGACGCTGGACTGGCGGAGGTTGTGTGCGGGGCGTTGTAATTCGCCATCGTGGACAAAAACAGGCATTTTTTACTGCAGCACCGGGCGTATTTTCAAACACAAATCCAGCGTTTTCCACCATTTTTTGCTGGCTGTCGCTGGACATCGGCATACGCAATATTGCTTGGGCTTTAGCCAGTCGTCCCAAGCGCGTCCATAGCGATAATGGCCAGTCTTGCGCTGACAGATAAAAAGCATCGATGCGGGCATCAATTTGTTGCACGCATTTAGCGCTGTCGCCGATCATCAGCGTCAGCACGATCTGGTTTTGGTCCAGATAAATGCGATGAAATCCCGGCACTGCAACAGGCCAGACCGCCAACAGCGCCTCGGACAATTCGGCCCATTCTGACTGTTTCTGGGCCATCTCTGCAATGGATAAACCCGTCGGTAGCCACGCCAGATAGTGTAATTGCTGTGGTCGTGCAGCGTCGTCGCGCCAGGCCTGCCAGATTGCGAGGAATTGCTGACCAGCCTCGAATGCGGTATCTAGCACGGTATAGGAGGATTTTTGTCGCCATTCTGCGACGATTTTTTCAATCATTTTTTCGTCTGTGGCCGCGTGATTTGCTGGTTCTGATCTCGGCTGCACGCATAAATAGTGTCTGATTTTGCAGGTATTGTTGAAACTAAGGTTTTGCAATCATTGCACATAAAAAAGTGATGGACGACATCGCTAGCGCAGGGATATGCAGCCCGGGAAAACTGCATATCCGCTGCGGATTAGGTGCGCGTATTCATCTCAATAACGTTCACACTTTGAAGCATAACGGGTGGCACATTTTCTGTGCGCTGTAACCAAGTCCCAAACGATTCCCACGGTCGCCCCAGCAATTCTTGCACTATAAGCCATAGTCGGTAGGGCGCGCGTATCGACAAATTGACGGTATTTTCAAATTTACCGTTCTGAAATTGTTGCCCAAATGCGTTTTCTGCTGCTTTGTTAGTTAATAAGCCATCGTCGGCTACGTTAAATGTGATCTTCCGTTCTGTTAAAAATGCCTCTAACGCTTCTCGTGACGTTAAATTATCCTCCCTGACAAAATCGGCAGTCCATCCGTCGGGAGCCATAATCTGCGCAAGCAATGGCGTCGTGCAAAAGGAAAAAGCCAGATTTATTCGCTTTAATCCCAGTACGTGGGGATGCTCGGGGCCGCAGTCTTTGTATTTTTCAAAAAGCATTTCAGCGTTCGATTTTATATTGTCCATCCCTTGGCCGATTATGGCGGTGCGTGCTGCAACGCCCATGGCGCTGCTGATCGCGCGCGTGCTGTCTGATATATTTCCCAGCAATCGTAGGAAACCACGATATGACGAAGCCGCGTCTTTTGCGCCCAGCGCTTCCGCAGCAAATAGCGTTAGTCTGCCGGCAGGGATGACTGTATTGAGGACGGTAAAAATCGTTGAAAAATCCCGCAATTTTTCCACGCATTGCAGCCCAAAGTAAAAAACGCTATTCCATGCTGAGGTATTCTTGATTAGCGCTGGATCCTGAAGATATTCTTTGACAGCGTTAACGTAGATGGTCAGGCGTTTTTCCATCTCATCGGCCATATGCTGTCGCTTTAACGTTCCATAGCTAAGGCCCAGTGTGAGCGGCGTCTTCAAACCTTCGACGCCGATCAGCGCCCAATCGCCAACGGGCGAGCGCAGTGGCCCATTGGCGGTCTGGAATCCGCTGGCCGGGTCGTCCTCAGACAAGCCATTGACAATCACGGCGACCATGGAAGCGCTTACCACCAGCGAGATAAGATCTCGCAACAAGCGTATTTTCAATCCGTCACTTGCCGCGGCTTTGATTTCATCCAGAATTTTGCCGATTTGACGCATCAGGATTTTTGTTTCTTCTTCCTTTAATGCTGGTTTGGAAGGATCGGTCGAGATGGCCGACGCTGTATTGAAAGCAGGAAGAAGTTTTAGATGATTTTCGGCTGCGGCGAATTCGGTCTGATAAAAGCCGCCGCCAGCCAAAGCAAATACGCTCTTGAAGCCCGTTATTAAGGTATTTACGCCAGCGAGGTGATCAGGTCCGGGTTCACAACGTGGTTGTAATTGATCCGATGTGAGTGCCGCAGATTTTAATCGCCTTTTAATGACACTATCTTTGGCGCTATCTTGGGCGGTCGGAAATGCTTGGGGCTGACTAATGGCTGTAAGTTGTGTGCTTGCTGATGAAATTCCCGGCATCTTTATCCTTTAGAACATTTATAGTGCACGTACCTATCTTTTTGTTATTAAAAAGATCTTTTAAAAGCGAATTTTGTGATCGCAAAAGAGCAGTGCGTCTGAGGGTACAGACGCATGCGTGCTTCATTTCTATGGTTTTGTTGGGTTTTCAGCGAGTGGCGGGATCAATAAATGCGATGCACGCTGTAGCCGCGTTGCCGTAACAAGGTCTGCACGCTGTTGGCACCGACCAAATGCAGCATGCCGATGCCGGAAAATGTAGTTTCGTTGGCTTCGCCGGTGGTCAGCAGTTTTTCGATCGCATCGGCCAGCGCCGGATTACGTCCGTCTAGTAACGCACGCTGAATGAATTTGCCCGTGAAAGTGTCGTCGCTGGTCATCTCTTTCAACAGTTTTTCGAGGCCTTGCAGGTCGCCGCTGCGCCATAAGGTGACTAATTGCAGCGCTTTACGGGCGCGGACAGGGTCACGCAAATCGTCTACGGTATCCTGCAAAAACCGATTTTGGTCCGCTATCGATAAGTTGCCTAATAGCGACAACTGATATTCGACACTTTCCAGGCCGATCAGCGGTTTATGCCGGGTTTGCGCATAGCGTGCCAGATAGTTGTCAACGCCTTGCTCCTTGGGAAAGCCATGGCGCGCATATTCTTCCGTCGTCAGCACGGTTGCCAGCAGCCACGGTTTCATGCGCACGACATCGGTCGGCTGCATTCTGTATTTTTCCAGTAATTTGCTGACTTGCTGATGCAATGCTAACGGCATATCCTGCCCAGAAGCGCTGTCATTTGGATACAGCGCATATTCTTGTAGCAGTTGGCTGACCGCCTGCGTATCGCTGGCATCGATTTCAATCGCGATGCGTGAGGACTGGCCCAGCGCTGTCATCACCGGCGGTGCGAGCGGGAAAAAATCGGCACTGCCGACGTGGACAGTGCCGAATAAATAGGCAGTGTGACCGCTGCCTTCAATTTTGAAGAGCGCGCCGCCGCGTCTGACTTCTTTGCTGGTTGGTGTTGCTAGTGCAGCAGATTTTGCGCCGATGTCTTTTGCCACAGAGGATGCGGCGTAGAGCGCTGCCAACAATAATGGCAGCAATGGCAGTAAATAGCGCGGCGTATGCCGATCATCGCGTCGTTCGCTCATCCTTTGATGCGTTTTAAACCGATAACGCAAATTGTCTATAATCTGGCGCAGCACGCGTTCTCCTGATGGCTTACATTTTATTAATGGCGATAAAACTCTGTGACAAATACTACACCGCTCTGGTTATTTGACCTCGATAACACGCTGCACAACGCATCTCACGCGTTTTTTCCGGCAATTAACGAGAACATGAATCGCTTCATTGCACGGGTGTTGGGTGTGGATGGGGTGGACGCCGATGCGGCAACGGTGAACGCTGTGCGTACCGACTATTGGCGACGCTATGGTGCGACCTTAACCGGCATGGTCAAGCATCACGCGGTACGGCCGGAAGAATTTTTGCGTGAGGCGCATCGCTTTGACGATGTCGCTGGCATGATTCGGGCCGAACGCGGTTTGATCAGTTTGCTGAAGCAGTTACCGGGCCGTAAAATTTTGCTGACCAATGCGCCGCAACGTTATTCCAGTCAGGTAATGCGGCATTTGGGTTTGCATCGCCAGTTTCAGCAACACATTTCGATTGAATCCATGCACGTGCATCGGCAACCGCGTCCTAAACCTTCGCCGCAATTTCTACGTAAATTGATTGCGCGGCAAGGCGTCGCCGCGCATCGTTGTATTTTGGTTGAGGATACGCTCACTAATCTGAAAAGCGCCAAGCGGATCGGCATGCGTACGGTATGGGTGACCGGATATTTGGCCGAAAGCGCCAAAATTCAGTGGCCGGGCCAACAATTGTCGCGTTCAAATATGACAAAGCGCACCCGCTATGTCGATGTCAAAGTAAAATCCGTGCGGCGACTGGCAGATAAACTGCATCGGCTACGCTAATTTTGATAGGACTGTCGTAAAATCGCCCGGCAGCGAGGATTGTCCTGCCGCGAACCCATCCGGGCAGCGCTTTTACGACAGTCCTGTTTCAACAGATCACTGACTGATAACACGATATGGCAACAATTAAACCTGGCGAACGTAAGCTACAGATTCTTCAAACGTTGGCGAGAATGCTCGAACAACCCAAAGGTGAAAAGATCACCACTGCGGCTTTGGCAGCCCGGCTAGAGGTGTCGGAAGCGGCGCTATATCGCCATTTCGCCAGCAAAGCGCAGATGTTCGAAGGATTGATCGAATTTATCGAGTCCAGCGTTTTCGGTCTGATCAATCAAATTACCGAGCAGCAGGAAAAAGGATTGTTGCAGGCGCAGGCAGTGGCGATGATGTTGTTGAATTTTGCCGAGCGTAATCCCGGCATGACCCGCGTCATCATTGGCGAGGCGCTGGTGAATGAGGACGAGCGCCTGCAATTGCGCATGAATCAATTTGTCGATCGGGTTGAGCTGGCGCTGAAGCAATCGTTGCGCATCGCCGCCAGCCAGGGTGAGACTAACGAGCAAGAGGCGACTATCCGTGCCAATATACTGACCAGTTTTGTGCTGGGGCGCTGGCAGCGGTTTGCCAAGACGCGATTTCAGCAAAAGCCGTGCGACGACGCGGCGCAGCAAATTGCCTTGATTCTGGTGTAATGAAACGCTTACGGGCTAACAAACTTAAAAGTGCAGCAGCACAACCCAATATTGTCATAACGGCGTTATAAAAAAAGCCGATCATTTACAGGAGTCTTTACATGAAAAAATTAGGATTAAACGTTGCTCTTTCCGCCGCTGTTGCCCTGACCTTGAGTGTTAGCGTCACCAGTGCGATGGCCCAGATCAAAGTTGGTGTCAGCGTATCGGCGACCGGCCCTGCTGCGTCGTTGGGTATTCCGGAAAAAAATACATTCGCGCTGTTGCCGAAAGAGATTGCCGGTCAAAAAGTCGAATATATCGTGCTCGATGATGCGACCGATACCACGACCGCCGTCAAGAATGCCCGCAAACTGGTGACCGAAGATAAGGTCGATTTGTTGGTTGGATCGACCACGACACCGAATTCGCTGGCAATGAGCGATGTCGCTGCTGAGTCTGGTACGCCGCTGATTTCGATGGCCGCTTCGGCCTCATTGGTGGAACCGGTTGATGCCAAGCGTCACTGGATATTTAAATCGCCGCAAAACGATTCGCACATGGCGAGCGCGATTGTTGCGCACATGGCGGACGCTGGCGTAAAAACCGTGGGTTTCATTGGGTTTTCTGATGCCTATGGCGAAGGTTGGTATCGTGAATTTGCCAAATTCGCAGACATCCGCAAGATTAAGATCGTTGCCAATGAACGTTTTTCTCGTCCGGATACGTCGGTCACCGGTCAAGTTCTGAAAATCCTCAGCGCCAATCCAGATGCGGTATTGATTGCCGGTGCAGGCACGCCAGCAGCGCTGCCACAAAAAACACTAAAAGAGCGCGGTTATAAAGGCAAAATCTATCAAACGCATGGTGTTGCCAACAACGATTTCCTGCGCGTTTGCGGCAAGGATTGCGAAGGTACTTTCTTGCCAGCAGGACCGTTGCTGGTGGCAGAACAACTGCCTGACAGCAATCCAGTTAAGAAATCGGCAATGGCGTATCGCGCCGCTTATGAAAAAGCCTATGGCGTCGGCAGTGTTTCGACCTTTGGCGGTCATGCCTGGGATGCCGGTCAGTTGTTAGCAGCGGCAACACCTGCTGCACTTAAAAAAGGCAAACCCGGTACGAAAGAATTCCGCGCTGCTTTGCGTGATGGCATTGAAGCTATCAAGAATTTGCCGGTCTCGCACGGTATCGTCAACATGAGCCCGACCGATCACGTTGGTTACGACCAACGTTCACGCGTAATGGTGGAAGTGGTCGGCGGCAAATGGAAATTGCTGGGCGCTGCCAAGTAAGCATTGCTTGCCTGTTGCTGAAGGTTGAAGGCTTAGGGCGAATGTCACGCAGCAAAGTTGTGCGCGGCATTCGCTATCTCTCCTATTTTTGAAATAGTTTTAGTCATTTGTTTGTTGCCGCTGACCGGAATTCCGGGACCAGCGGCAATCTCATTTTGGGCCGCTATGGACACCTCTATTGCCGTCATCCTCGCACAGGATGGCATTACCAGCGGCGCGATTTATGCGTTGCTGGCACTGGCGTTAGTGCTGGTATTTTCAGTTACGCGCGTGATTTTTATACCGCAGGGCGAGTTCGTCGCCTTCGGCGCGTTGACCATGGCGGCGTTACAGGCCGATCGGTTTCCGCTCTCCGCAACATTGTTGGTCGTGCTCGGAATATTGAGTTTTGTGCAGGAAACCTGGTCGATCCTGAGTACGCCTGAATCGCGTCTGGGCGCAGTGCGCAGTATTGCGCTGGCGGGTCTGAAATTTATACTGCTGCCGTTGGCGATCTATGCGCTGACGCGCTACTACGGTCACGCCAGTTTGCCGATGGCGTTACAAGTTTTGCTGACGTTGCTGATTGTGGTGCCGATGGGACCGATGATTTATCGATTGGCGTTTCAACCGTTGGCTGAAGCCAGTACGCTGGTGTTGCTGATCGTTGCGGTCGCCGTACATTACGCGTTGATCGGGATCGGCCTGCTGATGTTTGGCGCTGAGGGTTCGCGCACATTGCCATTTTCGGATGCGCGCATGGATATCGGCGGGCTGGCGATTACAGGGCAAAGCGTGGTCATCATCAGCGTTTCTATCGTGCTGATTTTGGCGCTGTATCTGTATTTCGAACGGACTTTATCCGGTAAAGCGCTGCGGGCGACGGCAGTGAACCGACTCGGCGCACGTCTGGTCGGGATCGGTACTACGCAAGCAGGGCGCATGGCCTTTACATTGGCGGCGGCATTAGGCGCATTGTGCGGCGTATTGATCGGGCCGCTGACGACGGTGTACTACGACAGTGGATTTTTGATCGGATTGAAGGGCTTTGTCGGCGCCATTATTGGCGGCCTTGGCAGCTATCCGATTGCCGCCGCCGGTGCATTGCTGGTCGGTTTGCTGGAATCGTATTCGTCTTTCTGGGCCAGCGCATTCAAAGAAGTCATCGTGTTTACGTTGATCATTCCGGTGCTGTTATGGCGCTCGCTGACTAGCAAGCACGTGGACGAGGGAGATCAATAATGCGCGCTTTTTTACGGCCTTTGATGGCATCGCAGACCTTCGTACTTTTGATCATTTTTCTGGTGATCGTGGCGTTGCTACCGGTTTTGCCAACACCCGAATATTGGATTACGTTAGCCAACTATATTGGCTTGTACGCCATTGTTGCATTGGGATTGGTGCTGCTGACCGGTATCGGTGGCTTGACCTCTTTCGGGCAGGCGGCTTTTGTCGGACTTGGCGCGTATTCCACGGCTTATCTCAGTACCCGATTTGGCATTTCGCCTTGGTTCGGATTACTGGTCGGCTTAGGCGTGACGATGATTGCAGCTTTCAGCATCGGCGCGATTACCATGCGTTTGTCAGGTCATTATTTGCCGCTTGGGACTATTGCATGGGCATTGTCGCTGTTCTATTTATTCGGCAATCTGGATTTTCTGGGGAAGTACGACGGCCTCAATGGGATTCCTTCGATAGACCTCTTTGGCATCACCCTCGATAGTGGCCGCAAGATGTATTACCTGATCTGGGCGATGTTGCTGGTCGCGCTGTTGGGTATGCAGAATTTGTTGAATTCGCGATTGGGGCGGGCGATTCGGGCATTGAATGGCGGCGGCGTCATGGCTGAAGCGATGGGCGTCAATACGGCTTGGGTCAAGATCGTGATTTTTGTGTTGGCAGCTTTGCTGGCAAGCGTTTCCGGCTGGCTGTATGCGCACTTGCAACGTGCGGTCAATCCAACCCCGTTTGGCCTGAATGCCGGTATCGAATATTTGTTCATGGCCGTGGTCGGCGGCGCTGGTTATGTCTGGGGCGCGATTCTCGGCTCGACTTTGCTGACGCTGTTGAAGGATCAGTTGCAATCGTGGTTGCCTAAATTGCTAGGATCGAATGGCAATTTTGAAACCATCGTTTTTGGCCTTTTGATGGTGCTGTTGTTGCAGCGTGCACGTGAAGGTCTATGGCCTTATCTGCGCAAATTGCGTCCGGCTAAACAGCATGCTGTCGCGCCGGAGACTGCGCCAGCATTGGCGATGCGGGTCAAACCGCCGCACGGTGAAATCGTCTTGGAAATCGCCCAGGCACGTAAGGAATTCGGCGGTCTGGTCGCGGTGAATGACATCGGTTTCAACGTTGCGGCGGCAGAGATTGTCGGCCTGATCGGCCCCAACGGTGCGGGTAAATCAACCATGTTTAACCTCATCACCGGGGTGTTGCCATTGACCAGCGGCTCGGTCAAATTTCGTAGCGACGGCGTGTTGCAGCAAATAGCCGGTTTGCCATCCCGTCAGATCGTACGTCGCGGGATTGCGCGCACCTTTCAGCATGTACGCTTATTGCCGACGATGACGGTGCTGGAAAACGCCGCAATCGGCGCGCATTTACGTGGAAAATATGGCGATGTTGCGGGCGTGGCAAGCGGTTTGTTGCGCCTGAATAAAGCAGAAGAAAACGCGTTATTGTTTGAGGCAAAAGTCCAGCTCGAACGTGTTGGTCTGGGTGGATTGATGTACGAAGAAGCGGGCAGTCTGGCGTTGGGCCAGCAACGGATATTGGAGATCGCCCGGGCGCTGTGCTGCGATCCGACGTTGTTGCTGCTCGATGAACCGGCTGCGGGTTTGCGCTATCAGGAAAAGCAGGCGCTTGCCGCTTTGCTGCGCAAACTAAAAGCGGAAGGGATGAGTATCTTGCTGGTTGAGCATGATATGGATTTTGTGATGACGCTGACTGACCGTCTGGTGGTGATGGAATTTGGCACCAAGATTGCCGAAGGCTTGCCAGCAGAAGTGCAGCAACATCCTGCGGTGCTGGACGCTTATCTGGGAGGCATCGATGATTGATAGTACGAATAACTCAGCGACACCGGTATTGGAAGTCACCGATTTGCACGTCGCTTACGGCAAGGTCGAAGCGTTGCACGGCGCGACATTGCAAGTCGGCGCAGGTCAGATAGTGACCGTCATCGGCCCCAACGGCGCGGGCAAATCGACAATGCTGAATGCGATTGCCGGAGCCATGCCGAACAATGGCGGTGCGCGCGGCAAAGTGCGCTTGCTAGGCCATGATATGCAGGGCGTGCCGATCGAGGCGCGGGTTGCACGCGGCATGAGTCTGGTGCCTGAAAAGCGTGAGTTATTTGCCAGCATGAGCGTAGAAGATAATCTGTTGCTTGGCAGCTATCGGCGTTACAAAGCACGCGAGCGAAATTATGCCGATCAGTTGCCGGTGGTCTACGATCTGTTCCCGCGTTTGCAAGAGCGGCGCAAACAACAAGCCGGTACGTTGTCCGGCGGTGAGCGTCAAATGCTGGCGGTAGGGCGCGCGTTGATGGCTAAGCCGCAACTATTGATGCTGGATGAGCCCAGCCTCGGTCTGGCACCGCTTATCGTCAAAGAAATTTTCCACATTATCGTACGGCTTAAACAAACCGGTGTCGCGATTCTGCTGGTTGAGCAAAACGCTCGTGCGGCCTTGCAGGTAGCGGACTATGCCTATGTGTTGGAAACCGGCGATATGGTCATGCAGGGTCCGGCCTCGCAATTGGCCTGTGATCCTAAGGTCATTGCTGCGTATTTGGGATTGGCGAAAAAGGCTGGCTAGTACTGACGAGCGGCAGCAAACCGGCTGACTCGCGCGAAATACCGGGCTGGTCGCAAATTTACAACGGCGCTGCAGCAATCCGGCAAATATGATAAATTCTGTTTTCGGCTGGGCGTTGTACTTAATACACGGACAGCCGAATACGTTCTCAGGGCGGGGCGAAATTCCCCTCCGGCGGTAATGGCACGCAATGTGTCTAGCCCGCGAGCGCTTGTTGTGAGGCCGGTAGTTTGGCTTCACTAGCGAGGTCAGCAGACTCGGTGTGATTCCGAGGCCGACGGTTATAGTCCGGATAAAGAGAGAGCGGGATGCAGTTAAGAATTGGAACGAAATCTGTGGTCAAGTCTGGTGTTAATGTTGGCTTTGGTTGGATTTAAGCATGTTGATGGCAGCGTTGTAAGCGATGTAGAACTGGTTCTGGGCGAGCTTATGCACGCCTTGTAAATCCCTATCGATCCAAATTGCCCTGTTTTTTTATGCATTATCTAAAAACAGGAGTAGTCAAATGTTGCAACAATTAGCTGTCACCACATCCAAAACCCAAGCAGGTCAGCATGGTCAACGCGTCGCTTTCGTCCAGGCCGGTTGGCATCGGGATATCGTGGATCAATGTCGTTTGTCGTTTATTTCAGAAATGACCAGCCTCGGTTATAGCGAATCCGACCTCGATTTTTTTGAAGTCGCCGGTGCTTTTGAAATCCCATTGCATGCCAAATTGCTGGCAAATAGCGGCAGGTACGCTGCTGTAGTCGCGGCGGGTCTGGTCGTCGATGGTGGGATTTATCGCCATGAATTCGTAGCGCAAGCGGTGATTACGGGACTGATGCAGGTACAGTTGGAAACTGGCGTGCCGGTTTTTTCGGCAGTGCTGACGCCGCATCATTTTCATGCTGGCGAAGAACATCAGAAATTTTTCTTTGACCATTTTCTGGTTAAAGGGGCTGAGGTTGCGCGGGCATGTGCATCGACCGTAGAGGGATTGCGTGCGCTTCGCGAGTTGGGTACGTCAATTGGTGCGACGCCAGCTGCAAATGTGCCGCGAGCATTGCAGTCTGCTTAATCAAGATTCCACGATGTTCTTGATGAGAGCCGTGTGTATTTAAAACGGTTGGTGCTCTGTGGAGAGTTGTCGGGGGCGGCCCGACAGCCGGTCACTTTTTCTTGCTTCAGATAGGCGGCCCCGCAGAAACCGCAACCAAAAAGAAGGCGACCGGGGGTGTCTCTGCCCTTCGGGTCCCCAAATGTCTCAGGCGTTTGTCGGGTCGAGAAACCAACTCGCTACGCTCAAACATGTTTCCCGATAAACCCCTGAAACATTTGGCAGTGCTACATGCCGGGGTACGTCAACTGCCACGGCCATGTCCACTTCAAAAAGAGCGTCAACGTCAAATTTGGCTGCGCCCGCAATGTCAACAGCCTTGGTGTTTGGAAGTTATTTGGAAAAAACAATAATCTTCATTTAAATTTAATGCTCTCCACAAACCTGGCAATTCCCATCCCGCGGCAGACTAATCCGCATCCATTCCATCGTGCGCGCATCCAGCATCAATAATTGTCCTGCCAGCGAAGTACCAATCCCAATCAGCAACTTTAACGCTTCAGCGGCTTGCATGCTGCCGATAATGCCCACTAGTGGGGCGAAGACGCCCATGGTGGCGCAGTTTATTTCTTCAAATTCACGATCCGGTGGGAACAGGCAGGCGTAACAAGGCGAGGTTGGTGAGCGTGGGTCGAATACGCTTATCTGGCCGTCGAATTGAATTGCTGCGCCGGATACTAGCGGGACTTTGTGCGTCACGCAGGCCAGATTGACGGCGTGGCGCGTGTTGAAATTGTCGCTGCAATCAAGTACGACGTCTGCGTTGGCAACCAAGGCGTTCAGGCGGGTTTGATCGGCGCGTTCGGCGATGCAGATGATGTTGAGGCCGGGGTTGATTTGGGTTAGCGCAGTTTTGCCCGATTGGACTTTTAGTTGGCCCACACGGTCGCTGGTGTGCAGGATTTGGCGCTGTAAATTAGTCAGGTCTACGGTGTCATCATCGACTAGCGTAATGGTGCCGACGCCAGCGGAAGCCAGGTATAGCGCGGCTGGTGAGCCTAAACCACCTGCGCCGATAATCAACGCGTGTGATGCCAGCAGTTTTTCCTGACCGTGGATGTCGATGTCGTCTAACAAGATATGACGTGAGTAGCGTAGCAGCTGTTGATCGTCCATGGTATCGCGCACAAATATGACTATAAAAAAGGAATAAAAAAAGCCGCATCAAGATTGATGCGGCTTTAGCGGGAGTTTAGTGCGGGCTACAACAAACGCTTAAGCCGATTATTTTGCTTACTTTTTATCGTCTTTTTTGATGTCGCCGTCTTTAGTCAGATCTTTCGGCAGCGGTTTCTTGCCATCTTTTTCCGCCGTTGCGTCTTTATCTAACGCAGGTTTTGGGTCCGCTTTGGCAAGTTGAACAGGTAAGCCTTTCAAGTAATTTAAGGCCTGATTCAACTGGAAATCGTCTTTCGCGCCAAATTCTAGCGGCTTGCGTTTGCGTGCGAGTGCAATCAGGCGTTGATCTTCTTCCAGTTCGTCTGCTTTTGGTGCAGCGGCGGTGACCTCGGCTTCTTTGTCCTTGTCGTTGGTCAAATGCTTGGTCAGATCGGCTTCACGTACCCGTAGACCTTTGAGCAAATCACCATCGGCGTATTCGTCGACTTTCATGTCTGGAACGATGCCTGTGGCCTGAATCGAGCGACCGTTTGGTGTGTAGTAACGGGCAGTCGTCAGCTTGACAGCGGTCTGGCGATCTGGCGGCAGGGCGACGATCGATTGGACTGAGCCTTTACCGAAAGTTTGCGATCCCATGATGATGGCGCGCTTATAGTCTTGCAATGCGCCAGCGACGATTTCAGAGGCGGAAGCAGAGCCGGTATTGACCAACACCACCATTGGGATCTTTTTCACCGCATCCGGCAATTTTGCCAGTCCGTCCATGCCCGGCCCGGATGAGTAGAATTCCGGCTTGGCGTAGAAAGTTGCTTTTGAGCTTGGTAATTGACCATTGGTGGTAACAACAACCACATCTTTTGGCAAGAACGCGGCAGAAACCCCGATAGCGCCCGGCAACACGCCGCCCGGATCGTTACGTAAGTCAAGTACCAGACCCTTCATTTTCGGATCTGCGGCGTACATGGCTTCGATCTTTTTAGCCATGTCGTTGACAGTTGGTTCCTGGAATTGCGTGATGCGTATCCAGCCATAGCCGGGTTCGACTACTTTGGATTTGACGCTCTGGACGCGGATTTCCTGGCGCGTGATGGTGATAACAATCGGCTTGTCTTCATCTTTGCGGGCAATCGTCAGTTTGATCTTGGTATTCGGCTCGCCGCGCATGCGCTTGACGGCCTGATCCAGTGTCATTCCTTTGATCGGGGTAGAGTCTAGACGGGTGATCAGATCTCCGGCCTTGATGCCCGCGCGATAGGCTGGCGAATCTTCAATCGGAGAAATGACCTTGACGTAGCCTTCTTCCATGCCGACTTCAATTCCGATGCCGACAAATTTCCCTTGCGTCATTTCACGCAGTTCTTTGTAGCCTTTTTTGTCCAGATAGGACGAATGCGGGTCAAGCGACGCGACCATGCCCGAGATGGCTTCGGTCAATAGTTTTTTGTCGTCCACCGGCTCGACATAGTCAGATTTGATTAACCCAAATACGTCGGCAAGTTGCCGCACTTCTTCTAACGGTAATGGCGATGCCGCACTTTTTTGCGCAATAGCGTCAAATTGGATCGAGGCGGCGACGCCTGCGACCACGCCTAAACCGATTAGGCTGATATTTTTGAGCTTACTTCCCATGTTTCACCTAGTAGTTACCCAACTGATGGGGTCAAACGCACGGCCCTGATGCCGAATTTCAAAGTATAAACCTGATTGTTCGTTGCCGCCGCTGTTACCTGCGTTAGCAATGATATCCCCTGCTTTTACAACATCGCCGGGGCGTTTCAATAGTGCCTGATTGTTACCGTAAATGGTCATGTATTCGTTGCCATGATCGACAATAATCAGATTGCCGAACCCGCGCAACCAGTCCGCAAACACCACCCGGCCTGCCGCAACTGCCTTGACCTCGGTCCCTTCAGGGGCGCGAATGAACACGCCTCTGCTTGCCGGACCATCGCCGCGTTTGCTACCAAATCGATTCATCAGATCGCCGCGCAACGGTAAGCGTAACAGACCGCGTAACGATGCAAACGGTTTGCCATAGGCGGTGTCGGGCGAGTTGGCATCCGGCGTCACGTCATTGTGCGCTATTGGCGCTGCCGGTGCTGGCGGCGCGGTTGTCGCAGTTTGTGGCGGCGGTTGATCGTCGTCAATCGGGTCTGGGGTAAAGGCGGGCGCTTTTGCAGGCGGATTTTGGCGCGCTTCCGGGGTCTTCGATTTTTTCGCCAACGCGGCGCGCTCACGCTGGCGTTGTTGCTCCAGCGCACGTGCGGCCTGGGCTTTTATTTGGGCTTGCGCCTTTGCCAGCGCGGCTGCCTGCGCTTTTGCCAGTTGCTCCTGACGGCGTTGTTCACGCAGGATTGCTTCTGCTTTCTTCTGAGCTTCTATCAATACCGCCAGCTTATCGACCAAGCCGGCCAGACGTTGTTCGTCGCGCTGCGTTTTACCGACTTCTTTGCGTTGCGCGACAAGTTTGCTGGAGAGTTGCGTTAGCAGTCCGGCCCGAATGTTCTTTTCCTTTTCTAGCGCGGCCTTTTGAGTGCGTTGTTCGAGTGCTATTTCGTCGAGTTCATTTTTGGCATTTTGTGTTTCGGCCTGGTTCGCCTCAATCGCCTGTAAGTTGGTGCGCAGCGCTTCGATCAGCTTCGCCTGGGCTTTGGAAACATAGCCCATGTATTGCAATTCACGATTAATTTGATTCGGATTATCGCCGGACAGCAACAGCTTGATGCGGTCTTCGTTACCGGCCAGATATTGCTGACGCAGCAGAGCGCCCATCTGGATTTGTTGCGCGGCAACGGTTTTGCTGAGTTCGCTATGTTTTTTTGCTAATGTATTTAATTTGGCCTGGGTCTGCGTTTGTTCGCCGCTAAGGTCGAAGAGAGCGCGATTCGCGGTAGAGATGGCCGCTTCGGAATCTGCCAACGCATCGGCGGCATCGTCTTTTGCCGTTTCGGTTTGATTAATGTCGCTTTGTAATACGTTTAATTTTTGTTGCAGTCCCGCGCGCTCGGCTTCGGCAGCTTGTTTTTGTTTGCTGCGCTCCGTGATTTTTGGGGAGTTGTTGGTCGCGGCAACCGCCCGTGCATCTAATGCAGGCGCTAATGCCAGCACAAATGCAAGGACGAGCGTCAGCCCGCCAAGCCGCGCTGACTTAGCACCTCTTGGGCGGTCTTGGCTGCCGCTGCACGCGGCTTCGCGCCCGGCTTGCTGCACCGGGCGATGCGACCTCATCAGGGCGATATTTATTTCGCTTTCCCCTGATTGGCAACTGCGTTCATTGCTGCGGCAATGGCAGCTTGATCGCCCAGATAGTAGCTCTTGATCGGCTTTAGATCAGCGTCTAGCTCATAGACGAGTGGCTGACCATTCGGGACATTCAGGCCGACGATGTCGTCGTCGCTGATGCCATCCAGCATTTTGATCAGCGCACGCAGGCTGTTGCCGTGGGCAGAGATGATGATGCGCTTACCTGATCGAATGGCTGGTGCAATGGTGTCGTTCCATGCTGGCAGCACGCGGGCAACGGTGTCTTTCAGGCATTCGGTCAGCGGAATTTCTTCACGCGCCAGATTGGCGTAACGTGGATCGTCATACGAAGCGCGCGGATCGTTTTCATCCAGCTTGAGCGGCGGCGTATCGTAGCTGCGGCGCCATACCATTACTTGTTCATCGCCATATTTAGCGGCTGTCTCAGCCTTGTTCAGCCCTTGCAGCGCGCCGTAGTGGCGCTCATTCAAGCGCCAGTCATGTTGTACTGGCAGCCACATCAAGTCCATCTCATCAAGCGTGCCCCAGAGCGTACGGATGGCGCGCTTAAGCACCGAGGTGTACGCCAGATCGAACGTGAAACCGGCTTCCTTGAGCAGTTTGCCCGCTTGTTTGGCTTCAGCCAGTCCTTTTTCGGTCAGATCGACATCTACCCAGCCGGTGAAGCGGTTAGCCAGATTCCAGGTGGATTCGCCGTGGCGCATCAATACAATTTTATACATAGGTGCAATAAGGGGAGTAGTGAAAAAAGGGTCAGAAAAAAATCATTGCAGGCTAACCAATACGAATTGGGTGGCGCTTCAGCTTCTATTTTATAATGTCGCGATTAACTAATACCATTGGATCACTGTGAAATTCTTGATTGATAATATTTTTGTGCTCGGATTGGTCATTTTGTCTGGCGGAGCACTGATTTTCCCGCTATTGCAACGACGCGGGAGCAAAGTAACAACATTGCAAGCAACACAACTGATTAATCAAGGAAAGACGTTAGTCCTTGATGTACGCGATGCAGAGGGATTTTCTGCCGGTCATTTAATTGATTCGAAAAACATCCCTTTGAAAGACCTGACTACCCGTTTGGTCGAAATTGAAAAATTCAAAGCCAAAAACGTTATTGTAGTGTGTCAGACAGGTACACAAGCATCTAAAGCCACTGCGCAACTTACTAAAGCTGGTTTCGCGCAGGTCTATAGCCTCGACGGTGGCATTGCAAGCTGGCAAACGCAAGGTCTGCCGACTATTAAATAACGACAAAGAGAACCCTATGACGGCCCATGTTTTAATGTACAGCACCGCTGTTTGCCCTTATTGCATACGTGCAGAACAGCTGCTGAAATCCCGCGGCGTCGACAATATCGAGAAGGTTCGTATTGATCTTGACCCGCAACAGCGCGACGAAATGATGAAAAAGACCGGACGTCGCACTGTTCCGCAAATTTATATCGGTGAAACCCATGTCGGCGGCTTCGATGATTTGAGCGCGCTTGATCACGGAGGAAAATTACTGCCTCTGCTGCAAGGTCCTTAAGTTCTGAGCAAATTGTTGGGAACCGATCTGATGTTTTATGGCCTGATGAATAACAAGCAAGTTTGAGGCGATGTAGCAATCCGGACATGCGCATTTTGCTTTGCTTGCTGTTTGGACCTTCGAAATAGCGAAGACCTCAATGGCAAACAGATTCCAGGGTCGTATTAATTGTTGCAATAACCATTCTATGGCTGGCACATACTAGCCATCTTACATTTACCGAAAGAGTTTTATGGCCGACGAAATTATTCAAACAGCAACTACCGAGACAAACGATCAACCAGTATTTCAGATCCAACGTGTGTATCTGAAAGATTTGTCGCTTGAGCAGCCAAATTCCCCAGCTATTTTTCTTGAGCAAGATGCGCCGCAAATCGAAGTAGCGGTTGACGTTGGTGCTGAAGCATTGGCTGAAGGTATATTCGAATCGACGGTGACGATTACAGTCACTGCCAAGATCAAAGACAAAGTCGCGTTTCTGGTCGAAGGCAAGCAAGCTGGTATTTTTGAAGTACGCAACATCCCTGCTGAACAGCTAGATCCATTGTTAGGTATCGGTTGCCCGAATATTGTTTATCCTTATTTGCGCGCTAACATCGCCGATGCAATCACCCGTGCTGGTTTCCCACCGATTCATCTGGCGGAAATCAACTTTGAAGTGTTTTATCAGCAACGTACCCAAGCGCTGGCTGAGAACCAGGGAAGCAAAGACAGTATTGCGGTAGACGGCAGCAACACAATCAACTAAGAGCAGGTTTTTTAGTATTAGTGTTAAGCCGCCCAGATAACGTGGGCGGCGCGCTGCTGGCATTATTTGTCGCTTGCAAGAATAATGATGGTGGTTTGCCAGTTGTTCGGACGGACGCGCAGTAAGTGGAGACGATGGAATGAAATGTATTCGCTTGACCAGTATGGTAATGGCGTCGGCGCTGGTGGTGTTAGGCACGGGTGGCACGGCACATGCGCTTGATTTCAAGGCAGTTGGCGCGGCACCGGTTGTGTTCTACGATGCTCCATCCGAAAAAGGCCGACGTGTAGCCGTAGCACCACGCGGCATGCCGGTCGAAGTTGTTCTGACCTATGGCGAGTGGACCAAAGTGCGTGATTCTAGCGGTGACTTATCGTGGGTGCAATCGAGTGGGCTGGTTGGCAAGCGTAACTTACAGGTTAAGGTCGCCAACGCCAAGATTCGGGCGAATCCGAACGATACCGCAGCGGAAGTATTTAGCGCCGATAAAGGGGTTTTGCTGGAACTGGTCGAGCCTGGTGCATCCGGTTGGATCAAAGTGCGGCACCGCGACGGTCAGAGCGGCTATGTAAAAGCGACTGAAGTTTGGGGTAATTAAGTAAGGCAAGTTCAGAAGCGAAGCGCTGGCTGAATTGCGAACGATGACCAACGATAGGACGGTTTTTATTTACCCCCGCGTTAGCTGATCGGCTTCGTCAACGCGGCGGAGTGGGTTATACCATTTGCTGTCGCTTCCGCCGACGTTGATATTCAACGATTTCGCGGCCGTATTTCTCGTTGTTCTTATTCCCCTCCCACCATTTTTATTAGACGATTGATCTCTGTGTCCGCTGATTCCACACCCATGAATATCACGATCCTCGGCGCTGGCGCATGGGGCTCTGCGCTGGCGATCGCGTTAGCGCAACGTCACAACGTATTGTTGTGGGGACGCAATGAAAAAATGATCGCGGCCGCGTCAGCGCAGCGCGAGAATGTGATTTATCTACCCGGTTTACACTTGCCCGCCACATTGATTGTGACCGCTGATTTTGCGCAAGCTATCGATCATGTGAGTCCGCATGCTAATGCAAATGATAGCCTGTTGATCGTTGCGTCATCCGTCGCTGGAATCCGGTCACTGGCGGAGCAATTGCGGGATTTACCGATACCGAATATCGTCTGGTTATGCAAAGGCTTTGAAGAACAAACGCGTTTGCTGCCGCATCAGATCGTCCGGCAAGTATTGGGAGACGCCATTCCTGCAGGTGCACTTTCTGGGCCGTCGTTTGCGCAGGAAGTTGCGCACGGAATGCCTTGCGCGTTGGCGATTGCAACCGATCATCCAGCGCTTTCCGAGCGCGTAGTGGCAGCGGTGCATGGCGGCAATATTCGCGTCTATTCAACCGATGATATGGTCGGTGTCGAAGTTGGCGGTGCGGTTAAAAATATCATGGCGATTGCCACCGGGATTGCCGATGGATTAAATCTCGGACTAAATGCTCGTGCGGCCTTAATTACGCGTGGGCTTGCTGAAATTACGCGACTTGGTATCGCGCTGGGTGGGCGGAGCGAAACTTTTATGGGCTTGTCTGGCGTGGGGGATTTGATTCTTACCTGCACTGGCGATCTGTCGCGTAATCGCAAAGTCGGTCTCGGTTTAGCGCGCGGTAAAAGTCTGGCAGACGTCGTGGCAGAGTTAGGCCACGTAGCAGAAGGCGTGCGCTGCGCCGCTGCGGTACGTGCGTTAGCGCAGGAGCGTGGCGTCGATATGCCGATTACTAATGCGGTGGCGGGGGTGTTGTTTGACGGTGATGCGCCTGCGGCAATGGTGGAGTTGCTGCTTGCGCGGACTCCCCGTGAAGAGTCTGCCTAAATTCGGAGATGACTAATTGAAAATTGAAGCTATTTTTTTCATGTTGTGCCTGACTTGAGATTACTTCAGCGATATCTATTATTCCTAATCAGCCGATGACATGGCGGTTAATCTTTGTTTTTAATAGCGCAGAAAATAAAACAGGATGCGATTGCAGCAATTGCAATCGCATCCTGTTTTCTATTTGCCGCGTAGATTTTTACAGCACGTAACGCGATAAGTCCTCATTCACAGCCAGCGCGCCAAGTCTTAAATCGACATACGCAGCATCGATCTTCAAATGTTTTTCGCTGGTATTCGTGGCAGCGTACGATATCTCTTCGAGCATTTTTTCCATCACGGTATGCAGACGACGAGCACCGATATTCTCAGTTTTTTCGTTGACCGAAAAAGCGATTTCCGCCATCCGTGTAATGCCTTCAGCTACAAACTCCAACGTCACGCCTTCGGTGGCGAGCAATGCTTCATATTGCGTCGTCAGACAAGCATCGGTGCCAGTCAAAATGCGCTCAAAATCGGCAATCGATAGCGAGTCTAGTTCTACCCGAATCGGGAAGCGACCTTGTAGTTCCGGGATCAAATCAGATGGCTTAGCCAAGTGAAATGCACCCGATGCAATGAACAAAATATGATCGGTTTTGATCATCCCGTACTTGGTATTAACAGTCGTACCTTCCACCAGCGGCAACAGATCGCGTTGCACGCCAGCACGGGAAACATCGGCACCGCCGTTTTGCGAGCGAGTGGCAATTTTATCGATCTCATCCAAAAATACGATACCGTTTTGCTCGACGTTAAAGATGGCTTTTTGTTTTAGCTCATCTTCGTTGAGCAGTTTCGACGCTTCTTCTTCGATTAGCAGTTTAAGTGCATCCTTGATCTTGACCTTGCGGCTTTTCTTGCGGCTGTTACCCATGCCGGAGAACATCGACTTGATCTGCTCCGTCATTTCTTCCATGCCGGGCGGTGCCATGATCTCCATCTGTGGCGCGCTTTCTGCCAATTCGATTTCGATTTCACGGTCATCAAGTGAGCCTTCGCGCAGACGTTTGCGGAATGTCTGGCGGGTGCTATTGCCTTTGTCCTTATTGTCGGTGTCGGTAGGCGTATCTTGCTCTGGATGAAAACCAAAGTCGCGTGCTGGCGGAACCAGAATATCGATCACTCGATCTTCCGCAGCATCTTCGGCGCGTGATCTTAATTTAGCCATCTCGAATTCTCGGGTTTGCTTGATGCCGATATCGATCAGGTCACGAATGATGGTTTCGACGTCGCGACCCACATAGCCGACTTCGGTAAATTTGGTCGCTTCGACTTTGATAAAGGGCGCATTGGCCAATTTTGCCAGACGTCGTGCGATTTCGGTTTTGCCGACGCCGGTAGGGCCGATCATCAAAATATTCTTCGGCGTGATTTCGTGGCGTAGCGGTTCGGCAACTTGCTGACGACGCCAGCGGTTACGCAGCGCAATCGCTACCGCGCGTTTGGCTTTATCTTGTCCGACTACATGTTTGTCGAGTTCAGAAACGATCTCTTGTGGGGTCATATTCATATTTTTCGGTTCCGTGTAAGTGCCAATCCGTCGCATCTTTCATAGCTGCGTAATGTCGTCGCCTGGTCGTCGCTTCAATAGTGTCTATCGAAGGATATTGTTACGCCCAAGCGCATCATCTGGTCGGACGGATTTAATTAAGGGTTTCGATAATGTGCGATTGGTTGGTATAAATACAAAGATCACCAGCAATCACGAGCGATTTTTTGACGATTTCTGGAGGCGTCAGATCAGTGTTGTCGTGCAAGGCTTTCGCAGCAGATTGCGCGAAAGTGCCGCCTGAACCAATCGCACCGATGCCGTCTGTCGGTTCCAGCACGTCGCCATTGCCGGTGATGACCAGAGTAGTATCGCGATCTGCGGTGAGTAGCATCGCTTCAAGTCGACGCAACATGCGATCGGTGCGCCATTCTTTGGCCAGATCGACCGAAGCGCGCATCAAATTGCCTTGATGCTTCTCTAATTTTGCTTCAAATAAATCCAGAAGAGTGAAGGCATCGGCAGTGCCGCCGGCAAATCCAACCAGTACTTTACCTTGATACAGCGTGCGCACTTTCCGCGCAGTACCTTTCATCACGACGTTACCGAGGGTGACCTGCCCATCTCCTCCTAATGCAACGGAATTCCCGCGTCGCACTGAAAGGATTGTGGTGCCATGAAATTGTTCCATTTTGTCTGCCTAAAAAAAGCGGACCGAGCGTGTTGCAGTTTGACAAACTGGACGAACGGACCAGCCATGCGGCGTCCGGATGTCGGACGTCGTCGCATGTTTGCTAGCGCATAATAACGCGGCGCGTAGTTAAAAAAATGGGGGCGGCGGGCGTGATTACAAGCGTGTTTTTTTGCGAATTAAACCAGTTTTGTCGTTACACAGGTCTACTTGTTAACGTCTGAATAATGTTGGTGCAACGATGCCATCTCTAGCGATGATAGCAACTATTTATGAAGGTAGTTTTAACGCTTTGCTGTCTAAATGCTTAATTTTTTCGCGTATTAATGCTGACGATGTCGTGTAGTCCCATGACTTTAAAGAGCGCAGCAACCAGATGATTGACTTCATAAAATGCTATTTTTCGGCCTTGCGCAGTAAGGGGCAACAAGCCATTTGCTAATTGTCCGGCGGCATTGAAATCAACTCTTACCAGACGTGAACAATCAATCAGCGCTGGATTGTGTTCGTGCGCGTGGGTTTTAATCTGCAATAACAAGTCATCAATCCGTCCTTCAATCAAAATCGGCATCCGTAGTTGTTGCTGATTCTTTAGCATCGGTCCGACGCTGCCCGCATCGCCATCGTTTGCCGTGGTGACTTTGGTTACCGGTGAAATAAAGGGTGGCGGAGAGACTTCAAAAGTAATGCTGTAATCGATACTAACGTCTTCAAAAGCTTGCTGATTATTTAATAAGTGCAAAATTTCAAGTAGCAATAACCACGGCGCAGTGGTTTCGTCGCGGCGGCCAACACATAAAATGGCGCGAATACTATCGCCCAATTCGTTGCTGCCGACCAGAATCAGATCGAGTCCGGCCTTTTGAAGTTTCTTTAGCATCCGCAACAGCAATCCGCAGCCGATCGAATCGACCGATGTAATACGTGTGAATTCAAGTCGTAAAGTCGCGTGCGTTAAGCTCAGTTTTTGGGCGCGCTCGATTTGTTTGATGATGTTACCGTCGAGTTTGCCCGAAAATGCGATAGCTGTGATTGGGCTAGTTTTTTGGGCTAACTCGCTATTCGGACTGAGGGTGAGCTGTTTATCCCAGGTGGGAGGGGATGTTTCGAATTTATGTGCAAAATCGAGTGATAAATCGTCGAATTGGGTTTGTTTTCCACTGATCCGATAGAGGTCTAGCAACATCCACCAAACCACGTTGCCAAGATCATTTTCCGCGATTGCTTGTAGCAGCACTTGCTCAGCGAGGTCGGATTGCGAATTGGCAAATAATACGGCCGCTTCTTCTACTACTGCGGGTGTGTCCGAGATGGCGACTTCGATATTGCCGCGCTTTGCGCTGCTCGGTGACGCGTTTATATCCTCTGCGATGAGTTTGGCAGCATTGGGCGAATTGGGGAGGAGCTTTTTTTCGGCAGCCGCCAGCTCCGACGGCATTGTATTGAGGATGTTGACGGGATAAATAAACTCCGTCGACATTTCAGATTCGATGGCGTCGATCTTCATTGCGGTGGTGTTGCGGCTAATATTATTTAGCCGCGGTGCGACAGTTTTCTGAGCAGTATTGTTTCCCGGCTGAGTAGCATCAGATGCGTTGCTCTCTTCAGCCGGCGTACCGACGGGGCGGGTATTTTTGCCAAATATCGAGAAAAGCCCCACATTGATCCTAAGCGGTGAGTTGATGATCGTTGAACGCGTCAATATCGATTGCTATGCTTAGTGTAGTCGGATATGTGCGCCTTTACACCAGACCCTTCCTCACTTTAAGTAAAAAGCTGATATCCGACTCTTGCTTTTGTGGTTCTTTTGCTGCTTTTTTAAGCGCTTGATTGGGGGAAGTTATCACCCTGTTGACGGTCGGATGAAACAGCTCTGCCTGCTTTTTTTAGTGAGTAAGTTTGATGCCTGAGGGATGCACCTTATTGAGCATATGGATGGGGAGTGCGCGTATTCCATGGCAGAAGAGATGCCAGCGGCGTCAGGCAAATACAGGCGAGAAAATGTTTCGCATTGCGCGTAAGTACAAACGAATCAGGATGTTTTCTTGTTAATGTAAATCAGACCAACGTTAATTTAAATTAATCTTTGCACATTGTAGGGGTGTCTGACTTCAGTTTTAGTCAGAAGTCCCTACGCGCCATAGAGAGCGGGCGCAGGGAGATGCAGCAGTGTGAACTAGCGTCGATGTGAGAATTAATCGCCGTATAACTTCTGTTTCAGTTCACGTCGTTGTTGTGCTTCTAGTGACAGTGTTGCTGTTGGTCGTGCCAATAAACGGGGAATACCGATAGGCTCGCCAGTTTCTTCGCACCAGCCGTACTCGCCAGCATCAATCGAGGCGATTGATTGTTGTACTTTTTTCAGCAATTTGCGCTCACGGTCACGTGTGCGTAATTCCAGCGCATGTTCTTCTTCGATGGTGGCGCGATCTGCAGGGTCCGGGACAAGCACGGTTTCGCGCAGATGCTCAGTGGTTTCTCCGGCGTTTTTCAGCAGATCAATTTCCAGCTGTTTTAAACGCGCTCTGAAGAAAGCCAGTTGTGCCTCATTCATGTAGTCCTGTTCGCTCATCGTAACGAGTTGCGCTTCGGTCAACAGGGGGACATCAGGGGTCGGTTTGGTTGTTTTGGTAGCCACTTCGCTTACTTTCGATACGACGTATGTTTCAATTTTATCCGTTAATTCAGTACGTGAGGACAAGATGTTGACGATGTCCTGGTTGTAATTTGTACTGGATCTGGCCGTTTGGAGTTCTCTTTGAGGCAATGTCACTAGCTTTATCAAATGCTGTGCGAGAGTATCTTGTTAACAAGTCAAAATCGTTTTGTTGCCATTACGATCATTTTGTTGGTTGGTCAAGAATTTTACAACAGGTTTGATGCCAAAAACGTGCGGGTTTTCAATTGCGACAATGACGAAGGGAGTTTTTTATCTCCTTTTTCGTATTTATTATCATCCTGCTATCGTTAACATTTCGCATGGCCGACATATTTCCAGTAGTACAAAACTGCCATAGTTTATACCAGACATTGCTCCAAACCGCGAATAAAGATGTCTTTTGGCAGGTTCTTGCCGATGAATACCATTTTGCTGGTGCGGATTTCGTTATCCTCCCATTTTCCACCGATATCGCTCCCCATAATTTGATGCACGCCCTGAAATACAACTTTGCGGTCCGCGCCTTCCATTAACAATATACCTTTATAGCGCAGCATGCGCGGTCCATAAACTTGGACGATTCCACCTAAAAATTCATCCAGTTTGGCGGTGTTAAATGGGCGCTCGCTTTTGAAAACGAACGCTGCAATGTCATCTGCATGTTGGGCGTGATGGTGATTATGGTCGTGATCGTGGTGCTTTTCTGCCGCGTGGGCATGCTCGTCCTGATGCGATGGGTGGGCACAATCGCTGCCACTATGGTCGTGATCCGCATGCGTGGCGTGGTCGTGCATTTCCTCTGCGGCAAGAAAATCTGGATCGATTTCCAGTTTGGCGTTGAGGTTGAAGCCGCGAATATCCAGGATTTCGTCGATCGGGGTATGCGCCGGATCGAGTCTGATGATGGATGCGCGTGGATTGATTCTGGTGAGGCGTGCAGTTAAGGCCGCAATCTCGGGCGCGTCAACCAGATCAGTTTTGGACAACAACAATTTATCGGCAAAACCGACCTGGCGCTGGGCCTCTTCTTGTTGGTCGAGTTGTTGCATGGCGTGTTTGGCATCAACGACTGTAACGATGGCATCGAGCATGTAGTGCATCGCGACTTCTTCATCGACGAAGAAGGTTTGTGCGACCGGGCCGGGATTCGCCATGCCGGTGGTTTCGATGATGACATGGTCAAATTGCAATTCGCCAGCATCGCGCCGTCGCGCCAGTGCGCTCAGGGCAACAATTAAATCGCCGCGTACTGTGCAGCAAATACAACCGTTATTCATTTCGATAATTTGTTCGGTGCTGTCTTGCACCAGGATTTCATTGTCGATATTTTCCTGGCCGAATTCGTTCTCGATGATGGCAATTTTGTGGCCGTGCGGCTGTTGCAAAATGCGATTCAGGAGAGTGGTTTTGCCAGCGCCGAGAAAGCCGGTAAGAATAGTGGTGGGGATAAGTGCCATGGCGATAAAGTGAGTGAATGTGCGGGGTAAGAATGGGGGAATTGGGACTGCTATATTTGTGGCAATAAGCGGCTGGGTGTCAAAGGGCTAAGTGGCTTAGCCCATGCGCCCTAACTAATGTGCGCAGTCAGCGCACCAGCCTTTAATGGTCAGTTCGATGTCATGGCCCTCAAAGCCTTTGCCGAGCGAATCCTGCAATGCCTGCTGTAAATGTCTGCGCAGCGTGGCCGGTGATGCTGTAGCAGACTCTTCGCCCTTCAGGTCAGTTTTGACTGGCGCTAATACGTCGCCTAAAAAACCTGCCTCGCCGCTGCCATCCAGACAGAATACTTTGGCACAACGGGTGCATTTGAAATGCCCGTGCTGATGTTGCGCGTGGTGTTCCGGGTTTGCAAAAGTCGATTCAGTATGTTCTGCGCCTGCGCTGTACAAGAATACGCGGTCATCACCGGCAATTTTATGTGCCAGTCCAGCATCGGTCAGACAATCGAGTGCGCGATACAGCGTCACGCGATCCATCTCTACGAATAAATCCTGCATGTCCTGATGTGAAACCGCGCAACGCGCCTCTAGCAATGCCGTTAACACTTTTAGCCGGGCGCTGGTGATGCGCACCAATGCCGAGCGCAATTGCTCTGCTGCCAGTGTCGCTGCTTGCGAAAGTGTGGCCTGCTGGTTAGCCGCGAAGGTGGTGGTGGATTTAAGTTTGATGTCAGTGGTCATGCCAGGACACATAGAGGAGTGTGAGTGAGGACTAATTATGCCCCAAATTGCAATTGAGTTGCATATTTTGCGCAGATTTGAACCAGGTCATCTTTGCTCATGGCGAAATTATTCTTTGGGTACTTTTTTCGCACGTGGATGCGCGGCATCGTAGACCTGCGCAAGACGCTGGAAATCGAGCGATGTATAGACTTGAGTTGAGGCAATTGAGGTGTGGCCGAGCATTTCCTGTACTGCTCTGAGATCGCCGGATCCTTGCAGCAGGTGCGACGCAAATGAATGGCGCAATACGTGCGGATGAACATCGGTCGGAATGTCGATTGCCTGTGCGTGCGCTTTTAGTCGGAGCTGAATCACGCGAGGCGACATGCGGCTGCCGCGCTCAGTCAGGAATAGTGCAAATGTGTCTTCGTGTTTTATTAAGGCATTCCGCAATATTAGCCAGTCCGCGATCGCTCGTAACGCGGGTTGTCCGACCGGAACGGAGCGCTTCTTATTACCTTTTCCGGTGACGGTGACTTCGGCGGCATCGCTATCGATCCAACCGGCGGAGGAATACCCTGCGGTCGCTGTGTAACGGACATCCAGCCCGGCTAATTCGGACACACGTAATCCGCTTGAGTACAGTAATTCAAACATGGCGCGATTACAGGCGGTCAAGGTGGGGCTTTGCTCGCTGTGTTGATTGGCGCTGGTGACAAGCCGTATTGCATCGTCGGCTCCTAATGCTTTCGGTAAAGGTTTGGCGCGCTTGGGGGCTTTAACCCCTTCGACTGGGTTACTGGTTAGCGCAGTGTGCTCTCCCATCCAATTAAAAAATCCACGCCAGGCAGAAAGTTTGCGTGCAATTGAGCGCGCATTTAGGCCATGGGAATGCAACTGTGCAGCAAATTTACGTATGTGGGCATGGGTGAGCAGCGTGAAGTCGATGTTGTCTTCAGCACTTTTGGCGAGCGCACGGCTTAGCGAAAGTAATTCTGCCAGATCGCGTGAATAGCTGCTGACCGTATGAGGGGACAACTTGCGTTGATCAACCAGACTTTGTAGATAGGCTTCAACGACCGCCGAAGAACGTTGATTTTGGGAGGGGGAGAGGCGGTCGGTGGACATGACGATGTGACGTTTTAGTCTTTAGGCAAGCAGGCAGGCAAGCGCTGCGCTGGCGGTATCGCCGATTTTCTCAAGGAAATCGGTTGCCATGTCGGAGCTAAAACGGTCGACATCCGGCGAGCACAGGACTAACAATCCGAATGTGCTTTCGGCGCTATCTACGCGTAATGGGAGCATGGCGATAGATTGCATGTCAGCCGGATTTTCAAACCATGTGGCGGCCTCAAAATCATTATTAGCACCGCAAAACGGGACGCTCAGACTATTCGCAAAAAGTTTGGAGTCGGCAGATGCTGGTGCGGCAAACCACGTATGTGAAAACGCCTCGGCGACGTTCCAGAGTCGCAGTGTGGCCTGAGGGACATTAAATATGGTTTGTAATCCGCTGACCAAGGTGTGCGGCATATCGACGTCGTTACGCGCCATTAGCAGACTGCGTGACCAGACTTGTAGTTTTTCGGCGATGGTGTCGTTCTCTTGTGCGTTACGTATCATGTCGGCGAGACGGAGGTCCTGGACTTTGATTTTTTCCCGCAATATTTCCATTTGCCGCTCTTGCAAGGAAATAGCGCGTCCCAACAATGGGCTCGTCAACTTGATTTTTCCTAAGAGCTCAGCATGCTCTTCAAAGAAGCGGGGCGTTTCGGCAAGATATTGTGCGACGGTGTCTGCGTCGAGATGGCTGCTCATGGTGTAGGTGTCTTGAGACGAGTGAGAATGAATGACCGAGAGTATCACCGCTATGACATTCAATGACAACTATTGCCGATATTGGGCATCGACATTTTGGCGCTGAAAAACAAAAGGCCCACATGAAGAATCATGTGGGCCTTTCGGATTTCTAGCTAAGTAGGCAATTCTGCGTTACCGCAGAACTGACTAACTTAAATTAGAACTTGTGACGGATACCAACAGTAACAGCAGTTTGGTTGTTGCTGCCACCAGTAGTGTCGCCCAATATGCCTGGGTTGATAGCATCTTTAGCACGCAGGTACGAAGCAAAAGCATACAAGTCAGTACGCTTCGACAAGAAGTAGTCAGTACCCAAGTTGAATTGAGTCAGCTTACCTTTTTGTGAACCAGCATCAACGAAAGTCAATTTGCTGTACTGAACACTAGCCAGCAAATGCAAAGGTGCTGTCAAAGCGTAGTTAGTACCCAATTCGAAGATGTCAGCTTTGCTATTGTTGATACTACCAATAGTGAATGTGCCAGCTGGTACTAGGCCGCCAGGAACAGCGCCTGTAGTAGTTGCCAATGGCTGTTTAACACGTGACCAGTTACCGTACAGACGGGCTGGACCAACTTGATAGCTAGCACCAAGACTAAATGTCTTCAGAGCTGTGTCGCCTGGGTTGCCAGCAGTAAATACTGTAGCGTTAGTCAGGGATACATCGCTAGGTGTAGCGCCTTTTTTCGATTGGTAGTAAGTAGCGAACAAGCCCAATGGACCGTTAGCATATTGACCACCCAGACCGAACGATTGGCCAGCTGTAGTTTGACCAGCTGTTTCGCCGAAACCGTAGATCGCGCTAGCTGTGAAGCCAGACAAGCTTGGTGTGTTGTAACGGATCGAATTTTGGGTACGTGTACCTTCCAAACGGTCCAGATTGTGGCCAACTGCACCAGTTACGCCACCGAAATCTTGAACCGAAGTCCATTGGCTTACGTCATCAGTGATGTCAGTTTGACGACCTAGCAGGACTGTACCGAAGTTGTCACCGCTCAGACCAACAACTGATTTACGACGGAAAAGATTTGTCGAACCTTTGTCGCCTTGCAATGCACCTGTGTCATTTGCAAAACCGGCTTCCAATTGGAACACTGCTTTCAAACCGCCGCCCAGATCTTCAACGCCTTTGAAACCCAGACGTGAACCTTGGATGTTGCCCGAAGTCAGAGCAAATTTGCTGCCAGTTTTGCCAGTTGTAGCGTTCAGTGCTTTGTTTGTATAAGTAACGCCAGTATCAACGATACCGTAGATTGTTACAGAGCTTTGAGCTTGTGCTGCACCTGCGATTGCGCCTAGTACGGCCAGTGCGATTAGTGATTTCTTCATTTGACGTCCTTTATTTGGAAAGCCTGCTTTAAGGATCCGTACATCTGTCGGATGGGAGAACAGTAATAGGTCCGGCTGCGTGCGCCGGTGGTTTGGTCTTCTGTCGCGCTATAAATTGGTCGAAATTGGGTCGGGTTGATGATTCTGTTGTATTTTTGTGACACAAAGCAGGCTCAGGACCGTTTGAGTTGTTCATTTTCTGCCCACATTCGAATCAGACTTCTGGCGCAGATCGGTGTTAAATCGCGGGGAAGTCAGCGCTTTAGATGTAGATCGAATATGTTGTCATTTATTAAAGTGTTGGCATGTGCTGGACGTCAAACTCCATGAACGCGTCGCAAAAATAAAAGTGGACCTATTAGTTTCTGCGGCAATTCCTTAAAAGGTTTTTTGAGGAAAAGTAATAAGTTGCCTAAATTTTGTTTCTAGTTGGAATGCGTTGGCGATAGATAAGATTTTTTGGTGCATTTTCGGCGAACTATGCCGTGTTTCTCACTATTTCTGGCGCGCCAAAATGGTGAATCTTTAAGAATGTCAAAAAAATACAATATGTTGTATTAAAGATGCGAACTTAATTGGAATTCAGTATCAAATAAAGGATTCTTAATTTATCGGAGATAATTTACGCTTTTGCGTGATGGGTGTTTATGGCTAAACGGGAAGACTTGGCGATTATTCGTGCTGCGCGGGCTGGGCAGGGCGCAGCTCAGCTTGCGCTGGGAAAGCGTTACCTGTTTGGTGGCAACGGATTGCCGCAGAGCTTTCCTACTGCTTTGCACTGGCTGGATCGCGCCGCACAGCAGCAGGAAGCGGATGCATGGATATTAATTGGCAGTCATATCCCGTTGGATGTTGCACTTGGTGCAAGTAATCAACACGATATCTGCGCATGGTATGAGCGCGCGTTTGACGCTGGCGTGATGCAAGCGGGGTTGATTCTGGCCCAATTAGTATTACGCGATAGCGAGGCACTTCAAAGCGCGGCGTTCCGTGACTTTGGCGCGAAGGCATTAAAAGCGCTGGAAACGGCGGCGCATGCTGGCATTCCGGAAGCGCAGTGGTTGCTGGCCCAATATGCTGCGAGATCCAAGGTGGCGACGTCGCTACATCCGGCAGAATACAACGGCAATGCTGTTAATAAGAGTAAGGATGAACTTGTTGGAAGTAATAGCGCTGCGCGGGGGCTATTCCAGCCTCAGACGATGTCAGTTGAGAGCGATACCAGCGGCATGACGCTTGAGTGGACGGCAAGGGCGGCTGATGCTGGCGTCATGCAAGCCCAACATGCGTTGGCGCAAATCGCCTGGGATAATCAGGACTGGCCTGTATTTTTAGAGCGCGGTTTGCCGCTCGCACGTGCAGTAGCGCAACAATACGGTGGAGATTTAGCGCAATTGCATGCCCCTTCAGAGGCATTGGCACGGCGCTTGGGTGAGGCAAATCTGTTGCTGCTAACGCGTTGTGCCCGCGCCTTGATGATGACCACGGACTTTGACGTCAACGAAGTTCAGCAATTTTTAGAGCTGGCAGCGTCCGCTGATGACAAATCGGCTCAGCTGGATTTGGGATTATGGTACGCCCGCATGGATAGCGACGGAGAGCGGATTGTTGTTGGTGCAGGTTCCGCCAATTATAAAAAAGCGATCCGCTGGCTGACGCAGGCGGGTGAGCGTGGTTTGTCTGAAGCCTGGTATGCGTTGTCGCGAATATATTTAAAGTCCGAATTTTCTCAGCGTAATTTGAACGATATGCAGCGCCATCTGGAGCACGCCGCTGAAATGGGCCATCGCGCCGCTCAGCTGGAATGCGGCGTCAGTGCCTGGCGCAATCGACGTGAAAAACTGACCAACGATGTACAAGCGGTGTATTGGCTGCAAAAAGCCGCGATTCAGGGAAGTGATGTTGCGCAGACATTATTGTCAAAAATTGCCGATAGGGCCCGTCCGAAGACTTGGGCATTGGCCGCGAAAGAGCAATTAACGCGCGAGTTGGTGGCCAGCCATCCATTTTTGGCGGCGCGGATCGAACTTGCGCTGCTATTTGGTTTAAGCCGCCCCGAAGCGTTACTGCTGGATTTGAATCAGGCGGATTGCGGCCATTGTCTGGTGGTGGATATTCGTATGTCTTACGCGCGCAGCAAACGTCGGTTGGTATTGATTGAAACTGGCGACGAACGGCAGGCATTGAATCGTCTGGCGAGATTGTTTGAAGATGTGGATTGTGGTCCGCACGGTCCCGAGGGAAATTATCGCCAGCGCCTGTATCGTTTTAAGACCGCGCTACCGGCAGCGGCGTTGACCGACGTCGGGACTGATGAAGATGAAGATGCTGCTGAGTTGAGTAGCTAGCGCATGCCTGGGATTTTAAGGGCAAGCTTAAGCAGAGTTCACACCGTTGCTTAAGTTGTTGCCGGCAAAACGGCTATTTTTCGGCAGCTTCATACTCTATTAGTACTAAATCAACTGACTAAGCAGTAGTGTTAACTAAGCACTAAGCACTAAGCACTAAGCACCCATCTCAATTTCGCCCTCAAACACTGTCACCGCAGGACCGGTGAGTTTGACTGGCTGATCAATACCATTCCACGTTATCGATAACGCGCCGCCATGGGTTTCCACTTTTACCGGGGAATCTAACAAGCCGCGTTGGATACCTGCGACGACAGCGGCACACGCGCCAGTTCCGCAGGCCAGTGTTTCGCCAGCACCGCGTTCAAATACCCGCAACTTAATTTGATGGCGGTCAACAATTTGCATAAATCCGGCATTTACCCGTCTAGGGAAGCGCGGATGATGCTCAATAAGCGGACCATCTACGTTTACCGGTGCTGCTTCGGCATCGCTGACGATTTGAATCGCATGCGGATTGCCCATTGATACCACTGAAAACAAAGCACGCTTGCCGTTAATATCGAGAGGCCATAAATTGTCCGCCCCTTCTTGCGTGGCTTGCAATCCGCTGGCGTCGAACGGCACCGATGCGGGCGTCAAAACCGGCGCGCCCATATCAACGCTGATGCTGCCATCGGCTTCCAGCATAGGCTCGATCACGCCGCACATGGTTTCGACTTTGATGGTGCGTTTGTCGGTCAGCCTTTTTTCGGTCACGAACTTGACGAACGCGCGTGCGCCGTTGCCGCATTGCTCAACTTCGCCGCCATCTGCGTTATAAATCCGATAGCGAAAATCGACGCCTGCCGCTTGTGGTTTTTCGACCACCAACATTTGATCCGCGCCTATGCCAAAGCGACGGTCAGCCAATGCCTGCCATTGCGCTGAGGTGAAATCGATATGCTGGCTGATCGCATCAATCACGATGAAATCGTTGCCGGCGCCGTGCATTTTGGTAAATTTGAGTTTCATTGCGTGATTATAGAACTGCCAGAACAAATGGGTATTGTGAATTTCAACCTGTCAATTTGCGAACTAGTAAGGACTAGGTTCGCCCTCTGGCCTGGTCTTGAAGCGTTTATGTGCCCAGAAATACTCTGCCGGTGCTTCTAAGACACGCGCTTCGATGAAGGCATTCATGCGTCGCGTGGCTTCGGAGATGTCATCGCCGGGATAGTTTTCCCAAGCAGGATAAAAGGTGACTTTCCAGCCTTGGTAGCGTGGCAAAAAGGTGGCGATCATCGGCACTACGCTGGCTTTGGTGGCGGCGGCAATTCTGGCGGTCGCTGTCAGTGTTGCTGCGGGAATACCAAAAAAAGGCACGAACTCGGCATCTTTGGTGCCGAAATCCATATCCGGCAGCATGATGAATGGAAAACCTTCACGCATGGCGCGGATGATCGGTTTCACGCCCTGTTCACGCGTGAATAGTTTTACCGGGCGAAAGCGCGAACGGCCTTTTAATAAAGCGGCATCCACGACTTGATCTTGCTGCCTTGAGTAAATAGTGCAAATTGACAACGATGAATTCAGCACTAACGCAATACCGGGGATTTCCAGGCAAACGAAATGCGGGCATAACAAAATGGTCGGACCTGCGCTAAGCGTCTCAAGCGGCAACGCGGAATCGATTTTGATCAATCTTTTGAGACGCGCCTCGGATGCCCACCACAGCACGCTCCGTTCAAGCGCGCTGCGCGAATAGGCTTGGAAATGACGTCGTGCCAGTGCGATACGCTCTGTTTCGGGCATGTCAGGAAAGCACAGCCGCAGATTGGTCAACGTGATCTTGCGACGCGGTTTCATGATAATGAACAACAGTGATCCAAGCGCTTCGCCGAGAGGGCCGAGAATCCACAGCGGCAGCCAATGCGTCAGCCACAATAAAAAAATCAACGCCTTCATGCTTGTCCCTGATTGTCGGCAGAGGGCGCGTTGGGGGCGCTCACGCCGGGCGGCGTCTTATAGCGGTTATAACTCCATATATATTGGGCCGGGCAACGTGCAATGAGTTTTTCCATCGCGATATTGATCGCTTCAGCTTGTTGTTGCGGCGTCGTGCCCAACTCTTCTTCAAACGGCACAAAACGAATCACGAAACCGCGGCCAAATGAAAGTCGCTCTGCGTACGACAAAATAATCGGCGCGCCGCTCATTTGGTGCAATTTAGCCGATAAGGTCATTGTGTAAGCCGGTTTGCCAAAAAAATTAGCCCATACGCCCTCGCCATTTTGCGGTACCTGATCCGGTAACAAACCAATAGCCTGACCTTTTTTGAGCGCTTTTAGCAATGCGCGAACTCCCGTCAGATTCGCAGGCGCAAGATGCAAATTGCGACGTGCGCGGGCGCCTTCAATCAATGGTTTTAACGCAGCTTTACGGGGTGGGCGATACAGTGCTGTAAGCGGGGTTTTTTCGGCAATGGCCTGCGCAATAATTTCAAAACATCCTAAGTGCGGCGTGAGTAATATCACGCCGGTATTGGCGTCAAGAGCGGCTTGCACCAAGTCCCAGTTTTCGATTCGGGCAGTGCGCAACACTTTTTCTGGCGAGGCACACCAGACGAAGGGAAGCTCGAACATACTCTTCCCCGACTCGCGGATCGCTTGCGATAGCTGGCGCTGATAGCCAGCCCTCCCCAAGTTGTCTTTTAATTTGCGCCGATAAGAGGGCGACAGCAGATACACCAGCCAGCCGACCGAAGCGCCAATCGCGTGCAACGCAGATAGCGGTAATCCAGATAACAATTTAAAGAGAGCAACAAGCATTGGAGGAGACCGGAGGCGTTTTGCCGAAATGTTGTAAAAGGCGTAAAATACCACAACGCTGCACTGTCAAAATGACTGTGTGGCAAGTAATACCTCTGTTGTAATGCATTTTTTATAATGATGGTGTCGCTGGATGCAATTTAATATTCACGATATTATTATTTATAGCTGGTCCAAGTTTCATCATATTCATCCGCCGAGTTAATAGACAACTTGCGAAGCGGTATACAAATTTCGCTAAAGCGTCGCAGGCTCTACAGTAGGACTGCGGCATGGTCACCACTGTATTTCTTTTTAGCAGGAGCCTGTCATGACACACGAATACCTCTTCACCTCTGAATCCGTTTCTGAGGGCCATCCCGACAAAGTCGCGGATCAAATTTCCGACGCTATCCTTGATGCTATTTTGGCCCAAGATCCGTTTGCGCGTGTCGCTGCGGAAACATTAGTCAATACCGGTCTGGTTGTTTTAGCTGGCGAAGTTACCACCAACGCCAATGTCGATTACATCAATGTCGCACGTGAGACCATCAAACGCATCGGCTACGACAATGCCGATTATGGCATCGACTACAAAAGCTGCGCAGTACTGGTGGCCTATGACAAGCAATCGCCGGATATCGCCCAAGGCGTCGACGAAGGTCGAGGGATTGATCTTGATCAGGGCGCTGGCGATCAAGGCTTGATGTTCGGTTATGCTTGCGACGAAACGCCTGAATTAATGCCCGCCGCGATTTATTACGCGCACCGCATCGTTGAGCGCCAGTCTCAATTACGCCGTGATGGCCGTTTGCCTTGGCTTCGTCCAGATGCAAAATCCCAAATCACCTTGAAATATGTCGATGGCGTTCCGGTTGGTATCGACACCATCGTATTGTCGACACAACACGCACCAGAAATGCAGCACAAGGCGATCGAAGAAGCTGCCATTGAAGAGATCATTAAGCCGGTGGTGCCGAAGGAATGGCTGCAAAACACCCGTTATCTGGTGAATCCTACCGGCCGTTTTGTGATCGGCGGTCCGCAAGGCGATTGCGGTCTGACCGGACGTAAAATTATTGTGGATACATACGGCGGTGCTGCGCCCCACGGCGGTGGTGCTTTTTCCGGTAAAGACCCGTCTAAAGTCGACCGTTCTGCCGCTTACGCTGGTCGCTATGTCGCCAAGAATATCGTTGCCGCCGGTCTTGCCAGCCGTTGCCAGATTCAAGTGTCGTACGCGATCGGCATCGCTAAACCAACATCGGTGATGGTGACTACTTTCGGCACAGGCAAAATCAGTGACGAAAAGCTGGCGCAATTGGTATTGGAACATTTCGACCTGCGTCCAAAGGGTATTGTGCAGATGCTGGATCTGTTACGGCCGATCTATGAAAAAACTGCTGCATACGGTCACTTTGGCCGCGAAGAGCCGGAGTTTAGCTGGGAGCGGACCGATAAAGCTGCTGCGTTGAAAGCAGCTTTGTAATTTCCCGCGTAACTGCTTGACGGCCTGAAAATAGGAAACGTGAGACGGACTTTTACCGTAAATCGGTGAAGTCTGTTCTCACGTTTTTTTACGTCTGTCGGTCGCTATCGATGCATATCGATTGATATCGGTTGAAAATACGAACACAGACCGAATGTCTGTTCAAAATCGTTCTTTGCTGCCGCGCAAGGACTTGCTACACTGAGTTGTTCCGTTACCAACGGACATTGATGGCACATGCAGCACCGGTATTTCCTCTGGTGTTGATTGTGCTGATTGTGTTTTCAGCGCTCCGGTTAATCCTCTATGGCCTCGTCCAAATCTTCTGCAAGTCAGGCGTCCGTTCCGCGCCGTCCGTTACCACCCAGACTGCGTCCGGTGACGAGTAACGTGTCCCCATTTCGTATTACTGCATGGTTGATTTCGATACTTGGGTTGGTGTTAGTGCTGACCTTGCATTTGCTGACGGCGCTATTGGCCGGATTGTTGGTGTATCAATTAGTACGCTCTTTGACACCGTTAATTCAGCGTCGGTTAACAAGCGAGCGCTCACATCTGATCGCGGTGGTGCTGTTATCGGCGGTGATTATTGGGGCGTTGACTGGCATCATTCTGGGATTGGTCGCCTTCTTTCACGGTGGACCGGATCGGATGCTAGTCATTCAGACCAAGCTGATGGAGGTCATCGATCAGGCGCGGACCCAAGTGCCAACGATGTTGCAGGGATATTTGCCCGACGATATCGCTGGCACCCGGCAGATGGTGACGGAATGGATAGAGTCGCACAACGGTGAATTGACGCTGGCGGGAAAAGAGGCGATCCAAGTCTTTATCCATATTTTGATCGGGATGGTATTGGGCGCGATGGTGGCGTTGAATGCCGAGCATCCGATGCCAATATTGCAGCCATTATCGTCAGAGTTGCTAGGCCGGGTGCAATTGCTGGCCGATGCATTTCGTCGCGTGGTCTTCGCTCAGATCAAAATATCCTTGCTCAACACAACACTAACAGCAATATTCCTGTTGGTGATATTGCGTTTGGCGGGCGTACATTTGCCGTTGACCAAAACCATGATTATCGTCACGTTTTTGGCTGGTTTACTGCCGGTGATTGGCAACCTGATTTCAAATTCGCTGATCGTTTTAGTCGCGCTGTCGGTCTCTTTATACGTAGCACTGGGGGCGTTGCTATTTTTAATCGTGATTCACAAACTCGAATATTTTTTGAATGCGCGCATCGTCGGTTCTCAAATTAACGCTCGTAGCTGGGAATTGTTGCTGGCGATGGTGTTGACCGAAGCCGCGTTTGGCTTACCCGGTTTGGTTGCGGCGCCGGTGTATTACGCTTATATCAAGAGCGAACTTTACGAGATGGGTTGGGTTTGATGGCTGATTTCGTCGCAAAATAGAGACAAAATAAAGACACATTCGAGACAAATTCGAGAAAAGTGCCTCAAGGCAACGCCCTAAATGCCGCTCAAAATCGCGCTTTTTATGTTTTGGACGGCGCAAATCGTAAAGCGCTGAAAGCGATGGCAATTTGATTTAGAATACTGACTTCGTGCCAAGGAGCGTTGCGACAGACATCCACATAGTCTGCCAGGCTTGGCATCGCTGTAGTATGCAACCGCGCTCACGTTTCTTTTTTTCTAACGAAAGGAGGGCGTGATGAACGCCGCTGTAATGACTTCCATCTCTAGTTCTAGTTCTTCCTCAACTTCTCACTCTAGCTCCGCTGCATTTTCAGATTATGTTGTTGCCGATATCAGCTTGTCTGGTTGGGGCGATAAAGAAATCCGTATTGCTGAAACCGAAATGCCCGGCCTGATTGCTATTCGGCAAGAATTCGCTGCTGCTCAGCCTCTCAAAGGTGCGCGCATCACCGGTTCGATTCACATGACGATTCAAACTGCAGTCTTGATCCAAACATTGGAGGCGTTAGGCGCCCAAGTGCGTTGGGCGTCCTGCAATATCTACTCAACCCAAGATCACGCTGCCGCTGCAATCGCTGCTGCCGGTACGCCGGTTTTTGCTTTTAAAGGCGAATCGCTGGATGAGTATTGGGATTTCACTCATCGGATTTTTGAATGGCCGGGTGAAGAGCAAGCCAACATGATTCTCGATGACGGTGGTGATGCCACGTTGTTGTTGCATCTGGGGACACGCGCTGAAAAAGATGCATCGGTATTGAACGACCCAACTTCTGAAGAAGAAATTTGCTTGTTCAACGCCATCAAGAAAAAACTGACTACTTCGCCAAACTGGTATTCGACACGTCTGGCGCAAATCAAAGGCGTGACCGAAGAAACGACCACCGGCGTGCATCGTTTGTACCAGATGCACAAAGAAGGAAAATTGGCCTTCCCTGCGATTAACGTCAACGATTCCGTGACTAAATCCAAGTTTGATAATTTGTACGGTTGCCGTGAATCATTAGTCGATGGCATCAAGCGTGCTACCGACGTTATGATCGCTGGTAAAGTCGCCGTTATTGCTGGTTACGGCGATGTCGGCAAGGGTTCGGCGCAAGCAATGCGCGCATTGTCGGCGCAAGTTTGGGTGACGGAAGTCGATCCAATTTGCGCTTTGCAAGCAGCGATGGAAGGTTATCGCGTCGTGACGATGGATTACGCGGCAGAGCACGGCGATATTTTTGTTACTTGTACCGGTAACTATCATGTCATCACCCACGCGCACATGGCGAAGATGAAGGATCAGGCGATTGTTTGTAATATCGGCCATTTCGACAATGAAATTGAAGTCGCCGCGCTCAAGCAATACACTTGGGAAAACATCAAACCGCAAGTTGACCATATTATTTTCCCTGATGGCAAACGCATCATCCTGCTGGCAGAAGGTCGCTTGGTGAATCTGGGTTGCGGTACAGGCCATCCTTCGTATGTTATGAGCTCATCGTTTGCCAATCAAACCATCGCGCAAATCGAATTGTTCGCCAATACCAAGGCTTATTCAATCGGCGTATATACATTGCCGAAACATTTGGACGAGAAAGTCGCACGTCTGCAATTGAAAAAACTGAATGCGCAATTGAGCGTGCTGACAGAAGAGCAGGCCGCGTACATTGGTGTGAAGCAAACCGGACCTTACAAGCCGGACCAATACCGTTATTAATACGCGTAAAAATAGTGTTTAGATAGTATGTAAATTGTGCGTCGGATGTCGCTGCTGTAAATGCATCCGACGCACTTAATACGATATAAAACTAACGGGTTTTACCTGAACAAGTTTTACAAGTTTGTAAGTTGATCAAGGGGAGAAACGCATGCGGTTACTGGTTACGTGGTTGATTAATGCGCTGGCGCTGCTGGCAGTCCCATATTTGTTGCACTCGGTGTCCGTGGATAGTTTTGGTGCGGCATTGATTGCTGCTTTAATCCTCGGTTTTGTGAATACGCTGATTCGCCCGATATTGCTGGTATTGACGTTGCCCGCCACTGTTTTGACACTTGGCTTGTTCATTTTTATCATTAATGGCCTGATGTTCTGGGTAGTGGCGCAACTGGTCGGTGGCTTTCATGTTGCCAGCTTCTGGGCAGCCGTATTTGGCGCTATTTTGTACAGTATTGTGTCGTGGGCTTTATCGACCTTGTTATTGAAAAAAAATTAAATGTCTCCACAAAATTTCAGCATTGAGTTTTTCCCGCCAAAGACGCCGGAAGGCGCCGAAAAATTACGCGTGACGCGGGCCAAGTTGGCTGAGCTGCATCCGAAATATTTTTCGGTTACGTTTGGGGCTGGCGGCTCGACCCAAAAAGGTACGCTGGATACGGTCCTGGAAATTCGTCGCGAAGGCCATGACGCCGCGCCACATTTATCTTGTCTGGGGAGTTCACGCGAGTCATTGCGGGAGATCCTCACCCAATATAAAGAGAACGGTATCAAACGTCTGGTCGCATTGCGGGGCGATGCACCTAGTGGTTATGGTGCGATGGATTTTTCTTCCAGTGAGTTTCGTTATGCGAACGAATTGGTAGAGTTTATCCGCACCGAAACCGGTGACTGGTTTCATATCGAAGTCGGCGCTTATCCTGAAATGCATCCGCAGGCAAAATCGCCGCAAGATGACGTACAGCGTTTCGCAGCGAAGATAAAAGCGGGTGCCAATGGCGCTATCACACAGTATTTTTATAATACCGACGCGTACTTCCGTTTTGTCGAGGAAGCCCAAAAACTGGGCGTTGCAGTGCCGATAATTGCCGGGATTATGCCGATTACCAACTATTCTCAGTTAATGCGCTTTTCGGATATGTGCGGCACGGAAATTCCGCGCTGGATACGTCTGAAACTGGCCGCCTTTGGCGACGATACCGAGTCAATCCGCGCATTTGGTTTAGATGTCGTGACGCAATTGTGTGAACGCTTGTTAGCTGGCGGTGCGCCGGGGTTGCATTTTTACACCCTTAATAATGCTGCTGCGACGACCGCGATCTGGCAGCGTTTGAAGTAAATTAAAGCCTGTCAAAAGATTTGATCGCCGTTACAGGGAAAGCCGTAACGTGAATAAGGATGGGATTGCCAGCATCGCAGCAAGGTGTCAGGCGATGCCCATCCTTTTTCGGTTTATAGATGCCCCGTCTCGGTCAATATCAAATCCAAAGCAATATCGTGGGCCGCGCCTTCAAACTCTGCCAATCCGTTTGCATAGCCAATTCCGACTGTTGTCGGGCGCGGCGCAATCGCCAGTGTCCGGTCATAAAATCCCCCGCCATAGCCCAGTCGTAGCCGCTCCCGGTTAAAGCCGACGCATGGGATTAGCAATGCTTGCGGATTAACTATCGTCTGATTAGCGGGGATGGCGACGCCGAAGCTGTCTTTCAGCATTGCGTCGCCCGGCGTCCAGCGGACAAAGCGCAGCGGTACGTCTTTGTCTACCACCACAGGCAGCGCCAGTTGCACGCCTTGTGCGATCAACGCGGCATAGGTCGGGCGTAAATCTGGCTCGTTGCGTATCGGCCAATACACCCCTATCACTATTTCAGGATGGTGCGCCACCAATGACGTGGCCCACGCAATCACTTGGTCGCCAATAGCCGTATTGAAGGCGCTTCGGTCATCATCGGACATGGCTTTGCGGGCCTGTAATAATGCGCTACGTAATTGTGATTTATCGTGGGGCTGATCACGTGACTTATCGTGTGGCTTATCGCGCGCTTTCTTCTGTGCCTTATCGAGACCCGACTCCAACCCGCTTTCTATAGCGCTTTCAGGCCTTGAATCGGGGGCGTCGCATGCTATGCTAGGCGTCATTATTCGTACTCGCAAATAGAGGATTGTTAAGGTATGTATAGAGCAAAATTCGCAACAAAATTGGCCGTTGGTATGTTGTTTTCCGTTGCTGCGTCGGTCATTGCATTGCCCGCAGCGGTCGCCCAAACGCGCCTCACCAATGCGAGCAATGTCGTTAATTATGCCGGTCAGGACGACGCGTTCCTGGCCTTGCGCAATGCGTCTCGTGCTAACAAGGCGGATATGGTCGATGGACTGGCATCTGTTTTGAGCAATTATGATATCCCTTCTTACGTAGATTACTACCGCTTGAAGCCGCGGATCAAGGACCTGATCGCGCCGGAATCCGAAATTCGTGATTATCTGACGCGCTATGACGGCACCGCGATTGCAGACCGTTTGCGCAATGACTGGTTGTTAGAACTGGGCAAGGCGGGAATATGGACCACTTTCGACCAACAATATCCGTTGTTTGCACTGGACGACGATACCCAACTTAAATGCTACGCGCTGACATCGAAAGCGTTAAAAGGCGGCAATGTTGCCGATGATGCGCGGGCGTTGCTGACGAATCCAAAGGATTACGGTCAGGGCTGCACTGATTTGATTGGTACTCTGGCGCAAAATAACCAATTCACGCAGGCAGATGTCTGGTTTCAGTTGCGGCTGGCGGTCGAATCCGGCTATGGCAACGTCGGCCGTCGTCTGGCCCCATTTTTAGATGCGACTGACGCCCAGATAGCGCAAGCGATTGACCGTTCATCCATCGTGGTGGCACGTGGCCCCGGCGCTGATCGGGCCGGTCATGAGCTATTTATTGTGGCCCTGGGCCGGCTGGCGAAAAATGATCCATCTCAGGCTGCCGCTGCATTAACCGGGGCGGCTGATCAATTAAAACCTTCCGAGCGTGCTTTAGGTTGGGGGCAGATTGCATTGCAGGCGTCATTGAAGCTTGATCCGATGTCTGCTGATTATTGGCGCGCCGCGCAAGGCGCAATGCTCTCCTCGGATGGCTATGAATGGCGGGTACGCGCTGCGTTACGCGCCGGTGATTGGCGTATGGTGAAGAGTAGTATCGAGGCCATGCCATCAGCGTTGCGGGACGATCCGACCTGGATTTATTGGCTGGGCCGGTCGTTGCTGGCTGACGGGCGCAAGACTCAGGCGCATAAGCTATTTCAGTCGATTGCCGAACAGACTAATTTTTATGGTCAGCTGGCATTGGAAGAACTAGGCCAAAAAATCGTCGCCTTCTCAGCGCCATCCGTCATTACACCGCTTGAATTGGCGCCGATGCAAAAGAACGAGGGCTTTCGCCGCGCTTTCCGCTTTTTTGATATGGGTTTACGCTTCGAAGGCACGCGTGAATGGAACTGGGAACTGCGCAAAATGACGGATCGTCAGTTATTGGCCGCGGCCGAATTTGCCCGTCAGAGCGACGTGCTGGATCGGATGGTTAATACATCTGATCGGACCAAGTATGAAGTCGACTATACCCAACGCTTTCCATCGCCGCATCGCGACGTGATGAGCAACAATACGCAGGCGCTTGGGCTGGATATGGCATGGGTGTACGGTGTGATTCGTCAAGAATCGCGTTTTGTTAAAACTGCGCGCTCAAATGTTGGCGCATCCGGGCTGATGCAATTAATGCCTGCGACGGCAAAGTATGTTGCGAAGAAAGTGGGATTCAGCGGTTTCACGCCCGATCAGGTGAATGACGTGAACACGAACATTTTGCTCGGCACCAATTATTTGAGCATGGTGCTCAATGATCTGGATGGTTCGTTGCCAATGGCAACCGCCGCGTATAACGCCGGACCGGGACGGCCACGCGCATGGCGCGCAACGCTACCGGGCAATGTTGAAGGGGCGATTTTTGCGGAGTCGATTCCCTTCAATGAAACCCGTGGCTATGTTAAAAATGTGCTTTCTAATGCGACCTATTATGCGGCGCTGTTTGATGGTCGGCCCCAATCATTGAAAGCGCGTTTGGGTTACGTGGCCCCGAAAAACTTTACGGCATCGGCATTGCCATAAGGAGCGTCGTAATAGTAATGTTTAACTATTCCATTTTAAGAAGATAACTTATGCAAACTATAGAACCCGATGCAACGCTGTCAGAGGTATTGAAGAATGCAGGCAAACCAGGCTTGACCCTGGTGATCGGCAATAAGAATTATTCTTCATGGTCGATGCGGCCATGGGTCGCTTTAACAGCATTCGGTATTCCGTTTAATGAAGTCCGTATTTTGCTCGATCAACCGACGACATCAACGGATATTTCTCACTATTCAGCGGCTGGAAAAGTGCCGGTGCTGTTGGTCGGCGATCTGCATATTTGGGATTCTCTGGCGATTTGTGAATATCTGGCGGAGCAATTCCCAGATGCTGGCCTATGGCCTAAGGATGTGGCGGCACGGGCGATTGCTCGCTCAGTTTGCGCCGAAATGCATTCGGGATTTATGGGGATTCGTTCGGCGATGTCGATGGATATTCGCGCTAGCCATCCGGGGCAGGGGCGTACGCCGCAGGCCCAAGGAGATATCGGACGGATTAGCGAAATTTGGGAAAATTGCTTGTCGGAATTCGGTCATCATCGCTTCCTGTTCGGCGATTTTTCGATTGCCGATGCCTTCTTCGCGCCAGTCGTTATGCGCTTCCGTATTTTCGGTGTCTCATTGGCACCGGCGCTGCAAGCTTATGTCGAGCGCGTCCAAGCTCATCCGGCGGTTGCCAAATGGGTACGCGAAGCACTCGCAGAGGTAGAAATTTTGCCGGATCATGGGTAATGGTATGTTGCTGGAATGTGTGCTGCATCGGTATAGGGTATAGCGTCGGACTATTCTTGCAGCCCACAAAAATGATTAATTTATGCCGATGAAAATCTACGTTGTGGGCGGTGCGGTGCGCGACGCGTTGCTTGGTCTGCCCGTAAAAGATCGTGATTTCGTGGTGGTTGGCGCTACCCCGGAGGAAATGCTTGCGCGCGGTTTTCGGCCTGTTGGTAAAGATTTTCCGGTGTTTTTGCATCCCGATACGCAAGAAGAATATGCATTGGCGCGGACCGAGCGCAAGACCGCGCCCGGTTACCGCGGCTTTGTGTTTCATGCGGCGTCCGATGTCACGCTGGAGCAAGATTTAATCCGCCGCGATTTGACCATTAACGCGATTGCACGCGCTGACGACGGCACACTGGTGGATCCGTTCGGCGGCCAGCAAGACTTGCAGGCGCGCGTGTTTCGGCACGTATCGGCGGCTTTTTCAGAAGATCCTGTGCGGGTTTTACGGATCGCCAGATTTGCTGCGCGCTTCACTGATTTTTCGGTCGCGCCGGAAACCAACGCGCTGATGCAGCAGATGGTGGCGGCGGGCGAAGTTGATGCATTAGTGCCGGAACGGGTTTGGCAAGAGTTGTCACGCGGCTTGATGGAAGCACACCCGTCACGCATGTTTGAGGTGTTGCGCAACTGTGGCGCATTGGCGAGAATTTTGCCTGAACTGGACGTTTTGTGGGGCGTCCCGCAACCGGCAGAATATCATCCAGAAATCGATACCGGCGTGCATGCAATGATGGTGATCGATACCGCCGCAAAAGAAAATTTCGCGCTGCCGGTACGCTTTGCCGCATTGATGCATGACCTTGGCAAGGGCGTTACACCGACTGCCGAATGGCCTGCGCATCATGGACATGAAGCGTTGGGCGTTAAGTTGGTTGAGCAGGTTTGTCAGCGGCTAAAAGTACCTGGCGAAGTGCGCGATCTGGCGCTAATGACGACGCGTGAACATGGCAATATTGGTCGTGCGTTGGCGCTCAAGGCGAGCACGCTCGTGACGCTGTTTGGACGTTGCGATGCGTTTCGCAAACCGCAGCGCTTTATTGCCATGGTGGAAGCGACCGAATGCGATTATCGCGGCAGAACTGGCTATGAAGAGCGCGCATTTTCGCAGCGTGCTTATTTAGAAGCCACGCTGGCCGCAGCGCAATCGGTCAATGCTGGCGTGATTGCAGGGATGTTTTCTCAACAGCCGCAACGGATACCGGAGGCCATTTATGCAGCGCGGATTTCTGCGGTTGACGTATTGGTGCAGGCGCAACGCGCAGCAGCTAATCAAGTTGATGATATTAATAAAAGTGCCGAAAAGCCGCAGAATAAAACAATTGAATAATACTTGCTTGATCGCCGCTAAACCTTATTTATAAAGTCCGCCTTTCGTACCAGTCTGGCGTCCGCGATGCACGTTTTTGCTATAGAGAGAATGCAACATGACATCGAGCGATGGCGCGACGCCTTCCAGTATCAGCGGCTCCGACAAATCTATTGGCGGTATGCCGATTAAGCCGATCACGCCGCTCCAGATACCGACGATTTTTGTCAAAGAATTGTCGCGACATGCGCGCAAGCGCTTGTTGCGGCATTTTTTAGCATTGGATAGTGGCGATCGGCTATTGCGTTTTGGTTCGGTGTTGCCAGACCAATTGGTGGCGCGTTACGTTGAGAATTTGGATTTTTCCCGCGATACCGTTTTCGGTGTTTACGACAGAAAATTGCGATTGCTTGGCGTGGGCCATCTGGCATTCGCACCACGTGAGGCGCTACCTTCGATGCGTGCCGCGACGACCAAAGAGCGGGTCGCCGAATTTGGTGTTTCGGTCTCTGCTATCGCACGTGGTATGGGTGTCGGTACGCGTTTGTTTGCGCGTGCCGGGATTCATTGCCGCAATGCCGATATCGATACTTTGTACATGCATTGTTTATCGTCAAATAAGGTCATGATGCATATTGCCAAAAAAGCGGGCATGACGATTCATCGCGACTATGGCGAGGCCGACGCCTATCTTAAATTATTGCCTGCCAGTGCCGCGACTCTAATGCAGGAAGCTATGCAGGAACAAGCGGCTACGCTGGATTACACGCTCAAGGCGAACGTGCGGGCAGCCTTAAAATGGTTGAGTAATTTGCCAGGAATTAAACGTGATAAAGGCGGCGTATAGTTGAGCCGTGTAGTTGATTTTTAGGATAATGAGAATGAATAAGCAGGACAGTAGTGCAGTGAACATCGATGATTTTTTTGCCACCGTTGCCGAGAAATCGGACGGGGCCGGGCTGCGCGGCGACTATAGCAAAATCGACGCCCAATATGTTGTGGAGCAGGAATGGGAAGCTTATACGCCTGAGCAACATGCTTTGTGGCGGCGCTTATATCAGCGGCAGGCCAAGTTGATCCCCGGGCGCGCCTGCGATGTCTTTATCGACAGTCTGGAACGCTTGAATATTGCCGATGGCATTCCGCATTTCGAGCGCAGTTCTGACTTGCTATTCAAGGCAACCGGCTGGCGTTTGGTTGCTGTGCCGGGTTTGGTGCCGGATCATACATTTTTTGATCATCTGGCAAATCGCCGCTTTCCGGTGACAGTCTGGTTACGCGAGCCGGAAGAGTTTGACTATATCGTCGAGCCAGATGTTTTTCACGATTTTTTTGGCCACGTGCCGCTGTTATTTAATCCAATTTTTGCGGACCATTTACAGGAATATGGCAAAGGTGGATTGAAGGCATTGAAAGTCGATGGACTGGCGCTGTTGGCACGTCTGTATTGGTACACGATTGAATTCGGGCTGATTGAAAGTCCGCAAGGCTTACGGGTGTATGGGGCCGGCATTTTGTCTTCGGGCGGAGAGATTGAGCACTGCCTGACTAGTCCTGCGCCGCGTCGGATTCCGTTTAATCTGGAACGCGTGATGCGCACCTTGTATAAAATTGATTCTTATCAGGAGACCTATTTTGTCATTCGCGATTTTCAGCAATTATTCACCGATACTGCGCCAGACTTTTTGCCGCTTTATCAAAAGTTGGCATCATTGACGCCCTTACCCGCGAATGAATTACAGCTCGGCGAGATCAATTTTCCGGCAAATGAAATTGCCCAAGAATTGTAATCGGCAGTAAAGATTTGTGGAAAAGCCCATAGCATCGGGCAAAAAAAAAGCGGATTCTGCCGGGGAGAGCAGAATCCGCAACTAGTGATTAATGGGAACACTAGAGGGAGGGATGCATGAAGCAGCTGGTCCAGGGGAGGTCATCAACCGCTTCAAGCAAGTCTCTATTACACCCGTTGGGCCGCTGGTTTTCCATCTGACTTACGCCTTGTTACAGTTGTTACGCAAACGCAATTCTGGGCAGAGTGCGATGGGCGGTCTGGTTCGTGCGCTGTTGCGAGGATTGGCTTATTATTAGTTGCAGGAATCAGCTGTATATCAGTTTCAGAAACAACCGCAGCAAAAGTAGCGTTGAACATACAAAAAAGAACGATTTACTCACAAAGTAACACCGTTTTAATCGTGCGGGTGACCCCACTCGCAGTGCATGCAAAAACATAATTTTTGGCACGGAGACTGAATGAACGCACCACTCTCGGCACAATTGCTGCCAACCGACTCGCCTGATTCTGAGGCAACATCCCCTGACATTGCCCCTATTTCGCTGGACGATAAATTTTCGTTGGAGCATGGGCGCGCTTTTATGACCGGCACGCAGGCGATCATACGATTGCCGATGTTGCAACATCAGCGCGATGTGATGGCGGGATTGAACACCGCTGGATTTATTACCGGTTATCGCGGTTCGCCATTGGGCAGCGTCGATCTGACGGCGGCCAAGGCAAAAAAATATCTCGACGCTCAAAATATCAAATTCCATCCCGGCATGAATGAGGATCTGGCCGCGACCAGTGTTTGGGGTACGCAGCAGGTTAACTTATTCCCTGGCGCGCAGTACGATGGCGTGTTCGGGTTGTGGTACGGCAAAGGCCCCGGCGTGGACCGCTGCGGCGACGTGTTTAAGCATGCGAATATGGCCGGCACGTCTAAACATGGCGGCGTTCTGGTATTGGCTGGCGATGATCACGCTGCCAAATCATCGACCACCGCGCATCAGAGTGAGCATATTTTAAAGGCCTGCGGGATTCCTGTGCTGTATCCGTCTTCGGTGCAGGAATATCTGGATTACGGGATGCATGGCTGGGCGATGAGTCGCTATACCGGTTTGTGGGTGGCGATGAAATGCGTAACCGATTTGGTGGAATCCGGCGCTTCGGTCGAACTCGACCCGGGCCGGGTGCAAATTGTTTTGCCGACAGATTTTGAAATGCCTGCGGATGGTTTAAATATCCGTTTGCCAGATACTGTGCTGGGGCAAGAAGCACGGATGAACAACTACAAATGGTATGCCGCGCTCGCCTATGCGCGGGCCAACAAGTTAAATAAGATTATTTGGGACAGCCCGCACGCCAAAATTGGCATCATCACCGCTGGTAAATCGTACCTCGATACACGGCAAGCGTTGGCCGATCTGGGGATTGATGAAGAGATTGCGCGTGATATCGGGATTCGCTTGTTCAAAGTCGGTATGACCTGGCCGCTGGAAGCTGAAGGTGTGCGGGAATTTGCACAAGGTTTGGAAGAAATTCTGGTGGTGGAAGAAAAACGTCAAATTCTGGAGTATCAACTCAAGGAAGAATTATATAACTGGCGCGATGACGTCCGTCCGCGTGTGGTCGGCAAATTTGATGATACGGGCGAGTGGAGCAATCATGGCGCTGGTCATGGCGATTGGTTGTTGCCTGCGACGTATGAACTGAATCCGGCGCAAATCGCGCGCGCAATAGCGACGCGGATTTCGAAGTATTTTGAAGGCCATCCGGTCGCAAAAAGGGTGCAGGAGCGCGTCGCCTATCTGGAGGCGAAAGAAACCCTGCTCAATATCAGCAGCAAGCCTGACCCAAACAAAGATCGCGTGCCGCATTTTTGCTCCGGTTGTCCGCATAATACCTCGACCAAATTGCCTGAAGGCAGCCGTGGGCTGGCGGGTATCGGTTGCCATTACATGGTGCTGTGGATGGATCGCGAAACATCGACATTCACGCATATGGGCGGAGAAGGCGTGAATTGGATCGGTCAGGCGCCTTTCACCAGCGAAAAACATGTGTTTGCTAATCTGGGCGATGGTACTTATTTCCACTCGGGTTTGCTGGCGATTCGCGCTTCGGTGGCGGCCAAGGTCAATATTACCTACAAGATTTTATATAACGACGCTGTAGCGATGACCGGCGGCCAGGCTTTTGATGGCCCACTTGATCCGGCGATGATTTCGCGCCAGATTGCGGCCGAAGGCGTATCGCCGATTATTGTTGTGACCGATGAGCCGGATAAATATCCATCATCGACCAACTGGGCACCCGGCGTGACGATTCGTCACCGCAGCGAACTGGATGCCGTCCAGCGCGAGCTGCGCGAAATCGTTGGTACGTCTGCGATGATTTATGACCAGACTTGTGCGTCAGAAAAACGTCGCCGTCGGAAACGTAATGAATATCCGGATCCTGCCAAACGTGCAGTGATTAATGAGGCTGTCTGCGAAGGTTGTGGCGACTGTAGCGTGCAATCGAATTGCCTGTCGGTGGAGCCGTTAGAAACCGAATTTGGTCGTAAGCGCCAGATAAATCAATCGTCTTGTAATAAGGATTTTTCGTGCGTGACCGGATTTTGTCCGAGTTTTGTCACTGTGGAGGGGGGCAATCTGAAAAAGCCGCCTAAAATCGCGAGCAAACCGAGCACAGCCAATGTGACGAATCCAGCTGGCGAACCGGCGGTAAGCTTACCAACACCGATTTTGCCAACGACTGAAAAGCCTTACGGCATTCTGGTGACTGGTATCGGTGGCACTGGCGTGGTCACGATTGGACAGATTCTGGCGATGGCGGCGCATGTGGAGGGCAAGGGTTGCTCGGTGCTCGACATGAGCGGGCTTGCGCAAAAGGGCGGGCCGGTGATGTCGCATGTACGCTTGGCGGATCACCCTGATGATATCTACTCCACTCGCGTCGGTACGGGCGATGCTGATCTGGTGATCGGTTGCGATGCAATTGTCACGGCCAGTCGCGATGCGTTGTCCCGTATGGGCGAAGGGCGCACGTTTGCGGCAATAAATTCTACGCCTACACCAACGGCTGCGTTTGTGAAAAATCCAGACTGGCAGTCGCCGGATGCGGCAGCCGAGAAGGATATCCGCACGGCCTGTGGGAATGATCGGGTTGAGTTTATTGATGCAGGCAGAATCGCCACGACTTTAATGGGTGATGGGATTGCTACCAATATGTTCATGCTCGGGTATGCATGGCAAAAAGGCTGGGTGCCATTGGCCGAAGCGTCGTTGTTGCGCGCAATTGAATTGAATGCTTTGCAAGTTAGCTTCAATAAACAGGCTTTTTCGTGGGGACGCACGGCAGCCTGTGATCCGATCGGCATAGATCAGCGCACACGTTCGACCAATAATCCGGCGCAAGTGATAACGTTTAAGCGGACGCCAACACTGGATGAGGTGATCAAGCGCCGTGTGGCTTTTTTGACGGCGTATCAGAATGCTGCCTACGCTGAGCAATATCGCGCTTTTGTTACTCGGGTACAAAATGCTGAGCAAGAGATAAAACGGCATTTGCCTGCGGAGGATGGGGCGCGTGCGCCATCGCGATTAAGTATGGCGGTGGCAACGTATTTGTTTAAGTTGATGGCTTACAAAGACGAATATGAAGTAGCGCGGTTATATACCGACGGTGCTTTCAACGCCAAAATTGCGGGCATGTTTGAAGGCGATTACAAGCTTAAATTTCATTTGGCACCACCGTTGTTTTCCAAGCGCGATGCTAAAGGACATTTAATCAAGCAAGAGTTTGGGCCGTGGATGATGCGCGCTTTTGGGATACTGGCTAAAGGCAAGTTCCTGCGCGGGAGCAAGCTGGATATTTTTGGCTATACCGCAGAGCGCAAGGAGGAGCGGGAGCTAATCGTGCATTACCGTCAAACGATTGAGGCCTTGTTGCCGCGATTAACTTCTGAAAATGTGGCGCGCGCAGTCGCTATTGCCAGTATTCCGGAGGAAATTCGGGGTTATGGCCACATTAAGGATCGGCATTTGGTGGCTGCGCGGCTGAAAGAAAAACAGTTGATAAGCGAATTTGATCATCCATCGCCGGTATCGCATTCGATTGCTGCGTAAGTTTCCGTACTACTTGAAGCGTATTTGTGAAAAAAATGGCCGAATATATTCGGCCATTTTTCTTTTTCGATGCTAACTAGGTCAGCGCGATCAATGTGTTTATATCAAGTTAGGAATAACTTTTTCTATTGTCAGCTCAACGGCTGGCTGAGGTGATGGCAGTATTTTGGGCTTGGACACAAAATATCTGATAAGCGCAAGTCCAGAACCAATGATCAACCCCAATATTAACCCGAGTGAGCCCGACTTTAATAACCCTGGTGTCGCTTTTTGAGGCAGCAATGGCGATGCAATGAAGGATGTTTTTTCAACGTATAAGGCATGCGCTTTGAGATCGTCTATCGAAATATTGTTATAGACGCTCCGATCAATTTCATCTTCCTGATTTAAATTGAGTGCCTTCTTTATGGTCGGCAGGGAGGCCAGGAAAGTATTACCTGAAGTGCTCTTATTTAAAAAATCCTGAAGCTGCTCGTAATAACGTAAATTAATCGTATTAATTTTTTGATCACGAATAATGCGAGGCAAGTCGCGTCCTTTATCTGCAATATCAGTTTCGATAGCCACCAACTGTGTGACAGGTGAGAGAAAGCGTTCATTGCCGTCTGTGATCGTGACAGGCTGCCGATTTTCCAAGCGCGCCGAATCTGGATACTCACGCAAGATGCTCTGCATGGATGCTTTTTTGATTTTTAATTGTTCAAGGTCATACCTGGCGGTAATGGCGTCATTGTCGAACTTTTGCGCAAAGCCACGATGGTCGGTATAGCGTTTACGCACCACGTCTCGGTAATTCAGCAGGATTACGGTATCGCGCAGAAAATCACCCAATACCAGCACGCCCTGTTGTGCCAGCATAGGCGTCGCTGCGTGGTAGGAAATTTTTAAACCCGAAATGTCAGCACCTTCATTTTTCAGCGCCGTATTCGGGATATCTTTCATTTCAGATCGGGTGACTGGATATATCGGCTCAATCAAAGATGCCAATTGTCGGGGGCTACGGAAGTTTTCTTCGCGGATAGTCGCTAACTGTTCTTTGTTTAACGTTTTAGCAAAATCTTGCCAGCGTGCGGGCGCTGAAATCGCGGTTTGAAGACGTTTGAAATCTGCAAAGGACATTTCCATTTGGAAATAACCTTCACTTTTATAACTGCTGATTGCCCATCCAAATAAGACGGCTAGAGACGTCACGATTGTGGCTATGAGCAGAATTATGCGTTTGCTTTGCCATATGACGCTAGCAATTTCCTGAATATCGACCGTGCCGACAGGATTATTATTTTGTGGATAGTTGTTAATTTGAAACCCCAGGAATGTATCCAACTATCCTGCGTTAATGTGGATGGTGTGAAAGAAGTTAATACGCTAATTATTGAGAAGTATGGTTGCCGAAATGCAATAGCGCAATAACTTTATAATCTACAGAATATTCTTTAAATAAAGAAAATAGTATTAGCTTATAAAACAACTAAAAATTTGAGAATATTAAAATTTAACTAGACGCAAATTGTTGATAACCGCGAGCTCGTAATGCGCAAGCCGGACAGGTTCCGCAACCATAGCCCCAATCATGCAACATGCCGCGATCACCTAAATAACAAGTGTGCGTATCAGCGCGAATCAAATCGACCAGAGCGTCGCCGCCCAAGTCTTGCGCCATCTTCCATGTTTCCGATTTATCGATCCACATCAAAGGTGTTTCTAACTTGAGGCGCGTCGCCATGCCCAGATTGAGCGCGACTTGGAGCGCTTTCATCGTATCGTCGCGGCAGTCTGGATAACCGGAAAAGTCGGTTTCGCACATCCCGCCGACCAGTACGTCTAGCCCTCGTCGGTATGCCACTGTGGCTGCTACGGTCATGAATAACAGATTGCGACCGGGAACAAAGGTGTTTGGTAGTCCATTCTCTTGCATGACGATTTCGACATCTTCTGTCATCGCGGTCGATGATATTTTCGAAATGATAGACAAATCAATAACGTGATCTTCATCAAGCTTTTCGTCCCATTCGGCGGACTGGGACCGTAATTTTTCCAATAATATCGGCCGTTGTGTTAATTCGATGGCATGACGTTGACCATAATCGAAACCAATCGTTTCAACGCGGTCATAGCGGGACAAAGCCCATGCCAGACATGTCGTGGAATCCTGTCCGCCGCTAAAAAGAACTAATGCACCGCTAGAGATAGTCATATAAATATTTTCTATAAAAATAGTAATGGAACCGACATTGGTTTTCTCATAGGAGAAATGGTAAGGCCTGCCAAATGCCGCAAAAAACAGGGATAGCTATCGCTTAAATTATGACATCGTCGTTACCGAACAAACTTATTTCAGGGGTGCCAATCACTGCTATTTATTTAATGATTTTGTCGAGTGTCTGATCGACAAAATCATTATTCGGGTCAGTGAAACGCACGCGGATTGGATACCACTCAAGCGACGGCGCTAGCCAGATATCCAGGCGTTGTCCGGGATCGTCCGGGGGCGGGGCTCTGAAAACATGTACAGCGTCGATTTCACCCATTCCGGTAGTGATTTTTTCTTGATTAATGACTTTAAACGACCATGGCTCGGCGTCGCGTTGGCCTGCTACGAAGAACGCCCAGTCTGAACCGGGCTTAAATTGTTTCGCTGCCGCACGTGCAACGGCGACTAATTGCCAGACGATGCTAGTGCGATCTTGTTCGCCGCCTTTTATCGGATAGGAGGCGTCGGATTGAGAGAAAGTAATGGTGCCGCCTGCACCTTTACCGGCATCGCGATTGAAGGTCGTGGTCGTACTATTTTTATGAAAGCGTTTATCGATGAATTGCGCTGGTGCCAAGCCGTAATCATCGATCTTTCCATCGCTTTTTGCTTCCAGAATTTTGCCAAATATCATTGCGCGGGTGATGGCCTCGACACTAAATTCCCGACCGTCCGTTTGCCATTTGACGACAGCGTCGCCATTAATGGAAAGGCCACTTTGTCGCGCTCTGATCGCATAATTTAATTCGGCCGAGGGCGGTAAATCAAATTGTCGTTTAATCGTAAGGCGTTCTGCTGACGTCGGAGCTGCTGCGGACACGCCAACGCATGCGCCGCAAAGAAGGGCTGCTATAGATATACGTGCAATCGAGTGCAAGGTTTTTTTCATATTGTCATTTTAAAATAATGCCCGGCGAAAACCGCGCTTTGCAGTCTTTTCAGGTAGGGGATATTGCTTACGAATACTCAACCGGGAGTGGCTGGCGCATCAAGCTGTTTAAGCTTGGACAACGACATGTCCAAATAGTCCCCATCGCTTTCGGTAAAGCGTAATTTGACCGGATACCATTGCTGTTGGGGGGCAAACCAGATATCCAGAGTTTTTTCATAAGAGCCTTGTTGCGGCTTACGCGCCAGATGCCAGGTTGCTACAGTACCCGCGCCCACTGTAATTTGTTCTTGGCCGACGACTTGAAAACGCCATGTTTCTGCGTCTTTGTCGCCGGCTACAAATAAATCAATGACGCCGCCTGGAACGATTTTTCCGGCATCGCCTCTGGCAATACTGGCCAACTGCCAGACGATACTGGCGCGATCTTGCTCGCCCCCGGTACGCGGATAGCTATTGGCAGAGGCTGAAAAAGTAATCGTACTGGGCGTGCGTTGAAAGCGCGTGTTGGTAGCCGGTTTGCGGAATTTCTTTTCCGTATACAGCGCCGGTGAGACGCCGAAATCATTGATTTCGCCTTCGCTTTTAAAATCGAGCGCGCTAATAAACAGTGCTCCGGCTTCGCCATTGATGGTGTAGTTGTGCCCGTCAGTTTGCCAGGTGATTTTTCCACTGCCATGGAAAGTCTGCCCTTTTTTCAGTGCTTCTACCGAATATTTCAATTCCACCGATGGCGGTGGTTTAGTCTCGTAATGGACGCCTGTTGGCGCGACTGGTGCATTCTCCGGGAGCGCTGTCGTATTCGTGCTGCTGGTCGTAGTCTGAGGCGGTTTATCGCTATCCGAATCCAGACTGGTGACGGTATCTGTGGGCGTAATCGGTGTAATGGGCGTTCTCGTTTCTCGGATAGGCGTATCGAGTACTTCAGGTTCCGGCGGTGGCGGAGGAGCTGCGATTTTTCGTGGCTCTTTGCGGGCAACGAGTGCTGGTTTATTGGGTTTTGGTATCAGAACGGGCTTCGCTACCGGTGGTAGTGGTTTCAGTTCGGCGGTGACAATGGTCGGTTGCGGCGAGGCTGGCTGGGGTATGCCGATCTTGTTGCTGCCCCAATTGATCAGCAGAATATGCAGTAAAAACGAGACCGCGAGCAGAATTAGCCAGCGTCTTGAGGCTGCGCGTTTAGGTTTTGTGGGCTGAGCGTGCGCGGCTCTGATTGCGTTTGAGGTAACCATCGTCATGGCGCTAGTGTAAACGTAACGCTGGTTATCGTCCCATTCTGTAGGATGCCTCCCACGAAAATTGGGATATTTTCAGGCTGTCAGCTGCCTTTTGTCAGAATCCAGATAGTATCTTTTGTGAGTGAAACATTGATGTCGAGTAGTAATCTACAGCGTCATATTGGTAAAAACGATGCTGATCGTCGTCGCCCATTGCCTCTTAACAATCGCGCTTACAAAATAAATTGCGGATTCCTCGCGCTACCGTCACCTAGCGATTGTGCGTGGGTATAGTATGCGAAGTAACCAAAAAATGTGCAGCATCTCTCTTAAGGAGATTTGTATGAGTAATCCTAATTTTCCCGGGGTAAATGTAATGTCGGACAGCGTTGATTTCATCAAAAAAATGTGGGGTGGGATGAGTATTCCGGGCATGCCGGGGATGGTAGTACCGACTCTTTCAGTCGAGGAAATCGATAAAAAAGTCGCAGATTTGAAGGCGGTTGAAGGCTGGCTCAGTTTGAATTTGAATATGCTGCGCGGCACGATACAGGGGCTTGAAGTGCAAAGCGCCACATTGTCGGCGCTAAAGTCGATCGTTGCTATTAGCATGCCAACCGCAGATACCAAATCAGCGCCAAATTTTGGGGGGACATCAGCTGCTGACAGTGCAACCGGCGGCGCAGCTGCGTGGGCGGCGATGGCTTCGCAATTCCCTTTCTCGTTTATGCCCGACAAGGCCAAGGCTTCGGAGGAAAGTACGCCACAACCGGCGGCTGCGTTCACTTTCTCGCCACCGCCGCCACCGCAAGCGGAGGTTAGTCCCGCCGCTGAGAGCGCACCTTTAGCGAGCGATTCGGCTGCCGGTCAGAATGCCGCTAATCCGCAAGCCTCGCCGACCACTGCCTGGTGGGACGTCTTGCAAAATCAGTTTCAGCAAGTAGTCAGCGGTGTGATGGCAGCTGAGGCCAAAACTGCGAAAGAGGCAGCAGAGGAAGCGAAAGCCGCACCGAAGCCAAAAAGTAGCCCGCAGAGTAAAGGCGCCACGGTGAAGGCGGATGCTAAAACAAGTATTAAAGCCAGTCCAAAAACTAGCACTACTCCTAAAGCGAGGGTTAGTGGGGCTGCTAAAACCACCCCAACTACGCGGAAAAAAAAGGCAGTCACCAAGTAATCGTGTAATTAACGAGGCTAATTGCCGTCGTTGTCGTAGATTTCAGCGTACCTATCTGCGTACTCTGCATTCCCATCCTTCAGTTTGTAGAGAAGGATGGGAAGATAATTTTTGCCCATTTTTTACCTATTTTCGGGCTGCGCGTTTCAAAATCCTCATGAAACCGCCTAATACCGGCAATTTTTCATACAGTTCTTCTGCGGCATCCCAATAATCGCGATGATAAATGACATAGCCCTCGCTGTCGAAGCGACAGTGCGTTGCGCCTCGGATGCATTGCTCAGCAGCGGAAAAACGTTTCATGCGAAAGTAAAAATCCCACGTCAAAAAAGCTGAATCATCCTGTCGCATATGATGCGTCACGACGAAACGCGGCCCGTCAACTTGCACAAACATGTGCGCAAATAGTTGCTTGATCGCGGGCAGGCCGGTAACTTCGTTGAACGGATCCTTAAACCATGCATCTTGCGCGTAAACCAGCGGGATCAACTCAAGATTGACGGTTGATAAGGTTTCAAAGAAGGCGACCAGACGTAATAGCGCTTGTTGCTGATTCTCTAATTTTTGGGGAGTATCGCGGCTCATAACCCGGTCACCTTATGTATCAATGCAAAATAGGCACGATAGGGTAGTAGGCGGGCGAATCGCAGCCAGTTAGTGAATCGTTTGGGAAAGTGTATATGGAAATGTCCGCGCTCAATACCCGAGATGAGTTTTTCTGCAGCGTTGGTCGGCGAGATCAGCGCAGGCATCGGAAAGTCGTTACCTGCGGTCAATGGGGTATCGACAAAGCCGGGGTTAATCAGATAAACGCCGATCCCGCGCGGTCGTAAGTCGAGATAAAGACATTCTGATAAATTGATCAGCGCCGCCTTGGTTGCCCCATACGCCATCGCTTTTGGCAGGCCGCTATAACCAGCGACAGAAGCCACAATACCAATGGCACCGCTACCCTGTTTGAGCAAGATTGGCAATGTAGCATCAAGGCAATGCATTACTCCCCGAAGATTTAGATCGATTAAGCGATTGGCGAGCTTAAGATCAAAGCTATCGGCGCGCATTTCACCGTAACCACCGGCGACGACCAATATCAGATCGATGCCTTCCCATGCTTCGAGAATTTGGTCGCGCGCAGCGATCACGGTCGCGTGATCAGTAATATCGAGCACGCAGGTCAAGGCGTTGGGCAGGCCTGCTGCGATGTTGTGCAATCCGGCAGCAGTGCGCGCGGATAACGCCACGCGCGCCCCCTTTGCCAATAGTTGTCGGGCGGTTTCTGCACCGATGCCGCTGGAGGCACCGATGATCCAGACACGTTGTTGCTGCCAGTTGACGATCATTGGATTCATTGACTTCATAGAATGACATTCATCTTTCCGATAGAGAGCCAGTATCTTCGGCTTTAAGCTGTTTACATTAAGGGCGTTTAGTAAACGACAGACTGATATCGCCCAATTTCACGCCAAATTTGCTCATTACGGCATGGTTGAGCATTACGCGCTGATCCATTTGCACCATTAAGTCATCGAGACTGACATTGATAATACGGCCATCGACCGGCAATGCCAGCACATATTTCCAGCGCAGCGTATTGCCGTCGGTAATGCCGATTGCTTCACCGACGATATCAGCCGCTGTGCCGATGAATTTGTTTGGCGCGACTTTTTTCAAGGTCCAGATACGGCGTTGTTTGGTGCCATCCGAATAGGTAAAGTTTTCATCTAGCGTCCCGGTGTCGCCATGCCATTGACAGTCGATGACGACCGTGAAGCGTTTCACCACTTTGCCGGAGCGATCCTGAAACATGCCCCACGCATCCAGGGTGCCATTGAAATATTCCGGCAAACTGAGCGTCGGTTTTTGGTCGGCGTAACCGTCAGGTTCGGATGTCGTGCTACATCCACTTAACAAAATTGCGAGACTAATGAGTAGAAATTTCAGAAACGTTTTCATGTAGGACTCCGAAAGTGTGAGTGCTTAAGATGGTTTAAAAGGGCATGTCGATGGCCTTAGATATTCCGCAAAGGTGCCTTCCACAAAATCGCCGCCGCTACCAGTTTCAGCACACAGGGTAAAACGGCATAGCCAATTGCCAATGCCTGCGCGCCTTGCTGGTTCACAAGATGCGGGTGATAGCCAAGATAGGCCAGTAATGGCAAAGAAATACCTGCGGCAAGCGCCAGATTGATTTTGGTCGCCCAGTTCCAGATGCCAAAATAAGCGCCTTCTTTTTGATGGCTATGGCCGCCGTTTGCGATGACTGCCGCAAGTAGCGCTGGCGGCAATAAAAGGTCGGCACCCAGCGCGAAGCCGGACATGATGCAGATTACGGAAAAGGGCAGCATATCGCCCGCAGATAAACCGTAAGCCCAGACGAAAGCGACGATCGCCAACAGCATCGCGCCAAACCAGACCCGTGCTTCGCCATAGCGTCGGGCCAATACCGCCCAGCCCGGCATGGATACCGCGCCAGCTAAGAAATACAGCATCAAAAACAAGCCGCCGTATTTGCCTAGTTGCAACTGATCATCGACAAAAAAAAGAAACAACGTAGCGGGGATCGCCGCGGCTATGCCATTGACCACAAAGATAATGAAAAGCCAGCAAAAGCGCGGATTAAGAAACGGCAGCAGCACGCTGTGTTCAGTGGGTTTGTTTGCCTGTTCTGGAGATTGCTGCGTTGCCATTGCTGGCCGTGGCGCGATCTGTAATAACAGTGCTGTAGCAAACAATAAAACGATAAAAACCGGTGGCAATAATCGCATCCCTAGCAGTCCGGGCAGAACCGCTGCGAGTACAACGCCAAGCAAGCCGCAGGCCTCGCGTGTTGCAGTTAGCCGCGCGCGTTGGTCCTGCGCCTGGGTCAATGCTGCGCCCCAACTTTGATGCGCGATTGTGGCAATACTAAAACCAACATACACCACCAGCAGTGCCAATACTAACCAGACTATCGGTAACGATTGGACGAATGTGGGCGGCAAAAATAGTGCACTGAAACCGATGGCTAATAATGGTGCTGCAATCCAGATAGCCGTTTTGTATTTGTCCTTGATGGTGGCGCGGTCAAGGCAGCGACCAATTGCGGGATCAATGAAGGCGTCGAACAAGCGCGTTACCAGCAAAACGAGGCCAATTAACGACAGTGAAATGCCAAATCGATCCGCATAAAAGGCGGGAATGTAGACATATACCGGCAACGCGACGAGTGCCAACGGCAATCCGAACAGCCCATATTTCAGGAGAGCGGGGAAGGCTAGCTTAGTCATTGTCGCGGTGTTGCTGTCGATGTCGGTGCCGGTGCCGTTGTTGGTGCCGCATCAGTCAACAATTTTTTGCGCAATGAGGCGTCAGTTGTTTTTGGCGATAACCAGATACCGAAAAAGGCTTGGGCGAATTTTGGATCGGCGATTTCTCCCACCGTTTTTCCGTTGAAATAGAAACGTGCGCCGATGCCAGGCAGAAAGACGCCGGTAATGTGCGATCCTTCGACGACGTTAGGAAAAATGGCTTTCATTTGCGTTAACCACGGGCCGTAATCGGCTTCACTGCCGCTGCCGATTTTCCGCATCTGATCGATGCTGCTTTCGGCAATCTTGGCTCCCTCAAATGCGCGGGCATAACGCAAGTCGAGCGCATAACTGGCGGCATCGGGCGTCGACGTTTGATAGCCTTTATCGCCGACCCAAAGTTGTGCGTCATAAATGGATAAACCAAACCAGCGAAAACGTCCTTCCCCCGCTAAGCGCGCGTTGGCGATGGCGTGCTGAATATGCGGGGGCGCGCTGATTACTGTATCGGCTGCGCGAGCATGATTGAGCATGGCCAACATCAGCGCGCAGCCTAATAAATAGCGCGTCCATTGTAGAAATGAACTGTGTGGCAGGACGCTTGCCCGTATCATATTTTTTGAAGCGTAATTTGCGCGACATTGATACTGCCAGCCAGGAATCCGGCTTCGCAATACGCCAGATAGAAATCCCATGTACGCAAGAAACGGTCGTCAAAACCTTGTGCGCGAACACGCGGCAAATGCTCTTTAAAAGCGCGACGCCATTCAACTAGCGTACGTGCATAATCGTGACCGAACGACAGACTATCGACGACGCGTAAGCCGTGTTTCTCTGCCTGTATGCGAAATGCGGAAGGCGATGGCAGCATGCCGCCGGGGAAAATGTATTGCTGGATAAAGTCAGTGCCGCGACGATAGCGCTCGAACAATTCGTCGGCAATCACAATCGTCTGAATGCATGCACGACCGCCGGTTTTCAGATTGCGGGAGACGCAAGCGAAATAACTCGGCCAGTATTTTTCACCGACGGCTTCGAACATCTCGATAGAAGCTATGCCGTCGAACTTGCCATCGACGTCGCGATAGTCTTGCAGTAGCAGTTCTACTTGGTCAACGATGCCGACTTCTTGCAATCGTTGGTTAGCAAAATTGAGTTGTTCGGTGGAGAGCGTCAGTCCGGTAACATGGGCTTTTCCTTCGCGCACGGCAATCTCGGCAAAGCCCCCCCAACCGCAGCCGATTTCTAACACGCGGGCGTTATCGGAGAGGTGTAGCTGATTGAGGATGCGGCGATATTTTGCGTCTTGCCCCTGCTGCAAATTTTCGACATGATCGTCTGAAAATAGGGCGCTGGAATACGTCATCGAAGGATCGAGCCAGAGCTGATAAAAGTCATTCCCGATATCGTAATGCGCGTGAATATTTTTACGACTGCCGTGCTTACTATTACGGTTGAATAGATGCTTGACGCGATACAGCAAATTGCCCCACCAGGTGCCGTAAATGACCGACTCAATGACTTGCCGGTTGCGAATGAACAATTCTATTAATCCCGGCAGATTGTCGGTGCTCCAATGTCCGTCGATGAAGGTTTCGGCAAAGCCGATGTCGCCCGATTTTAGCGCAGCGTGGAACACATCCCAATTCGTCAGCGTCATGGTGATCGGACGTACTCGCTTATCGTTGACATTGCCGTAAGTGGCAGACTGTCCGTCTGGAAAATGCATGACCAATATGCCATGCTCCAGCTTGCGCAACAACGTCAGAATGAACTGTACCTGAGGAGGAAAATTTTGGGTCGAGATGCGACTATTGTCTTGCGCAAAATCGAACGCACTGCTGCGGGTAGAGTTAGTATTCATCTTGATATCTCGCTCGAAGGGGGATGAGGTTTGCTGTAAAAAGGAAGCCGCTTACGCCATAGTTTTAGCGCTTGCCAATGGATACGAAGAATGATGCCGACGGTCATCATCGGATACTGAAAAAATGCACGTGCGATAGCACGATTTGACAGCGATTGCGGTAGCGCGGCGGTGCCGGAAACACTGGTCAGTAATAGTGGACCGGTGGCATCGTCGTATTCGATGCGGGCGGTCGTACATTCGACTAGTTGCGCGCCACCGTTAGCGCCGTGTGTCTCGCCATTGCTATTTTCCGCGCGCATGAATCGAAAACGATACGTTCCTGCTACTTCGCAGAACGGTGAGACATGAAATACTTTATCGGCATGTAGTTCGATGCCGAAGCCGATTTGGCCGTTTTCTTGCGTGCTGCCGTCCAGCAAATAACTATGATGCTCACCAAAAGTGTTTCGAACTTCGCACAATACTGCACGCAGACTACCGTCGCGACGATGACAAAACCAAAACGAGACAGGATTGAAAACATAGCCCAGCACACGGGGAAATGTTTGCAGCCAGATTTCTCCATCGGCGTCGCTGATCCCCTGTTGTAACAACATGCCTTCGATCCAGGCCAGAGGGGTTTGTTGGCCATCGCCATAGTCGCGATCATGAAACGACAGAAAATTGAGTTTATTGCGTGAGAAAAAACGACTCTTAAAGCCCGATTGCGCCAGTGTGCGTAACGGCAGGCGCAGGTAATACACGCCATACGTAAATGCATGGTGGATTGGACGCAAGCGCGTATGGCGAACTGTGCCAAAACATAGCTGGACTTGATTGGCTGAGGAGGGCATGTTTTCGCTCCGGCCTTAAGCTGTAACGCTCTCGATGGCGGAAGCGCGCATCGGCATAGTTTGTGGGGCGAAATGGGGCAGATTCTGAATCGCATTGGCTACTGCCAATCCAGAGGTCAGACCGTCTTCGTGAAATCCATAACCCAGCCATGCACCGGCGAACCAGGTATTGTTTTTACCTTGCATGTTGGCAAACTGCGGTTGGGCTTCAATCGCGGCGGCATCGAATATCGGATGGGCGTAATCGAAGCGCTGTATCACGGTGTGCGGCTTGGGTTGTTCGATCGGATTGAGCGAAACAATCAACGGCGTTTTGAACGGTAACGGCTGCAATTGATTCAGCAAATAGTGCACGCACACCTGCGGATCGCTGCCGTTCTGACTTTGATAATTCCAGGCGGCCCACGCTTTGCGGTTGTTTGGTAGCAGGCTGTAATCGGTGTGGAGTACGGCATGATTCGGCTGATACTGAATCGCTGATAATAGCCGTTTCTCCTTTTCAGTAGGATCATCCAGCAACTGTAAACTTTGGTCACTATGCCCGGCCATGACGACGTGATCATAGCGATGCGCGCCGTTAAGGGTTTGAATCATCACCTGACGCCGACCCTCGTAGTAAAGGCGACGCACGCCCGTTACGGGTGTTCGCAGGTATTTATTAGGAATTCCGGCGAGTAATTTGTCCACATAATGCTTAGCTCCGCCTTTTACGGTCCGCCATTGCGGCCGATCGCTGACTTGTAATAGACCATGGTTATGACAAAAGCGGATGAAGCTGGCGACAGGAAAAGCCAGCATTTGCGCAGTTGGGCAGGACCAGATGCAACCGGCCATCGGCAATAAGTACCAGTTTTTGAACGCATCGCTATAGCGGTTACGTGACAAAAAATCGCCTAACGACAGGTTTGCAAGGGGTGATTCACTGTTATTGGCGATCTCGGTTGCTTGCTTATTAAAGCGCAGGATGTCGCGAAGCATCCACAGATATTGCGGGCTGAGCAAATTGCGGCGTTGCGTAAATACACTGTCCAGATTCGTGCCAGACCATTCCAGCGTGCGCTTGCCGAACCGTCCATTGACAGGTATTTTTGCCGAAAATGACATGTCGGTGGCGGCAGTGTCCACCCCTAACTCGGCAAATAGATGGACTAATTTGGGGTAAGTACGATGATTGAACACGAGAAACCCCGTGTCTACGCCGTAGGTATGTCCCTCAAGTGTGACGTCAACGGTATTTGTATGGCCGCCAAAATAGTTATTCGCCTCATAAAGGGAGACTTGATGACCGCCTTGCGTCAAGCGGTAGGCGCTGGAGAGGCCGGAAATGCCGGAACCGATAATTGCGATTTTCATCTGCTTGGTACTCCCTGGAGCCGTGTTAATTCTTTTATATAGACGCCCTGACTGCACAATTGGTAATGCAGATTAAGGTCATACGTAGCGTTGAGGCAATTGGATTCAAAAATAAATTAGTGATATTTTTGGCAATATTTTTTTGGGTCGAATCTAAAACGGCGGTCCCAACGTATATAGAATGAGAAGTTAGAACGAGAAGTCGATGAAAAGCGACATTCATGGTCGGAAGTGGCCCAGAACGGGCAATATTTCCTCAATGTCTTATGAAAACTGATTGCCCTAAAGCTTATAAATAGGTTGCCAAGGCAATTCTTGGTAAAATCAGGGACTTAACTCAACTTGTAAGGTATGTATGCTGTATCCAGAATTGTTTAAATCGCTGGAACAAGTCCGATGGAACATGGAGACTGACATTCCGTGGGACAAGTTCGATGCTTCCCAACTTTCCGACGAGCAGGCTCAGACGATTCGCATGAATGCGATTACAGAATGGTCAGCATTGCCTGCAACAGAGATGTTTTTGCGCGATAACCATGGCGATAGCGATTTCTGCGCTTTCATGTCGGTTTGGTTTTTTGAAGAGCAAAAGCATTCGCTGGTGTTGATGGAATATCTGCGTCGTTTCCGTCCAGAACTGGTGCCGACAGAAGAAGAGTTGGACAATGTTCGCTTCGAATTCGACCCTGCGCCGCCGCTAGAAACCCTGACGATGCACTTTTGCGGTGAAATTCGCCTCAATCATTGGTATCGCTGCGCATCCGATTGGCATACCGAGCCTGTTATCAAGCATATTTATAAAATCATCAGCCAGGATGAAGCCCGTCATGGCGGCGCTTATTTGCGCTACATGAAAAAGGCTTTGGTTGAAGTTGGCGATAGCGCTTCAGCTGCATTCGCCAAGATTGGTGTTTTGATGGCTTCTGCTCGCCGTACCGAGAAACCCTTGCATCCGACAAATCTGCACGTAAACAAAATGTTGTTCCCGAACGACACGGTCCAAAGCCGTTTGCCTGACCCTGAATGGTTAGAGCGTTGGTTGGATGAGCAGATTAAGTTTGATGGCGTCTGGGAAAAGAAAGTAGTTGATCGGATTCTGCATAACATGTCGCTGCTGTTCGAGCGTAGCTTCGGGACCGTGCAGGAATTGAACCGATATCGTAAAGAAATTGTTGCACGACTAGCTGCCGCGGCTGTTGTACCGCCAGTCGTCATCGGTTAAGCGTTTTATTTCTGTTGAGTGTGGCGTTGCCGTTGTTGAATGTGCAAGACTAAAGCAGCATCGCTCATTGAAATTAACACTTAAACCAGATCCATTAAAAGCCGCAATTTATTGCGGCTTTTTTACACCTCATTCTGAAGCGCACTATGGTCAAATTCGAACAAAAAATCTCGACGCGGGCTGAATTACGGTCGAGGATGGCCGCTTTGCCGCAACCAGTAGTGCTAACAAATGGTGTTTTTGACATCCTGCATCGCGGCCATGTCACCTATTTGGCGCAAGCGCGTGAGCAGGGGGCGTCTTTGGTAGTGGCAGTAAATACCGATGCGTCTGTCAAACGCCTGGGCAAGGGCGATGATCGGCCGATCAATAATTGCGCTGATCGTATGGCAGTATTGGCGGCACTCGAAGCGGTCAGTCTGGTGCTGGAATTTGATGAAGATACGGCGCTGGAAGTGGTGCAAGAAGGTTTGCCCGGCGTGTATGTCAAAGGGGGCGATTACCAGATGGATGCCATTCCGGAAGGAAAGGCCGTTCTGGCATATGGCGGGAAAGTGGTCGCTATCCCGTTTGAGCATGATCGTTCAACTACTAAATTATTATCGAAAGTCCGTCAGCAATCTTGATTTTCGTAGCCGGGCGTTTGTATTGCTGGTGCGAGTTGTTGCTCTGAGATAAAAAAGGGGAAGGCCAGCCGATTGCTGTTCTTCCCCTTTTTAATACGATTAATGTTGATGCGCAGCGTCAGTCGGCTTGTTCTTTATATCATCGACAGAGACGGAAACTTCAATTTTCCCCGCCTTTTGAAAGGTCAGGGTCATCGGAAATTTGTCGCCCGCCTTGAGGGGTTTGGTCAATCCCATCAGCATAATGTGATATCCGCCGCCCGGTGTCATCACGACGGTACTCATTGGCCGCAATTCAATTTCACCGACTTCACGCATTTTCATAATATTGCCGTCCATTTTCATGTCATGGATTTCTGCTGATTTCGCGGCGGGCGAGGCAACATTCAACAATTTATCAGCTTCTTTCCCCGTGTTTTCTATACTCAGATAAGCGCCACCGCTCGGTTGGCCGGGCATCGTCGCGCGCGCATAGGGATGATCGATTTTTAACGCGCCGACTTTATAGTCGTGAGCGTACGCGGTTGCGCTGAGTGCCAGTGTTAAAAGCGAAATGGTAATGCGTGAAAACATGATGATCCTTTGATTAAATGCTGAGAAGCTGAGAAACAGTGTACTCATTAATTAATGTGACGCGGGGCACAAGGGGTACGGATAGGGCGCGGGCGCTTTGCTGTCAGGCACCTCCGGCAAAGCCATTTTGACGCCATGCTTCATAGACCACAACTGCGACGGTATTGGACAGATTCAGGCTTCGATTGTCTGGGCGCATCGGTAGTCGGATCCGTTGTGTGGTTGGAAAAGACTCGCGCAAGGCCGGGGCTAGGCCTTTGGTCTCCGATCCAAATACAAATATATCGCCGGGTTGAAAGGCGATTGTCGCAAATGGCGTGCTGCCGTGAGTCGTCAGCGCGAACATCCTTGCTGGATCAAATGCTGCCTCATTTTTCATCGATTCTATGAAGGCATCCCAATTAGGATGCACTTTCATAGTTGCATAGTCATGGTAATCGAGCCCCGCACGGCGCATCTTTGCGTCGTCCAGCGGAAAGCCGAGCGGCTCGATTAAGTGCAATTGGGCACCGGTATTGGCGCAAAGGCGAATAATATTACCAGTGTTTGGCGGGATTTCAGGCTCAACTAATACGACGTGAAACAACGTTGCTCTCCTTTTATTTAGGTAATGTCCGGGCAAAGACGAAATTGGTGACGCGAGCAGCCCCGCAGCGCTTTAGCGTACGTGCGAGTTCGTTTAGTGTTTCGCCGGTCGTCATAACATCATCGACGATGCCGATATGACGTCCGTGAATCTGGGTCAGCGCTTGCGGTGGAACGATAAAAGCCTTTCTTAAATTTTGACGCCGCTCTTGGGGCGAAAGTTTTGCTTGTTGGAGCGTATCGTGCTGGCGCTTTATCAGCGTTGGCTGCAGCGGAATATTTAACAGGCGCGAGAGCGGTTTAGCGATTTCCAGGGCCTGATTAAAGCCACGTTCGGTTAATCGTCCCGGGCCGAGTGGCACTGCCGTCACGATATCGGGCAAGTTATTGGTAATAATCGGGTTTCGTAGTACTGCATCGCGCAGTTTTCGGGCGAATATGGGCGCCAACGCCAGCTGACTACCAAATTTTAGGGACAGTACTAATTGATCGACCGGCGCGGCATAGTCAATCGCCACTATTGATGCGTCAAAGGCGCGCCGCTGCTTCAGGCAATCTCCGCATGTGAGGGCCGCGTCGTTTGCGATAGCGAGTAATGGGTTCGCGCACTGCTGGCAACGCGTTCTCTCATGGGAAAGATAGGCCTGGTCGCATGCGCTACAAATGGCATGTCGACCAACATGACCGCATAACGCGCAGCAAGACGGAATACCTGTAAGTAATAGAGCAGGTATTTTTTGCGACCAGCGGAATAGAGGGGCGAGGATCAATGAAATAAAGTAAATAAGGTTGAAACGGTTGGAAGGCGCGGACATATCTGCGCGCGGATTCGTTATCTTGGCTTGCGCGCCGTACATTTAGCAACGGTGTAAACTACGCAGCTAGCCGATTATCGCACTTCATTTGACTGTCTAATTTTAATGCCAATCTTATCTTCATCGAATACGCCTGCGTCTAATGGTAACAATGATGCCGCCCTGAGCGCGCCGATAGACCTTAAACGGGTACGCGAATTGTTCGCAGAGCCTGCGCGCGTCAGGGAATCCGAATTTCTGCGTCGCGAGATTTCAACAAGGATGCATGAACGTCTGGCGCTAGTGAAGATATTGCCGCAACGAGTGTTGGATGCCGGATGTGGTGATGGTCCGGATATATATACATTGCAGCAGCGCTTCGCCGATGCGCGGATAGTCGGGCTGGATGCGTCCTTCGGTATGTTATCTGCCGCGCAGGATCAGCAAAAGGCAGCACAGTCTTCCGTAAATCGTCTATTAAAGAAGTGGTTGCCTATTAAGAGTAAGGGGCTGGACTCCGATTTGCTCTGCGGGGACTTCGCTGCGTTACCGTTTGCGCGGGATTCGATTGATCTGGTCTGGTCAAATCTGGCGTTGCATTGGCATCCCCAGCCGGATCGTGTCTTTGCTGAGTGGCGGCGAGTACTGCGCGTTGATGGATTGCTGATGTTTTCTTGCTTTGGCCCGGACACGTTTAAAGAATTGCGTAGCGGGTTTGCTGCCGCCGACGATGCCCCGCATATGTTACCTTTTGTTGATATGCATGATTTTGGCGACATGCTCGTCAATGTCGGCTTTTCTACTCCGGTGATGGATATGGAAACGATCACCGTGACCTATGACTCTATAGAGAAGCTGCTTGCCGAGGCGAAGGCTTTCGGCGGTAATCCATTAGTTACACGCAGCCGCGCTTTGCTAGGCCGGGCGGCGTGGGGGCGTTTGGTTGATACCTTGGAAGCGACGCGCAGACCTGATGGAAAATTACCGCTAACATTCGAAATTATCTATGGGCACGCCTTCCGCCCAGCGCCTAGAAAGACGGCTAGCGGCGAGTCCGTGGTGCGTTGGGATCTGGATAAAAAAAGATAATTTAATTATTTCGAGATATTTCTTGCCAGCATAAGAATGTGTTGCTATAGTTCGGCCTCTGTTGAAAACGACGCGCAATAAACGACACGGTGCAAGCGGTGTTGGGGGCGAAGTTGGGGATGGAACGGGGTTGTAAATGTGGGTGATTTTAAGTAGTCATAAAGTAGTTGGATCGGATTTAAATTGTTGTTAAAACGGTTTAAAAAAGAGTTGACGAAAAGCTTGAAGCGCCCCATAATCTCATCTCTCTGCTGCTGACAAACAAAACGATTTGTTGGTGCTGCGAACACTGCGGTGTGACGCAAAACAGAGGACAGTTCTTTAACAATTAACAGCCGATAAGTGTGGGCGTTTAATGAAAGTGCAGCGTAAATTACTTCGGTAGTTTGCGTATAACTTAAAACATTAAATGTTCACAAAAGAAGAAAATAGGATATTTCGCAAGGTCAAACTTGGGGAGTAGCCTGTCAGTATTTTGAGTGAGCGATAGCAGCGATGCTAGGCAGCAATGCCACAAAACAGAGATTAAACTGAAGAGTTTGATCCTGGCTCAGATTGAACGCTGGCGGCATGCCTTACACATGCAAGTCGAACGGTAACAGGGAGCTTGCTCCGCTGACGAGTGGCGAACGGGTGAGTAATATATCGGAACGTGCCTTTGAGTGGGGGATAACTAGTCGAAAGATTAGCTAATACCGCATACGATCTACGGATGAAAGTGGGGGATTCGTAAGAACCTCATGCTCAAAGAGCGGCCGATATCTGATTAGCTAGTTGGTGAGGTAAAGGCTCACCAAGGCTTCGATCAGTAGCTGGTCTGAGAGGACGACCAGCCACACTGGGACTGAGACACGGCCCAGACTCCTACGGGAGGCAGCAGTGGGGAATTTTGGACAATGGGCGCAAGCCTGATCCAGCAATGCCGCGTGAGTGAAGAAGGCCTTCGGGTTGTAAAGCTCTTTTGTCAGGGAAGAAACGGTCTTGGATAATACCTGGGGCTAATGACGGTACCTGAAGAATAAGCACCGGCTAACTACGTGCCAGCAGCCGCGGTAATACGTAGGGTGCAAGCGTTAATCGGAATTACTGGGCGTAAAGCGTGCGCAGGCGGTTGTGTAAGACAGGTGTGAAATCCCCGGGCTTAACCTGGGAATGGCATTTGTGACTGCACGGCTAGAGTGTGTCAGAGGGGGGTAGAATTCCACGTGTAGCAGTGAAATGCGTAGAGATGTGGAGGAATACCGATGGCGAAGGCAGCCCCCTGGGATAACACTGACGCTCATGCACGAAAGCGTGGGGAGCAAACAGGATTAGATACCCTGGTAGTCCACGCCCTAAACGATGTCTACTAGTTGTCGGGTCTTAATTGACTTGGTAACGCAGCTAACGCGTGAAGTAGACCGCCTGGGGAGTACGGTCGCAAGATTAAAACTCAAAGGAATTGACGGGGACCCGCACAAGCGGTGGATGATGTGGATTAATTCGATGCAACGCGAAAAACCTTACCTACCCTTGACATGTACGGAACGCCTGAGAGATTAGGTGGTGCTCGAAAGAGAACCGTAACACAGGTGCTGCATGGCTGTCGTCAGCTCGTGTCGTGAGATGTTGGGTTAAGTCCCGCAACGAGCGCAACCCTTGTCATTAGTTGCTACGAAAGGGCACTCTAATGAGACTGCCGGTGACAAACCGGAGGAAGGTGGGGATGACGTCAAGTCCTCATGGCCCTTATGGGTAGGGCTTCACACGTCATACAATGGTACATACAGAGGGCCGCCAACCCGCGAGGGGGAGCTAATCCCAGAAAGTGTATCGTAGTCCGGATTGTAGTCTGCAACTCGACTACATGAAGTTGGAATCGCTAGTAATCGCGGATCAGCATGTCGCGGTGAATACGTTCCCGGGTCTTGTACACACCGCCCGTCACACCATGGGAGCGGGTTTCACCAGAAGTAGGTAGCCTAACCGTAAGGAGGGCGCTTACCACGGTGGGATTCGTGACTGGGGTGAAGTCGTAACAAGGTAGCCGTATCGGAAGGTGCGGCTGGATCACCTCCTTTCTAGAGTTTGTACGGACATTAAGCGTCCACACTTATCGGTGTGTTAGTTAAAAGAAGAACAGTTATAGGTAGAGCGCGGTGCGCGTGCGATAGAGGGTTTATCGTTGACTACTGAAGTACTGATCCAAAGCGGGTCTGTAGCTCAGTTGGTTAGAGCACCGTGTTGATAACGCGGGGGTCGTTGGTTCGAGCCCAACCAGACCCACCACAAGTTTATGGGGGCTTAGCTCAGCTGGGAGAGCACCTGCTTTGCAAGCAGGGGGTCATCGGTTCGATCCCGTTAGCCTCCACCATATTGTTTGATTCCCAGAGCGGGGGTTGAGCGTGGTGAAATATCAAACCTAAGTCAGGTATTACGCAGGGTAAGACAGCGTGATGCGGCGCGATTTAGGTTTGATCTTTTTAAGATCATTGGCTGTTTGTTCTTTAACAATTTAGAAGAAGTAAAGATTCGTCCGCAGTGCGACAGCATTGTGGATGGGTATGATTGTATCAAATCAAAAAGTATTAAAAGAGTTCTCAAAAGAGCATACGAGAGTATGCAACTGCGAAAACACTTTGGATACGGCAAACGCTAAAGTAATACTCATAAGTAATATCCTATAACCGGTTTTTAGACGTGAACGCGTCTAGAGGCTAACGTTATAGGGACAAGTGAATAAGTGCACATGGTGGATGCCTTGGCGATTACAGGCGATGAAGGACGTAGTAGCTTGCGATAAGCTGCGGGGAGCGAGCAAACACGCTTTGATCCGCAGATTTCCGAATGGGGAAACCCACCCTTTTAGGGTATTGCATACTGAATACATAGGTATGCAAGGCGAACGTGGCGAACTGAAACATCTAAGTAGCTACAGGAAAAGAAATCAACCGAGATTCCCAAAGTAGTGGCGAGCGAAATGGGAACAGCCTGCACGATTTAGCATCAGCGATAATGGAACACTCTGGAAATAGTGGCCATAGAGGGTGATAGCCCCTTACATGAAATCGGTGGTGTGGAACTAAGTGTGCGACAAGTAGGGCGGGACACGTGTAATCCTGTCTGAACATGGGGGGACCATCCTCCAAGGCTAAATACTCGTAATCGACCGATAGTGAACCAGTACCGTGAGGGAAAGGCGAAAAGAACCCCGGAAGGGGAGTGAAATAGATCCTGAAACCGTGTGCATACAAACAGTAGGAGCGGACTTGTTCCGTGACTGCGTACCTTTTGTATAATGGGTCAGCGACTTACATTCAGTGGCAAGCTTAACCGTATAGGGAAGGCGTAGAGAAATCGAGTCCGAATAGGGCGTTCAGTCGCTGGGTGTAGACCCGAAACCAAGTGATCTACTCATGGCCAGGATGAAGGTGCGGTAACACGCACTGGAGGTCCGAACCCACTAATGTTGAAAAATTAGGGGATGAGCTGTGGGTAGGGGTGAAAGGCTAAACAAACTTGGAAATAGCTGGTTCTCTCCGAAAACTATTTAGGTAGTGCCTCAAGTATCACCATCGGGGGTAGAGCACTGTTATGGCTAGGGGGTCATTGCGACTTACCAACCCATTGCAAACTCCGAATACCGATGAGTGCGAGCTTGGGAGACAGACGCCGGGTGCTAACGTCCGACGTCAAGAGGGAAACAACCCAGACCGCCAGCTAAGGTCCCAAAGATTGGCTAAGTGGCAAACGAAGTGGGAAGGCTAAAACAGTCAGGAGGTTGGCTTAGAAGCAGCCATCCTTTAAAGAAAGCGTAATAGCTCACTGATCGAGTCGTCCTGCGCGGAAGATGTAACGGGGCTAAGCCAGTCACCGAAGCTGCGGATATCAATTTATTGATATGGTAGGAGAGCGTTCTGTAAGCCTGCGAAGGTGTCTTGTAAAGGATGCTGGAGGTATCAGAAGTGCGAATGCTGACATGAGTAGCGATAATGGGGGTGAAAAGCCTCCACGCCGTAAGCCCAAGGTTTCCTGTTCAACGTTCATCGGAGCAGGGTGAGTCGGCCCCTAAGGCGAGGCAGAGATGCGTAGCTGATGGGAAGCAGGTTAATATTCCTGCACCGTCGTGTGATGCGATGGGGGGACGGATCGCGGAAGGTTGTCCGACTGTTGGAATAGTCGGTTTTTGGCTCAGAGAAGGCTGTTAGGCAAATCCGGCAGCGTAATTCAAGGGGTTGAGACGAGTGAATTTATTCACGAAGCAATCGGAAGTGGTTCCAAGAAAAGCCTCTAAGCTTCAGTCACACGAGACCGTACCGCAAACCGACACAGGTGGGCGAGATGAGTATTCTAAGGCGCTTGAGAGAACTCGGGAGAAGGAACTCGGCAAATTTGTACCGTAACTTCGGGATAAGGTACGCCCCGGTAGCTTGACTGGCTTGCGCCAGAAGGGTGAAAGGGCTGCAATAAAAAGGTGGCTGCGACTGTTTAATAAAAACACAGCACTATGCAAACACGAAAGTGGACGTATATGGTGTGACTCCTGCCCGGTGCTGGAAGATTAAATGATGGGGTGCAAGCTCTTGATTGAAGTCCCAGTAAACGGCGGCCGTAACTATAACGGTCCTAAGGTAGCGAAATTCCTTGTCGGGTAAGTTCCGACCTGCACGAATGGAGTAACGATGGCCACACTGTCTCCTCCCGAGACTCAGCGAAGTTGAAATGTTTGTGATGATGCAATCTACCCGCGGCTAGACGGAAAGACCCCATGAACCTTTACTGTAGCTTTGCATTGAATTTTGAACCAATCTGTGTAGGATAGGTGGGAGGCTTTGAAGCGTGAACGCTAGTTTGCGTGGAGCCAACCTTGAAATACCACCCTGGTTTGTTTGAGATTCTAACCTTGGTCCGTTATCCGGATCGGGGACAGTGCATGGTAGGCAGTTTGACTGGGGCGGTCTCCTCCCAAAGTGTAACGGAGGAGTTCGAAGGTACGCTAGGTACGGTCGGACATCGTGCTGGTAGTGCAATGGCATAAGCGTGCTTAACTGCGAGACTGACAAGTCGAGCAGGTACGAAAGTAGGACATAGTGATCCGGTGGTTCTGTATGGAAGGGCCATCGCTCAACGGATAAAAGGTACTCTGGGGATAACAGGCTGATTCCTCCCAAGAGTTCATATCGACGGGGGAGTTTGGCACCTCGATGTCGGCTCATCACATCCTGGGGCTGTAGCCGGTCCCAAGGGTATGGCTGTTCGCCATTTAAAGTGGTACGTGAGCTGGGTTTAAAACGTCGTGAGACAGTTTGGTCCCTATCTGCCGTGGGCGTTGGAAATTTGAAGGGGGCTGCTCCTAGTACGAGAGGACCGGAGTGGACGAACCTCTGGTGTACCGGTTGTCACGCCAGTGGCATTGCCGGGTAGCTAAGTTCGGAAGAGATAACCGCTGAAAGCATCTAAGCGGGAAACTTGCCTTGAGATGATATTTCCCGGGAACTAGATTCCCCTAAAGGGTCGTTCGAGACCAGGACGTTGATAGGCTGGGTGTGGAAGCGTAGTAATACGTTAAGCTAACCAGTACTAATTGCCCGTGCGGCTTGTCCCTATAACCTTAGCAGGTTATATATAAGCTAATGAGATATGTGTTTGCCTGAAAAGTGCAATCATACCCAGTGTTGGGGTAACGAAACCCTCGTTACCCCAACACATGAAACAAAACTTTACTTCTTCTAGATTGCGTTGTGTGTTGCCCGATTGGGAACATATGACACTACAGTTTATGCCTGATGACCATAGCGAGTTGGTACCACCCCTTCCCATCCCGAACAGGACCGTGAAACGACTTTGCGCCGATGATAGTGCTGCAACCAGTGTGAAAGTAGGTCATCGTCAGGCTTTTATTAGAAAACCCTCCCAGAGAAATCTGGGAGGGTTTTTGCTTTGGGCAATCGAAATCGAATCGAAATCGGATCGATAGTCCCGGTACCACCATTCTTCATATGTAAGCGTCGTTCAAAGGCCGTATTGACAGCCCCGCATTTCAGCGGCTATTGCTTTGGCGCAGATATGATCGCCAGCCTAGATGCCAGATTCCAAGGCAGGAAGTCATCAATTTGATTGACGGGATGATCGGCAATATGCGTCAGGACGTAGCGCAACCATGCTGCCGGATCGACGCCATTGAGTTTAGCCGTCCCAATGAGCGAGTAGATAGCGGCGGCACGTTCGCCGCCATTGTCGGAGCCTGCAAACAGATAATTACGTCGTCCAATGGCGATACCGCGCAATGCGCGTTCGGCGGCCGAATTATCGATCTCGATGCTGCCATCGTCGCAATAGCGGGTTAATGCTGGCCATAAATTGAGGGCGTACAGGATCGCCGCAGTAGTATCGGATTTGCGCGACAGCGTCAACAAACTTGCCCGCAGCCAGCTTTCCAACGCATCAATGAGCGGGCGCGACTGCGCCTGGCGCACTGCCTGTCTTACCTGTGGCGGTTTGCCACGTATGCTTGCTTCGATCTCATACAATGCGCCGATGCGGCGCAAGGCTTCAGTGGTGATTGGCGAGGCCCGTGCTGCATGCAAGTCGAAGAATTTGCGTCGCGCGTGCGCCCAGCACGCAGCCTCCTGTACACGACCGGTTGCATAAATCGCGTTGAATCCGGCATACGCATCGGCCTGCAGAACGCCGGCGAATTTCGCCAGATGGGTCTGAGGATGGATACCTTTGCGGTCCGGCGTGTAAGCGAACCAGACTGCCGGGGCATCGGTTGATCCCGATGGCCGGTCGTCGCGGACATACGTCCACAGTCTGGCTGTTTTGGTCTTGCCATTGCCGGGTGCCAGTACCGGGATCGGGGTGTCGTCGGCATGTAATTTGGTCGTTGCCATCACATGACGGCGTACCGCATCGACCAGCGGTCGCAGCAGGCTGCTGGCAGCACCGACCCAGTCTGCCAATAATCCCCGATCCAGTTCCACACCTTCCCGGGCATAGATGACCGATTGCCGGTAGAGCGGAAGATGATCAGCGAACTTGCTCACCAGAATATGGGCGAGTAATCCGGGCCCCGCCAGACCGCGTGCAATCGGACGGCTGGGTGCCGGCGCCTGGACGATGCAGTCGCAGCAGGTGCAAGCGAGTTTGGGACGCACATGCCGGATGACCCGAAAGCTGGCCGGGACGAATTCAAGTTGCTCGGCAACGTCACTGCCGAGATGACGCAAATCGCCACCGCAATCGGGGCAGGCGGCATGCTCTGGCGTATAGATCTTCTCGTCCCGGGGCAAATGGGGCGGTAGCGGTTTGCGTGGTATCTTCGGACGCACTGGCTTCGTTGCCGGGGCAGCGCTGGCAACGTCACTTTCTTCTGTCTGCAAATCTTCTAACCGTAATTCGAGTTGTTCAATTTGCCGGTCCAGCTTCTCGGATTTGCGGCCGAACTGCAGCCGTTTGAGTTTGGCGATGAAGAGCTTGAGGTGTTCGATTTCGATGCGATGTGAGGACAGTGCGTCCTGTAGCTGCGCCACCGTTTCCCCGTGCAACGCAATGACCGCATCACGATCGGTAATCATCGCTTTTAAAGCGCTGATATCGTCGGGAAGGTGGGGCGGCGTTGACATGCCCGTAGTTTACCGAATGACGTCGATGTTTACAAGCCTGACAGGGGCCGTTGCGTGCGCTCGGGACGTCGCCAATCGATCCCTTCCAGCAACATTGACAGTTGCGCTTGCGACAGACAAACCGCGCCTTCGCTTGCCTGCGGCCAGATGAAGCGGCCGCGTTCCAGCCGTTTGGCCAGCAGACACAGCCCGTCGCCGGTCCACCACAAGATCTTCAAAATATCGCCACGTCGGCCACGAAACACGAAGACGTGACCGCTAAACGGGTCATCGGCCAATGCCGTTTGCACCTTGGCTGCCAACCCATTAAAACCGCAACGCATATCGGTCACGCCTGCTGCGATCCAGATCCGCGTTCCTGCTGGCAAACCGATCATGCCAGCAACCGGGCCAGCACCATGGAAAGCATAGACGGATCCACCACGCCCTCGACTCGAAGTCGCGCCTTACCTATTTCCAGGACCATCACGCCGGTCGGTGTAACGGCCGTGGTGAAGACTGGCTTGGCAGGGGATGGTTGCCGAGGGTCGCCAAGAACTACTGGCAGCAATTTGACGGACTTGCCTGAGGCAATCTCATAGGCTCCTGCACGAAACAATTTACGCCAGGTAAATACCTGGTTCGCATTCACATCGTGGGCCCGCGCCACCCGCGACACCGAGGCCCCAGCCATCAAGGATTGTTCGACCACCATGCGTTTGAAATCAATCGAATGTTGCCGATAACCACTGCGCTTAGAGGGAGTAACCGACTCAATATTTGTGTCCATAATTTGAAGTTGTGGGCACAATCGATTTGTACCCTCCAACGCAATCATGCGGACATTTGAGGATTAGGTATAGACGGTTTTGAGCGCACGCTTACTAAGCGACCAGCGAAGTCACCTTGACAGCTACGACGTTTAATCATGTCAGCTATGAGATGGCTGGCCGATCAGGGTTCCAGCGGTGCGGCAAAAGGGAGGATATGTCGCTGGCTTTTTGGGTAGGCAAACGCGTGAGCACGTCTTTAAGATAAAGATACGGATCGTGACCATTGAGCTTGGCGGATTGAATCAAACTCATGATCGCTGCGGCGCGTTTCCCGGCACGCAGGGAGCCAACAAATAACCAGTTTCCTCTCCCAATTGCCACCGGTCTTATTTGGTTCTCGATCCAATTGTTATCGATGGGAAGGTGGCCATTGTCCAAGAAGCGAACGAGCGCATTCCAGCGTTTGAGATTGTAGTCCAGTGCCTTGGCAATCGCGGAACCCTCCAGTACCAGGTGGCGTTGATTCTGCATCCACGCGTGCAACATGTCGGCAATCGGTTTTGCGCGCGTCATACGAATTTGCCGCCGTTCTTCGGGCGTGAACGTGAGAGCCTCCCGCTCAATATCGTAGAGGGCCGTAAAGAATTTCAAGGCTTGCTCGGCAATCTGGCTTTTATTGGCAATATGCAGATCAAAGAATTTTCGGCGTGCGTGTGCCATGCAGCCAATTTCCAGAATGCCTTGCTGGAACCCTTTTTTGTAACCACCATAATCGTCGCAAATCAGACTGCCATTCCAGTCCCCGAGGAAATTTCTGGCGTGTTCTCCTGCCCGACTCTCGGCAAAGTCATAAACGACGACCGCAGGGAAGAGAAACGTGTGCTTGCATATGCCCACAGATAGCCACGGTGGGTCTTCTTATTTCCCGGACTTAACATGGGCAGCGGTGTTTCATCGGCATGAAGAACTTCCTCGCGCAGCATTTCAGCGCGCAGCGCATCCACCAGTGGCTGCAAGCGCAATCCGCAAAATACCTACCCAGGCACCCAGCGTCGAAACGTGGCAACGATAAACCGGTGCGTCCGAAGATACTGACTTGACGGTATAAAGGGGTGTGGTCGGCATACTTGGCCACCAGCACCTGAGCCAGCAGCGCTGCAGTGGGAATACCCTTGTCAATCACTTGCGCCGGGACTGGTGCCTGGAATCAATGTTTCACAGATCGCGCAAGCCCATTTGCCGCGAACATGGCGTTCGACGCTGAACACGCCTGGCGTAGAGTCGAGTTTTCTCACTGATGTCTTCGCCAATGCGTTGCAGCTGGCAGCCACAGCGACAGGTCAAATTATCTGGCTCATGGCAAATGTCAATGCGCGGCAATTGCGGTGGAAGCGATGCACGTTTGGGCTGTTTGCGCTCCCTGCCGGAGGGCCCGTTCGCACTCAGCT
>NZ_PYFP01000003.1:300000-517807 GCF_003056055.1 Glaciimonas sp. PCH181
TAACGTGTGATTGATGCGCTCCAGCCGTTCAATATCCACCGCCAGACCATCAAGAAAAATGCTCGACAACGCATGACCGGCAATTTGCGCCAAACTGGGGTAATGATCGAAAGCAGGCACATCGGTCGGCGGTGCCATCATTCTGCCCGCGCCGACCACCAGCACTTTGCTTGCGCCGAGATGAATAGCCGGGGAAATCGGAGCAAGTTGCCGCATAGAGCCATCGCCAAAATATTCACGGCGCCCCTCGCAATAAATCGGAATGGCAGGAAAAATAAAAGGAATTGCCGATGATGCCAGCAAGTGTTCAACACCAATTTGATCCTTGACTGCGCGCCGCTGGCTGCGTGTCCACGACTTAATTTCATGGGCACTTTGGTAGAACGTGATGTGCTCCCCGGCGCTATAGGATGAGGCAGTCACCGCCAATGCCTGCAAACTGCCGTTCGACAACGCCGCGTCCAGAGCGGTTAAATCAAGCAACCGATGCAACATCGTTACCAGCGGCGTATTGTCGAGCAGCGAACTGGGCGGATGTGCATGCCATTGACGCAATAACCAGCCAAACGATAACAAAGAAAGCCAACGTGCCCCGGTCCGCAAGATGCCGAGTGAATCGGCGCGGTACACGTGTTCTACAGTGAAATGCTGCCAGACCTGCATCAATTTTTGCACGCCCTCACCAAAATTATCAGCCCGGCAAGCCAATGCCGTGGCATTGATTGCGCCTGCAGAGGTGCCGCAAATAATATCGAAGGGATTACGCTTTGGCGCCCAGCCTTCCCCGCGCAAAATTTCCGCGACGGCATCGAGAACACCAACCTGATAAGCGGCGCGTGCACCGCCTCCAGTCAAAATAAGGCCTACTTGTTTTCTGATCGTCATGATGTAAATCTTAACAGGGGTGTCGCATTTTTTAAGAATATTCCTGCGCCACCTCGCGCCTCGTAAAAGCAGGCGCTATCACACAATGTTGTCGGCGTTGCGGCGACGTCTCCGCATCATCGCTACGCCAGGCCGTTATTTAGCAGGCACTACAATGACAACATCGTCCTTCACCTTGGGCGCGACCAACACCGGCACGACCGCCACTACCGCGACTTCCGGTCCAAAATGGCTGGTGCTACTCATTAGATTTGCGCTGCCGGTTGGCAAAATCGGCACCAATAATAAGGCCACGATATTGATGATCTTGATCAGCGGATTAATCGCCGGTCCCGCCGTGTCCTTATAAGGATCGCCGACGGTGTCGCCTGTCACCGCCGCTTTATGTGCCTCAGAGCCTTTGCCGCCATGATTGCCGTCCTCGATATATTTTTTGGCGTTATCCCATGCGCCGCCGCCTGTCGTCATCGAAATAGCGACAAATAATCCGGTCACAATCGTCCCCATCAATAAACCACCAAGCGCTGCTGGACCTAATAATAGACCAACCAAAATTGGCACCACTACCGGCAACAGCGACGGCACGATCATTTCCTTGATCGCCGATGAAGTCAGCATATCAACCGCTTTATCGTACTCTGGCTTACCAGTGCCATCCATGATGCCCTTGATATCGCGGAACTGCCGCCGCACCTCGACCACCACCGCCCCGGCTGCGCGACCGACTGCTTCCATCGCCATCGCCCCAAACAAATAGGGAATCAGACCGCCGATGAAAAGACCCACGATCACCAGTGGATTCGACAACTCAAACGCAGTGCTGTTCCCAACCGAATCAAGCGCGTGGGTGTAATCGGCAAACAATACTAACGCCGCCAGTCCGGCCGATCCAATCGCATAACCTTTGGTGACTGCCTTGGTGGTGTTCCCCACGGCGTCTAGCGGATCGGTGATGGCGCGCACCGATTCGGGCAAACCCGCCATTTCTGCAATACCGCCTGCATTATCGGTAATTGGCCCATAGGCGTCGAGCGCCACAATAATGCCTGCCATCGACAACATCGCCGTCGCAGCAATTGCAATCCCGTATAACCCTGCCAACCAATACGAGGCCAAAATCGCAACACACACAGCCAATACCGGATAAGCAGTCGATTTCATCGACACACCAAGACCAGCAATGATATTAGTGCCATGACCGGTGGTCGAGGCTTCTGCAATATGCCGCACCGGTTTGAAATCGGTGCCAGTGTAATACTCAGTGATATAGACCATCAATCCGGTCAGAACGATTCCGATCAGCGCCGAGCCCATCATCGGCAGCACCATAAAGTCCGGCAATACCAGCCAGCTAACGATTGCAAAACCGATCAGACTGAGAATGGCGGCCCACCACAGGCCGGTATATAAAGCCGACATAATTTTCTTGCCGGGCTTGGCCTTCACCATGGAACAACCCACAATCGAGGCCAAAATCGAGACACTGCCCAACAGCAGCGGATATAGCACAGCTTGTAATTCAAAGCCCTTGATCAACAATGACCCAAGCAGCATCGTCGCAATCAAGGTCACGACGTAGGTTTCAAACAGATCAGCCGCCATGCCAGCGCAGTCGCCAACGTTATCGCCCACGTTATCGGCGATTACGGCCGGATTACGCGGATCATCTTCGGGGATGCCTGCCTCGACTTTGCCCACCAGATCAGCCCCGACATCAGCGCCCTTGGTGAAAATACCACCACCAAGACGCGCAAAGATCGAGATCAATGAGGCCCCGAAAGCCAGACCGATCAGCGGCTTCAGAATGTCATGCAACGACATGTCAGCACGGCTGAAAAATGTCATTAATAGATAATAAAAGATCGTTACCCCAAGCAGACCAAGGCCGACGACCAGCATGCCGGTGATCGCGCCGCCGCGAAATGCCACATCCAGCGCTTGATTCAACCCTTTGGTAGCCGCCTGCGCCGTCCGCACATTGGCACGCACCGAAACATTCATCCCAATAAAACCACACGCGCCAGAAAGCAAAGCACCGACTAGAAAGCCGAGCGCCGTAATCAGGCCGAGACCGGGAATTATCGCAATAATGATGAACAAAACCACACCGACAATGGCAATGGTGCGGTACTGGCGCGCCAGATAGGCCGCAGCACCTTGCTGAATCGCAGCAGCGATCTCCTGCATACGCGGATTTCCTGGGTCTAATTTCAAAATCCAGCTGCGTGAAACCATCCCATAGACAACGGCAATAATGCCGCAAGCAATCGCAAACCATAGACCAGATGCCATGTTGACTCCTCCTGTTTTTATAATGACAACACCCAAAGTAACCAACCACACTGCGTAAATGACTGCCTGCCAAAATGTGACAGAACGCTTCAATCTACAAGCCATGTGTACTGAAAGACTTTTCGTTGCCCGTTTATTTTTTAGAGGTAGCCTGGGCTGGCCCATCCAGATTACAAAGTAATAATTGTCATACTAATCAGATTGAGGATACTTCACAAATAAAAAAAAGCGGACCAGTGTCCGCTTTCTTTTTATCCTTCCAGTGCCTTGAAAGCGCTGTCACGAATTTGTTCTACCGGTCCTACACCTACAATTTTGCGATATTTCGGCGCACCAGGATTACCTGCCTTAGCCCAGTCACCGTAATACTTGACAAGAATTTCAGTCTGCTCGTGATACACAAACAGACGCTTCTTAACCGTTTCAACCTTGTCGTCATCACGCAAAATCAATTCTTCACCAGTGACATCATCAATGCCTTCCGCTTTTGGCGGATTGAATTTGACATGATAGGTGCGGCCCGAAGCCGGATGAACACGACGACCGCTCATGCGTTCAACGATTGCTTCATCCGGCACATCGATTTCCAGTACGTAATCGATACTTACGCCAGCATCCTTCATCGCGTCAGCTTGCGGCACTGTCCGTGGAAAACCATCGAACAAATAACCATTGGCGCAATCTGCTTGCTGCAAACGATCTTTGACCAGACCAATGATGATGTCATCCGATACCAAACCACCCGCATCCATTACTTTCTTTGCTTCGATGCCAAGCGGGGTGCCAGCTTTGACGGCTGCACGCAACATGTCGCCGGTAGAAATTTGCGGAATGTTGAATTTTTCTTTAATAAAGGTGGCTTGCGTGCCCTTTCCGGCACCGGGCGCTCCTAAAAGGATAAGACGCATACTGTGAAGTCCTAAGGTTAGTTTGAAAATTTTTGTAGCGACGCCTGTTTTTGCATTTCCAACGCCCAACATTACTGCTCAGCTTGCTACTCAGGCTGTTTTTCAGGCTTTTTTGGAAATTGCAGCGGCGTCATCGCGTATGCATGCATTCTTATAACACGCTAACTTTGCATGAAACTTACCACACAATTTTACCAAACAGCATCATGGCGAACCACTGCATTGGTCGATAGCACATTTAAGTGACACTAATTCGGCAAATTAGGCCGTAAAAAAACGTCTGACGCGTTCCAGATCCTCTGGCGTGTCAACACCGGCAGCCGGTGCCGCCTGCGCAATATGGACGGCAATCGGATAGCCATGCCACAACACGCGCAACTGCTCCAGCGCTTCAATCTGTTCCAATGGCGATACCGCCAGAGTAGGATAAGTTTGTAAAAAGCCATAACTGTAGGCATACAGCCCGATATGCCGCAAAGGCACATAACCGTTCGGCAATTGCTGTTGCGATTGCATAAAACCATCGCGATCCCACGGAATCGTCGCGCGCGAAAAATACAACGCACGGCCAAGCTTGTTCACCACTACTTTGACCACATTCGGATTAAACGCGTCGGCTGCACTGTCGATAGCATGCGCCGCCGTCGCCATTGGCACTCCGTCAACGATTTGCGCTGCGGTGGCAGCAATCAATGCAGGGTCAATTAAGGGTTCATCACCTTGCACATTCACGACCACTGCATCTGCGGCCAATCCCAGCACAGCAGCAACTTCCGCGATCCGATCAGTGCCAGAAGGATGATCGCCGCGGGTAAGACGCACAGCCACACCGTGTTGTTCGCAAGCGCGCAAAATATCAGCATGATCAGTCGCCACGATCACTTGCGCCGCGCCGGATAAGGCCGCCCGCTCGGCAACCCGGACGATCATCGGCTTGCCGCCAAGATCCGCCAAAGGCTTATTGGGCAATCGGGTCGACGCCAGTCGCGCAGGAATAATGACAGTAAAGGACATTGACGATCTTTATAGACTATTGAAACTCAGAGATAAAAGGCAATATCGGCCTCAGGCAACGGACGAAGGAGGAATATTCTCGCTGTCAGCGACATCCGCCGCACCGTTCAGCTCCCGCGCTTGATCAGCCCACATAATCGGAATGCCGTCACGAATCGGAAAAGCAAGTCGGTCGGCGTTACAAATCAGTTCCTGCGCTTTTTTATCATGCTGCAACGGCCCTTTACAGATTGGGCAAACTAAAATATCAAGCAGTTGGGTGTCCACGGAGTTTCTCCACAATTTGATGTGCCAGCGCGCCGTCAATCTGCGCTGTCACGGGGACGACCCACACACGCGGGTCGTTTTTAAGTGTTTCGATTTGACTGCATTTTACTGCATCCTTTTCGGTGATCAGAATGATCTCTGCGTCTAGCGCAGCAAAAGGATTTGCAGAAAAATCATAGTGATCGGGCAATGCAAGCGATTCAAATACCAGGCCCAAACCAGACAGCATCGTAAAAAATCGCTGCGGATTGCCAATTCCAGCTGCCGCCAATAGTCGGGGCGCTAACCTCACTGATGGCGCTGCGGCTCGTGTTAACGCTGTCGGCTGCGCCAATTTATCCTCTGATGCAGTCGGAAAATGCATGAATGATAACAAATCTCGTGTCTCAGTACGATCCCCAAGACGCTCGGCAATCTCGCCCAACAGATTCATACGCATCGCATCAGGGGGTAACGACGCTGGCAAGACCGCTGTCGGCCCCAGATTCACCACCGTAAAATCACGGCGACGCGTAGCCGGTTCGCGCAAAGGCCCCGCAGGCAGCAACCAGCCATTGCCATTGCCACGGCTATCGCATAAGACGATTTCAATATCGCGTTGCAGCGGATAGTGCTGCAAACCGTCATCCGACAAAATCACGTCTACTTCGGGATGCGTCTGTAACAATAGTTGCCCCGCCGCCACCCGATTTCGGCCTACGACTAGCGGACATTGAACCCGCCGCGTAATCAGCAGCGGCTCGTCGCCAACATCAGCGGCGAGCGATGTTGCGGTCACCAACCGGGCCGTTGATTCTGGATTTGCCCCATAGCCACGCGAAATAACGCCGGGAGTATAACCTGCCAGGCGCAACGCCTGAACGAGCCAAATGGTCAGCGGCGTCTTGCCAGTCCCGCCTATGTAAATGTTTCCCACCACAATCACTGGCACAGGCAAACGAGTCCGCGTGCGCCATCCAACCAAATACAAGCCACGACGCACACCGACGACCAATCGAAATACTAGCGATAAAGGCCATAGCACGCACGCCAGCAACCCGCGATGCTGCCAGGCCGCAATGAATCTCGCTTCAGTCGTGGAAAATTTTCGTGTCAAACGGAACAACCTATCAATCAAAATTCAGCCGAAAACGCTAGCAAGGGGACCTGCAATCGCCCTTACCAGACATTCATCAGGCATTTGCTAAAGGAAACCAGTAAACCAAAACCGTCGAGATCGTTGCAGCTAACCCAATCAGCGGCCACGGTAGGCATGACATCAACTATCGCCCCGAACATATTTGGACGTACTTAATCTTTCGTACTTAATCTTTATTACGCAGTCTTTACGAGGACTTACTTCTTACTATTTGCCTGCGCAGCAAAAGTAACCTTTTCAAAACCCGCCAAACGCGCAGCCTCCAGCACATTAATGACGGTTTGATGCGGCGACATTGCATCCGCGTTGATGATGATCAACGGGGTTTCCTTAGACTTATTCGGGTCACTTTGCGCCGCAGTCTTCAAATCCTGCGCCAGATCATCTGCGCTTCTGGACGATACCTGTAGCTTATTCACCGCATATTGGCCCTGCGCCGTCACCGCAACATAAATCGGGAATGGCCCAGCCTCAACCTTCGCGGCATCGGCACTCGGTAGCGTAATCTTCAGCGCGGTAACTTTGCTATACGTCGTCGTGACCATCAAAAAAATGACGATCACCAACAAAACGTCAATGAACGGAATCAAATTAATTTCAGGCGCTTCACGCGCCCTGCCTTTGCGAAAATTCATATTCGAGCCTCTTGCACCATATTTAGTACTTATTCAACCTTATTTTCGCGCGCCGTGGACGATATCCACAAACTTGATCGCCTGCTGTTCCATATCGACGATAAAGCTGTCTATCGTGGCCCGGAAATGGCGATAAAAAACCAATGCCGGCATCGCAATCGCCAGACCAAACCCAGTGTTGTACAGCGCCACCGAAATCCCGTGTCCCAACTGAGCAGGATCAGTACCCGCGCCATTGGTTGCGCCAAAAATCTCAATCATGCCGACTACCGTGCCAAACAAACCCATCAACGGTGCCAGCGTAGCAATCGTGCCTAGTGTAGTCAGAAAGCGCTCTAAATCATGTGCCGTTGCCTGACCGGCTTCTTCGATCGCTTCTTTCATGATGTCCCGCGGCGCATCGACATTACGCAGGCCAGCCGCCAATACACGTCCCAGCGGTGAATTATTTTCCAGATTAGTAAGCACTTCGGCCTTGGCACGGCCATTGTGATAAACCCGAATAACCTCTTGCAATAACTGCGGCGGCAAAATGCGCGGACGGCGTAAATACATTAAGCGTTCAATGATTAACGCGGTCGCAATCACCGAGGCAATTAATAACAACCAGATCGGCCAGCCTGCAGCTTGAATAATGGCAAACAAAAAAACCTCCTTGAGGCAAATGCGGATAGGTTTATCTAATGGATTGCAGAATGTAAACTGTTGAAGCCATGTGAGCAAGTACCTCAGCGGCTGATTACAGCTTTGTATGCCAGATACGGGCTAATTACCGGGCGATTTCAGCCGTTTATTGTCACATTACTTCCCATTCGCAAGGGCGTCAGCAGCGAATCCAGACGGCGCGCTATACGAAAACCGAGGGAAACTCTTAACTTGCAAACGACCTGGCCCACTAGCCAAAAAACTTCCTCACATTTTATGTGAACAAGATTGTGGATAAGTCTCTTCTCATGAAGTTAAGCAATTGATTTCAAACGAGATTTTTATGCTGCATCAAAAACGTGCAGCATCAGATGGTTGCTTCCAGCAAGCGTCCTCCAAAAGTTCTCCACAGTTTTTGTGGACAACTTTGTGAACAACTTGCCTTACGAAAACCTATGCCCTTGATTTTGTTCACTTTTTTATAACTGTTCAGATCGCGCCCAATCACCCCATTTATCCCCATATTGTGGCAAAGAACGCTCATTCTCCGGCGACGCTTAGGTAACCCTGGAATTGATCTCAGTTATCCACAGATTTTGTGGATAACTTTGTGCACATCATGACTGAAATGATACTAAGTCATTGATTTAAATGCACTTTCATTTCGTGTGCACAGATACTACAACTGGGGGCAAATATTGACTGACGCAATGATGCGACCCATCCCGGCAATTGACGCGATCAGAAGTGCCAAGGCGAAGGGGGAACTTATCCACAGAAATTGTGGATAAATTTGTGTACAAGGATGCTGGGATGAGATTAAACGCTTGATTTAAATGGTTTTTTTAGAAGTCAGCAGTGCCGCAACAAAAATTCCACCGATGCGCTTTTTATAGTGATGTGCAGCAATATCAAAGTTTTCCACAGTTTATGTGGATAACTTTGTGTGTAAGCACACAACAAAGAAGTTAAGCCATTGATTCAAAACGGTTTTCCCTTACTGTGCGCGGCTGAGGCAATAACGTCACAATTCCGATGCATCAAGCGTTGTTATAAGCCCGCTCCAGCACCGCAATGTCGAGTTTAATCATATGCACCATTGCATTAAACGCTCTTTGCGCAGCCGCCGTATCCGTACTGCTGATCATCCTCATCAATGCATTCGGCACGATTTGCCAAGACACGCCAAACTTATCCGTCAACCAACCGCACTGCTGCGCTTGCCCGCCTTCTAGCAAACTCTCCCATAAGTGATCCACATCTTCTTGCGTCTCACAAGGCACAACAAACGAAATCGCCGGAGAAAAGGTAAATTGCGAACCGCCATTCAAGGCCAGGAATTCCTGCCCGTCAAGAATAAACTGCACCGTCATCACCGTCCCTTTGGGCTGGGGCGCGGCATCCGGGTAACGACTCATGTCGACAATACTTGCGTTCTTAAAGATAGAAACATAAAAATTCGCAGCCTCTTCGGCTTTGCCGTCGAACCACAAACAGGGGCCTATTTTTTTCATGATCGCTCCTCCTTGAGGTGAGGCAAATAAAGCAACGAACCATCCCATTCAGAATACGAAACAAGCAGAACTGACAAATAAGTCTAGAAACAAATGCAGCCGTTAGCAATGTTGCATATTTGACGGATCGCTCAGTTAAATAATGCAAAAATAAGAGAAATATTAGCAATGAAGTTGCCAAAATAAAGCCATCATCGCCCGTTACTTATCCACAGAAATTGTGGATAACTTTGTGTACAAGACTGCTGAAATCAACTTAAGCGCTTGATTAAAAGGAGTTTTTAGCTTGTGTATAGCCGTGCCGCAAAACTGCTATTTCGCAGATGCGACCCTTATTTAGTTGATTAAGTACAGTTAATTTATGAGATAAAAAAAACTTTTCCACAGTTTCTGTGGATAACTTTGTGCGCAAATAGATTAGAAACAAATTAAGCCATTGATTCAGAACGACTTTCTACACATGCAGTGCAATGAAGCAATGCCAAGCAAGAAAAAAATGTTTCCATAGAAGAATCAAACAACCCGAGAACACGCTTTCTTCCCATTACGATTTACAATACGGCGCTGCAAGACCGCTGCTGTAATACCGCTTAACAACGCGCAATGCCTGCAATAAGCCTCTGCCCTGTCTCTTCACAGAAAGCCCGACGCCCACGATGTTATTTCCCACTCCTGCCGACAGCCGCGCTGGCACAGCGCCAGTGCTCTCCGTTACCGCTCTGAATCAGGCCGTGGCGCGCATGCTGGAGCGAAGCTTCCCGCTGACGTGGGTGTCCGGCGAAATATCCAACTTTACGCGTGCCGCCTCCGGACATTGGTATTTCACGCTAAAGGATGATGGCGCACAAGTCCGCTCGGTAATGTTCAAGGGCCGTGCCCAACACGCTGGCTTTACCCCTCGTGAAGGCGACAAAGTTGAAGTACGGGCGCTAGTGACGCTCTATGCGCCCCGTGGCGACTATCAGCTAAATGTGGAGGCGATTCGGCGCGCCGGCGCAGGCAATTTATATGAAGCATTTTTGCGCCTCAAAGAAAAATTAACGGCAGAGGGCCTTTTCGACTCTGCCCGCAAGCGCCCTATTCCGCAATTTGTTACCTGTATCGGGGTCGTTACCAGCTTGCAAGCAGCGGCACTGCGCGACATTCTGACCGCACTGGCGCGCCGCGTGCCGCACGTGCGCGTCGTGTTATATCCAACGCCCGTGCAAGGCGAAGGCGCAGCAGAAAAAATTTCCCGCGCCATCAATACCGCCTCGGCTCGCGCTGAATGCGATGTATTGCTAGTCTGTCGCGGTGGCGGCAGCATTGAGGATTTATGGTCGTTTAATGACGAAGGCGTTGCCCGTGCCATCGCTGCGGCGACCATGCCAGTGATTTCCGGTGTCGGCCATGAAACCGATGTCACGATTGCCGACTTCATCGCCGATATGCGCGCAGCAACGCCCACCGCCGCCGCCGAATTAGCCGCGATTCCCCGACTCGACTGGCTATCCGTACTAGAAGGCCACGCAGCGGATATGACCCGCGCCGTGCGGCGACAATTCGGCGAGGCAAGTCAGACCCTTGACTGGTTCACGCGTCGTCTGGTCAGCCCAGCGACGACGATCAGCCACGAACGCCTGAAGTTACAAAGCCTGCAAACGCGTTTGATGCACGCCACCACTATTCCGCTGAGACAGTCGCGCTATGCAATGTTGCATCTGCGCACCCGCTTGTCGGCGCAACTGCCGGATACGCGCCCTGCACGCAGTCTTGTAGCAGACCGGGCACGACGTCTGGGCAATGCGCTGACATTACAAAACAAACAAAGCCGGTTGGCGCTCAGTGCGCTCAATGCCCAATTGGAACTACTCAATCCGCAACGCACGCTGGAACGTGGCTACGCCATCGTGACTAATGCCAAGGGCGCGGTCTTACGAGCGCCAAAGGAACTCCAGCCACGTCAGCTCGTCACAATACAACTAGCTGAAGGTAGCGCGAAAGTAGGGATTGATAGCGTGCAACCGACCTTCGATTAGTGCCGGACTCACGCCTGAGATATAAGCAAAGATTAATAAAGACTAACAACGGGCGCTGTTGAATTCGTCCGATTGCTGCATGGAATAGATAAGCGCTTTACAATAACGCGCTTGAACCTGTTAAATACCAGTAGACCTGTCATTAGTCTGTCATTAAGCGACCTAATAATGGTTAAGTCGATAGCGGTCTGCAACACGATGCTGGAAACATGGAGCCGTATGCAAATACGGAACAGCATCAGCCGGGATTGCATTAATCAGCCGTAACAAGCGGCTTTAGGATGGCTTTAAGTCAGATTAACGACAATTTTTAAAAGTTTTACCTAGTTAATACACGTTCTTAGTAGCCCAATAAAACTTAGAAAGGACACACCATGGCATATACACTTCCTCCCCTCCCGTACGCGATCGATGCATTGGCTCCACATATCTCGCAAGAGACACTGGAATTCCATTACGGTAAACATCACCAGACCTATGTGACCAATCTGAACAATCTCGTTCCGGGCACAGAATTCGAAAACGCATCATTGGAAGAGATCGTCAAGAAATCATCCGGCGGCGTCTTCAACAACGCAGCACAAATCTGGAACCACACGTTTTATTGGAACAGCTTGTCACCAGATGGCGGTGGCGCACCTACTGGCGCTCTGGCCGATGCGATCAACGCAAAATGGGGCACGTTCGATAATTTCAAAGTAGAACTGACTAAATGCGCAGTTGGCACATTCGGTTCGGGCTGGGCTTGGTTAGTAAAAAAGACCGATGGCACTTTGGATCTGGTCTCGACTTCTAACGCAGCAACGCCACTGACAACTGATGCAAAACCACTGCTGACAGTTGACGTTTGGGAACACGCTTATTACATCGATTATCGCAATGCACGTCCTAAATATCTGGAAGCATTCTGGGCATTGGCAAACTGGGACTTCGCTGCAGAGAATTTTGCTTAATTAAATTTAGCAAGCGTTGCACAGTTAAACAAAAGCCGACTTTCGAGTCGGCTTTTTAGTATCCGCTTACTTTCCCCTAATGCAGCAACGCAATTTTCCTGATCGCCCGGCGATCACGGTAAACAACGCCTTTGCAGCTCCCTGCTAAGCATCCCATTGCACTCCTTCCAAAGCCCCGGACAGACGCCAAAATCGACAGAAATGATCATTGCTGTATCCTAAACCCTTGATGATCGAAAGGAGTAGCTGCCGATGGATTTCAATTTTTTATCTACCTTACATGAGGGACCGCTGCGCTCGGGCCTCATCGTTCTGCTCACTATCATTATTTTCGGCTTGATCGCCGTTATCCTGCATCGTGTAGGCATTTTGCTATTGCGCCGACTGGCACGGAACCGTCCCTTCACCACCAATGCCAGCTTTATCGCGTTTCGCGCCAGTCGAACCTGCATGGTGTTATTTGCCACTCGGGTCGTGCTGACGGGTGCGCCGGACAACACGCCTTGGCTGATTCCGCTGTCTTATATCACCTCTGTCGCGCTGATTCTAGCGCTGACCTGGCTCGCCATGCGCTGTATCGAGTCGGTCAGCGTCACAGTCATCAACCGCCATCCGTCCGACGTGATCGACAATCTCAAGGCACGTCGGGTATTGACGCAAACCCGAGTACTTGCACGTAGCGCCCATTTTATTGTCGGGTTACTTGGACTAGGTTTTGTACTACTGACTTTACCGGGCGCAAAACAATTTGGCGCAAGTTTGCTGGCCTCAGCAGGCGTCGCCGGGCTGGTCGCCGGTATGGCAGCTCGCCCCGTCCTGGGAAATTTTATTGCAGGATTACAGATTGCATTTTCACAACCGATACGGATTGATGATGTTCTGATCGTCCAGGGCGAATGGGGCCGCGTAGAAGAAATTACCGGCACTTTTGTCGTCGTTCGGATTTGGGATGAACGCAGAATGATCGTGCCGCTGCAATGGTTCATTGAAAATCCATTTGAAAACTGGACACATAGCTCATCCACGATTCTGGGAACAGTTTTTCTATGGCTGGATTTCGCTGTGCCGGTAGCCGCATTGCGTGAAGAATTCGAACGCATCTGTAAAGCGTCATCGCTTTGGGATAAGCGCGTGTGCGTTTTGCATGTCACCGACGCAACCGACCGCGCCATGCAAATCCGGTTGCTGACCAGTGCGCAGGATTCAGGGATCGCCTTTGCGTTACGCTGCGCCATCCGGGAGGAAATGATTGCCTTCATTGCCAAGAACTATCCACAAGCATTACCGCGCCTGCGTTCGACACTGGACCCGCTAGAGATCCGCACCGCTGCGCACACTAACGCCGATGCCGATGCCATGACGACGATCATCGACGGCCCACCAAACTAGGCGCGGAAATTGGCTATCATTGAGCTGTCATTAGCCGTCGTTCAGCCATGATTGTGATTCGGATTGCCACACCGCACGCCGCCCGGATTACCATCAGTCCAGGCTGAATTTAGAATCAGACTGCAAAAATTGACGCGTTTATAGTCCGGGTGTTTCAGCGCCAGCACATCCGCCTTGACGTTGCCAAAAGTTGAGTCTGGCTTGTGCATCGTGCCCTGTGCAAACGCGTCGATAATACCTTCTTTAAAATTTGCTTCACGCGGATGTGCCAGCACGACTTGATTGCGCTGCTCGTCGGTAAAGTCACTATACGCCAAGCCCAACACGTCCATTTCGACACCCGCAGTAACCAACGCCACCACCGGCTTTTTATGCTGCGCAATCCCGGGCGTGGTGTGCAGCGCGATCGCGTCCCACACCTGCTCGATTTCATTCTCAACTATCCCATAGCCAGTCAAAAAAATGCGCGCCGCATTGGCGCCATCTACTTCAAAACGATCATTTTTGCTGCTATATGCCGGGACCAGTCCCATGTCATGAAACATCGCGCCGATATACAGCAGCTCAGGATCGTACTGCAATTTTTGACGCTCTCCGGTCAGTGCGCCAAACAAAAACACGCGCGTCGAATGGTTAAATAACAAGTCCGATTCCGTGTCACGAACAAGTTGGGTTGCGTCCCGCGCCAATTTGCTGTCGGGGAGACGGATTCCGGCGATCGTATTGCTCATGTCATTCTCCAGATAAAATTCATGAATTAAGGGGCCGATGCTTGCAGGTCTATGCTTGCCTGCAACCCTGTTCACTTTAATTGTTGGCGCTGTTGGGTACAATGCAAAGCGTGCGTTCAACACTGCCAGACGCACGCCAAATCCGGCCATGACGGTCAACCCTTCGATATCCCGATAATTTCCGTAACGGCGATGTTGGCCCATTTAAAGGTAATTCGATGCGCACAATTGCCATTGCGATTTTTCCGGGTGTTCAGGCACTTGATGTGGCTGGTCCGGTCGATGTTTTCGCCGAGGCAAACAATTTCCTCGCGGCTGACGATGGCTATGAGATTACAGTGGTGAGCGCAACCGAGGATGCAGTACGCGCCTCGAACGGTATGCGCTTGTTGGCGGATAGGACGTTTGCCGATACAAATCAGCACTACAACACGGCGTTGGTCGCCGGCGGCCCTGGCCTGCCCGATGGCGCGCCAGATCCACGTTTAACCGCATGGCTGATTAACGTTGCTTCCCGTTGCGAGCGTTATGGATCAATCTGTACGGGTGCGTTTGCACTCGGCCACGCGGGCTTGATTGATGATCGCCGCGTGACGACGCATTGGCAAAATGCGCCGCAATTAGCGCAACAATTTCCGCGGGCGCAGGTTGAGCTGGATCATATTTATAGTCGGGATGGCGCTCTGGTGACGTCGGCTGGCGTAACCGCAGGGATCGATGTATCGCTGGCGTTGGTGGCGGAAGATCATGGCTCACAAATCGCACTTGCGGTGGCGAAGCGGTTGGTTGTCTTTGCGCAGCGTCGCGGCGGTCAATCGCAGTTTAGCCCGTATCTCAGCACCCCGACTGATGCGACGTCACCGGTTGCCAAAGTGCAGGCGTATGTGATGGAACATATCAGTGAACGTTTTACAGTGGAGAAGCTGGCGGAAGTTGCGGGCATGAGCACGCGGAATTTTGCGCGGATTTTTGTTCAGTTAATGAACGTTACGCCGCATGAATTTGTAGAGCGTGCGCGAGTCGATACGGCGCGGAACCTGCTTGAAAGTACGGATGCGGCGTTGAAGGCTATCGCCTATGATTGTGGATTTGGCACCGCTGATCGGATGCGAATTGTATTTAATAAGCGCTTGGGAGTCGCACCCAATGAATATCGGACGAGTTTTCAGAAGAAGTAATTCGTCCGGATATGTTGGTAGCGAGTGTCGACTAGCGGCCGCTTTGCACTATTACTTCGCGGTCATTCTGATTGCGCCATCGAGACGGATGACCTCGCCATTCAGGTAGGCGTTTTCGATGATTGTTTTTACCATTGATGCGAACTCAGCTGGCTTGCCCATGCGGGGTGGGAATGGGACGGTTTTGCCTAATGCTTCCTGGACTTCGGCTGGCATGCCTAGCAGCATTGGTGTTTCCATAAGGCCGGGGGCGATTGTCATTACGCGGATGCCAAAGCGTGCTAATTCGCGTGCAACCGGGAGAGTTAGTGCGACTACGCCGCCTTTTGATGCGGAGTAGGCGGCTTGTCCGATTTGTCCATCGTAGGCGGCGACGGAGGCGGTGTTGATGATGACGCCGCGTTCGCCGTCTGCGTTCGGCTCGGTTTTGCTGATGGCGTCTGCTGCCAGCCGCAGCATGTTAAAGGTGCCGATTAGGTTGATTTGGATTACGCGAGCGAAATCGTCGAAGTTGTGGGGGCCGGTTTTGCCGAGGACTTTTTGGGCTGGTGCAACGCCGGCGCAGTTGATTAGTCCGTGGAGGCCGCCAAAGGTCGCTACAGCTGCATCGACTGCGGCTTTTGCGCTGGATTCGTTGCTGACGTCGGTGGTGATGAATTGTGCGCGGTCGCCGAGTTCTTTGGCTAGCGCTGTACCGGCTTCCTGATTTAGATCGGCTAGGATGACCTGGCCGCCCTGTTGGATAATCATGCGGGCGGTGGCAGCGCCCAGGCCGGAGCCGCCGCCGCTAATCAGAAAACATTTATCTTTAATTTGCATGTGAACCTCTATTTTGGATGTGGTTAATTATTGGTGTGAAATTTTGGTTATTCGGTGCGTCTAATTCTGTGTTGCTGTTCAGGAGGATCATAGCGTTAGTCGGTAATTTAAACGGTTTGTTCACAGTGGAGAGTCCACCGGGGGTCGCCCGGCAGCTAGTCACTTTTTCTTGCTTCGGCTAGGCACCCCCGGCTTGCATCAACGGAACACAAACCGTTTTAAATACCGACGAACCAAAGCCAACCCTCCCCACTACAACTTACCTTTCGCAATCTCCTGATTCCGCAAAATAAACCTTTGCAACTTCCCACTAGGCGTCTTAGGTAACTCCTCCAAAAACGCAATCTCCCGAGGATAAGAATGCGCCGCCAAGCGCTTCTTAACATACTGCTGTAACTCAACCGCCAACAACTCAGACGCTTCATATCCCGCCCGCAGCACAACAAAAGCCTTCACCAATTCCGTCCGCTCAGGATCAGGCTTCCCAACCACAGCAGCCTCCGCAACAGCATCGTGCTCCAACAGCGCACTCTCAACATCAAACGGCCCAATCCGATATCCCGCCGAAGTAATAATATCGTCATCCCGCCCAACAAAACTAATACTCCCATCAGCATTATTCTCAACCGTATCGCCAGTCAGATAATAATTATCCCGCGGCGTCGAACCCGATTGCGGCCAATACCCCTGAAACCAAAACAAAGGCGACCGCGCCCGGTCAGCAGCCAACACCCCCGGCTCACCGACCCCCAGCTCCAGACCCTCCTCATTCAACACCGCCAACCGATACCCCGGCATCGCAAATCCCGCAGAGCCGGGAAGAAACGAATGCGCCAAACCATGATGATTGCACAGCATCATGCCGTTTTCGGTCTGCCCATAATGGTCATAAATCGGACAATCCAGATATTCTTTAAACCAGCGAATCACCTCAGGATTCAACGGCTCGCCAGCGCTGCTGACCACCCGTAACTGACCTTTAATAGAACCCGCCAGCGCCTCCCCCGAAGCAATCAACATCCGATATGCAGTCGGTGAACCGGCCAGATTAGTGATTCCATACTTCTCAATAACCCGATAACAATTCTCAACCGTGAACGCCCCGTCATACAACGTAATTGCATGCCCTAACAACAACGGACCGGTGACGCAATAATACAAACCATAAGCCCAACCCGCATCGGCGATGTTCCAGAACGCGTCTTCCGGCCGGATATCCATTGCATAGCGGGCATAGACATAAAACGCCAGCATCGCCCGCAGCGGCACGACGACGCCTTTAGCTGGTCCTGTCGTGCCCGACGTAAACATCATCATGAAAGCATCATCGCCAGAGCGCATCACTGGCGCAAAGTCTGTCGATTGCTGATCCAATTGCTCCCAAAAATTCAGATCGCCAGCAATAACGCCTTGGCCATTCTTGTCCGCAATCGTCAACGCGTTCGGGCAACCCGGAATATCGTTTAACTTATGCCGGTTGTCAGCATCGGTCACGACCAATTTAGCTTCGCTGCTGATAACACGGTGTTCAATCGACTTCGATCCGAAGGCGGTGAACAGCGGCTGATACACCGCGCCAGCGCGCCAGGTGCCTAAAATAGTGATAAGCAGTTCCGGTGTTCTTGGCAACAATCCGGCTACGCGATCGCCGGGCTGAACGCCTTGCTGCGTCAACAAATTGGCAAATTTAGCGGAAAGATCACGCAACTGTTCAAATGTGTACTGCGTGCTGCTGCCATCTTTATTCTCATAAAACAGCGCAACGCGACCCGGTTGCGCATGACGATCGCAACATTCGACGCAAGCGTTGATGCCTGTTTTTAGGTCGCCGGACAGCACGGCGGCGATCTTTTCGACATCGAAATCTGCATAAAATTGTTGATAGTCCGGATTTTGACTAGTTGCTTGCGCAACATCCCGAATCGCGATTTCACCTGTTAGCACGTCAGCTGACATATTTGTTCTCCTATAACCTAAAATGGCGCATTTAAGCTGCTCTCTGATGTTGCTGGTGAGATAAACTATTTACGCTGCTTAATAACAATTAAACAATAGCTGATCATCGCCAAGCCTCAGTCTAGGATATCCATCGCCGACTAGCCATGCCATATCCATTCAAGCTGGGCGGTTGAATTTGCAATACGCAGCAGCTTCGGCAACCTTTTCCAGCCCTCTACACCTCAAGAAAATCGCATGAAAGATTGGGAAAAAGACACCATCGGCATCGACTTCGTCCACGAAGCATTAGCAGTTCTGCTCGAACGCGGCTTTGACGCCGAGAGTTTGCTGAATGCAGCAGGAATCTCACCGATGTTGCTGAAAGCACCGCAAGCAAGGGTCTCGGCAGCTAATTACGGCCAACTCTGGTCCTTGATTGCCAAACAGCTGGATGATGAATTTTTCGGCATGGATAGCCATCCGATGAGAGTTGGCAGCTTTTTGTTGCTGTGCCAAAGTGTGATCCAGTGTGAAACCTTGGGCAGCGCCCTAAAACAGGTATTAAAGTTTATGCGGCTAGTGCTCGACGATATCCACGGCACGCTGACGATTAACGACAAGTTTGCACAGATGACGCTGCACGAAGTATCCCCAGCGCCTTCACGCGCATTCACCTATGCGACTTTTTTGATTATTGTGCACGGCTTGGGCAGTTGGCTGATTGGTCGGCGTATTCCGTTACTGACGGCCGATTTTCGATGCGAAGAACCACGCTGCGGCGCTGACTATAAAATACGTTTTAGCGAACAAGCGCGTTTTGGTCAGGCCAGCACTTGCATCACTTTTAATGCTAGCTATCTGGACCTTCCGATTGTTCAGAACCAACGCACGCTGGTGAATTTTCTGGCTGAAGCGCCCGCCAATTTACTGGTCAAATATAGTAATCGGGATAGTCTTAACGCCAAAATCCGTCACCACTTACGCCGCACCGCATTAACTGAATGGCCGGACTTTGATACGTTGTCGCGGCAACTTCACTCAACCTCCTCCACGCTGCGCCGTAAGCTGCATCAGGAAGGACAATCCTATCAATCGATCAAGGATAATCTGCGACGCGATCTGGCAATCAATCACCTCAGCGGCTCGCGCAAAAGCATCGAAGACATTGCTGTCCAGCTAGGCTTCGCCGACCCCAGCGCCTTCCATCGCGCATTTAAAAAATGGACCGGCAACAGCCCTGGCGAGCATCGTCGGACCTTATCGAGCAAATAGTCGGATAACGTCATAAAAAAAACCGCCCATCGACGAGTCTCGATGGACGGCATTTTTACATCAGGATGTTTCCCTGAATTTACTTAATCAGCGATCCCTGCTTTTTGGAAATAGCATTCGCCACCACCAACGCCGTCATATTCACCACCCGCCGCACGGTCGCGGAAGGCGTCAGAATATGCACGGCTGCGGCGGCACCCAGCAATACCGGGCCGACAGTCACACCCTGACCGCCAGTCATCTTCAAGACATTGAAAAGAATATTCGCAGAATCCAGATTCGGCATAATCAGCACGTTGGCGTTACCGGTCAACGTTGATTTTGGCAAGTATTGCGCCCGGATATCGGCGCTTAAAGCCGCATCGCCGTGCATCTCGCCATCTGACTCAACATCCGGCATGCGCTTGGCAAATAAGCCGCTTGCTGCGCGCATTTTTTTAGCCGATGGGCGCGTGCTGGACCCAAACATCGAATGCGACAGAAAGGCAACCTTCGGTGGCACACCAAAGCGCCGCACTTCCTCAACCGCCATCGCCGCAATATCGGCCAACTGCTCAGCGCCAGGATCATCGTTGACAAACGTATCGGCGATAAACAGCGTGTGTTGATCCAGTACCAGACCGTTTATAGTCGCAAAGCCTTGCGCGCCTTCACGCAAGCCAATGACGTCACGGACATGTTCAAGATGACTATCGAAACGTCCCACCAGACCGCACAACATACCGTCTGCGTCTCCCAATTTCACCAGCATTGCCGCGATGATCGTATTTGAACGACGCAAGATCGACTTTGCCATTTCCGGCGTGACGCCATCACGTGCTTTGATCTCGTGATAAGCCTCCCAATATTGGCGGAAGCGTGCATCGTCCTCAGGATTGACCAGCTCAAAATCTTGCCCGGCTTTTAACCGCAAACCAGCACGCTCAATCCGCGCCTCAATCACCGCTGGACGGCCGATCAAAATAGGCCGGACCAACTTTTCTTCCAACGCAATTTGCACCGCCCGCAATACGCGCTCATCTTCGCCTTCGGCATAGACAATTCGCTGTGGATCGGAACGTGCAGCCTCAAATACAGGCCGCATGAACATACCGGTATGACTGACAAAGCGCGTCAATGATTGGCGATACGCTTCCATGTCTTTGATCGGCCGGGTGGCTACGCCCGACTCTTCCGCAGCGCGCGCTACCGCTGGCGCGATGCGCAGAATCAAACGCGAATCAAATGGCTTAGGAATAATATATTCAGGACCAAAACGCAGTTCCTGCCCGGCGTAGGCGGTTGCAACTTCTTCGCTAATTTCGGCTTTTGCCAGATCGGCAATCTCGCGCACGCAAGCAATTTTCATCGCTTCGGTAATCCGGGTTGCACCGCAATCCAACGCGCCGCGGAAAATATACGGGAAGCATAAAACGTTGTTCACCTGGTTTGGATAATCCGAACGACCGGTGGCGATAATGCAATCAGGACGGGCTTCCAGCGCCAGTTCAGGACGGATTTCCGGCTCGGGATTTGCCAGCGCCAAAATGATCGGCTGGGTGCCCATCGACTTGACCATTTCCGGCGTTAAGACACCCGCAGCGGAACAGCCAAGAAACACGTCAGCGCCTTTGATCGCGTCGGCCAACGTACGTGCATCGGTTTTTTGAATATAACGCTGCTTGGATTCATCCAGCTTGTCTTCACGCGCATCGTGAATCACGCCACGCGAATCGCAGACGAACATATTCTCGCGTTTTACGCCCAGCTCAACCATCAAATCCAGACAGGCGATGGCAGCCGCGCCAGCACCGGAAGCAACTAGTTTGATATCACCAATGGCCTTCTTGACCAACTCTAAACCGTTCAACAATGCCGCAGCCGAAATAATCGCCGTACCGTGCTGATCGTCATGGAAGACCGGAATATTCATCCGTTCGCGTAGTTTCTTTTCGATATAAAAACATTCCGGCGCTTTAATATCTTCCAGATTAATCCCGCCCAAAGTCGGTTCCAGTGCGGCGATCATATCAACCAATTTATCTGGATCGCGTTCGGCCAACTCGATATCAAATACGTCAATACCGGCAAACGTCTGGAACAAGCAGCCTTTACCTTCCATCACCGGCTTACTTGCCAGCGGACCGATATCGCCCAATCCCAGCACAGCAGTACCGTTGGTAATCACGCCCACCAGATTTGCGCGGGAGGTAAAGTCAACTGCCAAATCAGGGTTTTCTTCAATTGCCAGGCAAGCGTAAGCAACACCGGGCGAATACGCCAAGGACAAATCGCGCTGATTGGATAAGGGCTTGGTTGGTACAACTTTAATCTTGCCGCGCGTCGGGCTGCGGTGGTATTCAAGCGCGGCTTCGCGCAATGCTTGTTCGGCGGGGGACAAATTATCTTTGCTCATGATGGGTCTCCAGAATTTCTAAATGAGTTTCTCAATGCTATGCAAATCTACGCGGAGAGTATCGATCAGTCGCCGGCAATAAAGGTAGCGGTAATTGATGCGTAAAACGAAGCAAATTAGTCAGATTGATAAGAGTTAGCGGGATGCGGTAAAAAATAAAGTGGTAAATAATCGGGGTAAGAAAACTGCCGCTAAAAACAAAAAAGCCTGCAAATTTGCAGGCCTTGTATAAAAGCATGCCTTGTGGACATGCTGCATATTAACAAAAATATCGCGCGTCTGCGGGCAGAACAAGCACCTGCACGCTGACCGCTGAAATGTTCTATTTTATTGATTTAAAGCAACTTCTTGCGACTGCTGTAACAGGGAGGTTTCATAACTCCAGCGCGTCCAGCAAGCCGATACGCCCAGCCGGGCAGCGTTGCTTCTGATCTTCGGTTTGTGAATCGCCACTTTGATTTCTTCCAGCATCGGATAATCGCGGAAAGATAAGCTGGCGATCTCAAACGCCAGCGTTTCCAGCAAGCGGGTATGCGGTTTTTGCTGCATGAACGTGGTTAGCAAAGTGCAATATTTGTCATAGTCGATGATCGATCCGGCTTCGGCATCTGCACCATTCAATTGTCCCCCGCTATTTTTACCCGGCCGATACGACATCTCGATATCCAGTTCCACCGGCTGCGGCTGCAAATGCTCATGCGGATGCAAGCCCACAAATGTTGTCGATGTCAGGCCTTCGATGAAAATTTGCCAACGTACGCCACTGCCGACGCTATTGCCAATATGCTCATTTTTCATCGGATTGACTCCCCCAGATATTCCTCTGCCGCATCGGCCAGAATCCGACCGAAATAATCGGCAAAACTGCGGCGGATAATCACTTCGACGTCGCCATTAGCAAGCGACCGTAATACCACGCCGGTCTTAAAATAATGACTTTGCGCACATTGCCCGGGCGTGAAAACCTTGGGATGAAAATCCAGTGGACAGCCTTTTTTCAGCACAGCGCGAACTTTTTGACCCGACATCACCAGCGTAGTATTGCCGCTGCTGACATCTACCACCGCCACAAACTGACCAGTCAGCAATTGTCGCAGCGCCGCATCTACCACCGGCACACGCGGCTGCGTCGATTGGATCAGCCACTCATTCGGCGCCAGCCAGTAAATGACGTAATCATCACTTTCCGAGACCGTATTCGGTATAAGCGGTAATGCGGCACCGGTTGCGCTCTTGATGGCCGCCAAAAAAACATCCGACGCAGCATCGCCCTTAACATTAATCATTTCCAGAAAAGGCCGTTCGCGCACATGAAATGCCTGATGCGCGCCAGACGAAAGCGGCGCCATCACCACTGCGGCGCTTGCTAGCGGCGATTCCATTATCACGCCACCTAAAAGGCTGGTGGTTGTCGATGGCGACATAAAAACCTTAGCATCATTCAACATGTTGACGGACTCCTTCGACATCATAAAAAACCAGACTATTAATCTTGGCGTTGGTATAACCACCCGACGCTGTGGGAATGGACACGCTTTCGCCCATCTTGCTCAAGCCGCCTTTGACCAGCGCAAACGCAATCGAGCGCTGCAAAATCGGACTGAAATAACTAGATGTAACGTGGCCGATCATCTTGGCTAGCGCTTCGTCGGCTGGCTTCGGGGCCGCCAGAATCTGGCCGCCTTCCGGCAATACAAACGTCGGATCATCAGTCAATAAACCGACCAATTGCTTGCGTCCCTCCTTCGCCGTATCCGACCGCGTCAACGAGCGCTTGCCGAGGAAATCCTTGGACTTTGCACACAAGCCGCCCATACCCAGATCGAACGGTGTAACCGAACCATCAGTATCCTGACCAACGATGATGTAGCCCTTTTCTGCACGCAAGACGTGCATGGTTTCGGTACCGTAGGGCGTGATATCGAACTCCTTACCGGCCGCGATAATCGCATCCCAAATTGCGCGCCCCATATTCGCAGGAACGTTCACTTCGTACGACAATTCGCCCGAAAAGCTGATCCGCATAATCCGGGTAAATACATCCTGAATAGTGCCTTCGCGGAACGACATAAATGGGAACGCGGCATTCGAGAAATCAATGTCCTTGCAGACCTTTTGCAGCACCTGCCGCCCCTTTGGTCCCACCACGGCGAAGGTGGCGAAATGGTCGGTGACGGAGGTCAAATTAACTTTTAAGTTTGGCCATTCAGTTTGCAGCCAGCGCTCCATCCAATCCAGCACACGCGCCGCGCCGCCAGTGGTGGTGCTCATCAGAAAATGTTCGTCGGCCAGACGCACTGTGACGCCATCGTCGAACACCATACCGTTCTCATCCAGCATCAAGCCATAGCGGCATTTACCCACTTCTAACTTGTTCCAGGGATTGGTATACATCCAGTTCAGCAACGTCACCGCATCTGGCCCTTGCACGTCGATTTTCCCCAACGTAGACGCATCGAGTATCCCCACGCTATTGCGCGCCGATAAACATTCGCGGGCGACTGCGGCGTGTAAATCCTCGTTACCGCGTGGGTAATACCACGGGCGTTTCCAGTTGCCGACATCTTCAAACAACGCGCCCTTTTCTTCGTGCCAGGTATGGATGCAGGTCTTGCGTATCGGCGTCAGAAAATCGCCTAACTCACGGCCTGCGATAGTACCGAATGTTACCGGCGTATAGTTCGGCCGGAAAGTCGTGGTGCCAGTCTCGGGGATCGTCTTGCCCAGCACTTCCGCCAGAATCGCCATGCCGTTAATATTGCCCAGCTTGCCCTGATCAGTGCCAAAACCCAGCGCAGTGTAGCGCTTGACATGCTCGACCGAGTGATAACCTTCACGCGCTGCCAGATAGATATCCGCTGCCGAAACATCATTTTGATAATCGACAAATTGCTTCGGCCCGCGACCGACCAATTTACGGTCGCCCACCAACCAAAGCGGCAAAATCGCGGCTTCGGCGATATCGGCGACTTTCCAGCCTGGCACCGTAGCCGATACAAAACCTAAGGAATTGACTGCGTGTTGTGCTGCCAGCGCACCATCGCGCAATGCACCGCCGAGTCTGAAATCGCCATTTGCAGCACCAACGCTGGTTTCCTTTTGCATTGCTGAACCCGGCACAAAACAAGCCTTTGCTTTATCCCATTGTGCTTTACCGCCGGATTGCGCAAACAGGTGTAATACCGGATTCCAACCGCCCGACATGCCGATCAGATCACAAGAAAAAGTATTAATAGTCGGACCGGGAACGCCATCAACGTGCGACGCGACCTCGACCGATTTAACATGACGGCCGCCTTTGGCAGACACTACTACCGCATTACTCACAATAGTGATGCCCTGCCGTTTTGCCAGCGCTGGCAAACTACTATTATTTGCAGCGCGAGGATCGACGATCATGACTTGCGCCCCGGCGTTTTTCAAATCCAGCGCAGCCTGATAACCATCATCATTATTCGTAAAAATGATCGCGTTGCGGCCTGGCAATACGCCAAACCGATGGATATAAGTCGATACCGCCGATGCCAGCATAATGCCCGGCAAATCGTTGTTACCAAAGACAATAGGACGCTCGTGTGCGCCCGTCGCCAGAATGACGTGTTTAGCGCGGACTTTCCAGAGACGCTCACGCCATTTTCCGCGTGACACCAAAGGCAAGTGCTCAGTCAGCCGTTCTGCCACCGTTAACAAATTGTGATCCTGATAGCCAAATACCGTGCTCCGCGTCAATATCGTGACCTCTGGCATATTGCGTAATTCTGCGGCGATATGCGCTGCCCAGACGGTCGCAGGTTTGCCATCGATAATCGCCGGCCCGGACAACAAACTGCCGCCCAACTCAGCCTGATCATCGACCAATATCACGCGGGCGCCGGACTTGCCCGCCACCCACGCTGCAGCCAATCCAGCAGGGCCGCCACCGGCAATCAATACGTCGCAATGAGCGTAGGTTTTTTCGTAACGGTCAGGGTCGAGTTCGGTTGGCGCTTTGCCTAAACCGGCGGCGGCACGGATTACCTCTTCATACTTGCCCCACCAACTACGCGGCCATTTGAAGGTTTTGTAATAAAATCCCGCCGGAATAAAGCGTGCAATTAATTGATTGACCGCGAGCCGGTCATTCTCAATATTCGGCTTGGCGTTGACGCTGGTGGCGGTCAAATCCTGATACAGCTCTAGTTCGGTCGCGCGTGCATTCGGCACGGTATGCGCGCCGGTTTCCAATTGCACCAACGCATTCGGTTCTTCTACGCCAGCCGTGACGATGCCACGTGGACGATGGTATTTCCAGCTACGCGCCACAAAATGGACGCCGTTTGCCAGCAACGCCGATGCCAGCGTATCGCCTTGAAAGCCTTGATAGACTTTGCCATTAAAGGTAAATGTCAGCGGTCGGTGACGATTAATCCGGCCGCCCTCTGTCAGACGGTGGCTTTGCAGGGACTCTTTTAAATTTGTGCTCATGTTGTGCTCCCTTTTTCGTCACCAAACTTGCTATAGCCAAGAAATTCATAGCTGACCGTATCCCGCTCAGCCATAAACCAGCGGCGGCAACCTTGATTGTGATGCCATTGTTCGCGATGCACGCCGCGTGGGTTTTTGCGCATGAACAGGTAATCGCCCCACTCTTCATCGGTGAGTTTTTCAGTCTCTAGCGGGCGCGCGATATCAGCTTCGCCACCGCAGTGAAATTCACTTTCTGCACGTGGCCCGCACCAGGGGCAGGTAATCAATAACATGGTATTTCTCCGGAATCAGTCTTGCAATTGAGATCAGATAAGCATTGTCGAATTAGTGCGCAACCGCTGCAGCGCCATGCTCGTCAATCAAGTGACCGGTATAGAACCGGTCCAGCGAAAACGGCGCATTCAACGGATGCGGGCTGTCGTGCGCGATCGTGTGCGCAAAGACCCAGCCCGAGCCCGGCGTTGCCTTAAAGCCGCCCGTCCCCCAACCGCAGTTAAAGTACAAACCCTTCACATCGGTCTTCGAAATAATCGGGCAAGCATCCGGCGACACATCCACAATCCCGCCCCACTGCCGGTTCATCCGTACCCGGCTGAGCACCGGAAACATTTCCACAATCGCCTGCAAAGTCCCCTCGATAGTTTGGTAGCTGCCGCGTTGGCCATAGCCGGTATATTGATCAACACCCGCACCGATCACCAGATCGCCTTTATCGGATTGACTTAAATACGCGTGGACCGCGTTAGACATCACGACGGTATCAATCACCGGTTTAATCGGCTCAGACACCAGTGCTTGCAATGGATGACTTTCCAGCGGCAACCGAATCCCGGCCATGCTGGCAATCAGGCTGGAACTGCCAGCCGCGACGACCGCTACTTTTTTAGCCTTGATAAAACCCTTGACCGTCTCAACGCCAGTTACGGCACCATTTTCGCGGCGGATGCCGGTGACACCACAATTCTGCAAAATATCCACGCCACGCGCATCTGCACCACGGGCATAGCCCCAGGCGACCGCATCATGACGGGCGACGCCGCCGCGCCGTTGGAAGGACGCGCCCAAGACTGGATAATGACTATTCAAATTGATAATCGGGACGATCTCTTTCACCTGCGCCGGGGTCAGCCATTCGGCATCGACGCCATTCAGGCGATTGGCGTTAATCCGGCGGTCGGTGTCGCGCACGTCTTGCAAGGTATGCGCCAGATTCATCACGCCGCGCTGACTAAACATCACGTTGTAATTCAAATCTTCCGACAATCCTTCCCATAGCTGCATCGCTTTTTCGTACAAACCAGCAGACTCATCCCATAGATAATTCGAGCGCACAATCGTCGTATTACGGGCGGTATTGCCGCCGCCTATCCAGCCTTTTTCGATCACAGCAATATTCCGCAAACCGTGTACCTTCGCCAGATAGTAGGCGGTCGCCAGACCATGCCCGCCGCCGCCGATAATGACGATGTCGTACTCGGTTTTTGGCTCAGGGCTTTTCCAGGCCCGCTGCCAGTTTTCATGGTAAGAAAGTCCATTACGGATCAGACTGAATATCGAATAATTGCGCATGATTTTCCTAAAGATGGACGGGCAATATTGGTAAGCCACAACGGTGGCCATGACATTGGGTGTAATGAATTTTGTGCTTTAATACAACCGCGGCGAATCAACATTCAATGACGTTCACAGCTAAACCACCACGCGATGTTTCTTTGTATTTAGTCTTCATATCGGCACCGGTTTGCATCATGGTTTTAATCACTTTATCCAGTGAGACATAATGTTTCCCGTTCCCACGCAGCGCCATGCGAGCGGCGTTAATCGCCTTTACCGCCCCCATCGCATTGCGTTCGATACATGGAATTTGCACCAGGCCGCCGACCGGATCGCAAGTCATCCCAAGGTTATGTTCCATGCCGATTTCAGCGGCGTTTTCGATCTGTTCCGTGGTCCCGCCCTGCACTGCCGCCAATGCACCGGCGGCCATTGAACAAGCCACGCCAACCTCGCCCTGACAGCCAACTTCCGCACCGGAAATTGAGGCGTTTTCTTTATAGATCAAACCAATCGCGGCGGCGGTCAATAAAAACGTCATCACGCCGTCAAGATTAGCGCCCGGCACAAACTTGATGTAGTACTGCAAGACCGCCGGGATCACACCCGCAGCGCCATTGGTCGGTGCGGTCACGATGCGGCCACCGGCGGCGTTTTCTTCGTTCACGGCCATCGCATACAGATTGACCCAATCCAGCATCGACAACGGATCGTTCAGCGATTCTTCAGAGCGATTCCGCAGCTGCTGCGTCAGCTCATGGGCGCGGCGTTTGACCCGCATCGGCCCCGGCAATTCGCCGTCGGTCGCACAACCGCGTTTGATGGTCGTCGCCATTACATCCCAAATACCCAGCAACTTTGCCCGGACTTCTTCGGCAGTGCGCCAATGCTTTTCGTTTTCCAGCATCAATTGCGCGATGCTCAGACCGCTATCGGCACTGACGCGTAACAAATCGTCACCGCAATGAAATGGATATGGCACGTCAACCGCGTCGGTCAGCCCTTGGGCAGGTGCGCCATTCACACGCAAGCCTTCATGACTGACGACAAAGCCGCCACCAACTGAGTAATATTCTTTCTGCGCCAGCAATCCACCGTTGGCATCCATCGCCAGAAAACGCATGCCGTTCGGATGCTGCGGCAATGATTCTCTGCGGAAAAATAGTAGATGTTCTTTTTCGTTCAATGCAACGGCATGAGTTCCATTGAGCAATGTTTGTTTGCTGCGACGAATTTCCATCAGTCTCGGCTCGACAAAATCGGGATCGATCTGATCTGGCAAATATCCTTCCAATCCCAGCAATACCGCCTTATCCGTGCCATGCCCTTTGCCGGTCGCGCCTAACGAGCCATATAACTCCGCCCGCACAGAATGGACGTTGCCCAGTAATCCTGCTTCCTGCAAATAGCGCGCAAAACGTGCCGCCGCAATCATCGGACCGACCGTATGCGAACTAGAAGGACCGATACCTACTTTAAAAAGATCAAATGTACTGAGGCTCATTGTGTGCTTTACAGAAAGAGAAAAACGCCGGAACGCGCATCACGACTTCCGTCGCGCCGATAGAGGATGACCGCTATTTATCTGTGCGCTGCTGCGTGACCTCATTCTTGATCTAAGAGAGCTGCAACTATTTTCCATAAATGACGGGCGCTTGTATTTTTCCGACAGCTTGTCGCTTTTGCGGTGATTGCGGCCTTGAGTAAGCAAGAACCTGCAAACAGACTCTGCGCAGTATTCATTGCTAAAAAATAATGTAATGCGGAGCCAATTAACAAGAAATGCAACGTTCAAAAAATGATCATTTACAGAAATATCACTCAGATAATTTACCTGCCCTCGCATACTATGCCATCTCTGCGTGGCCCTCTGACCCATCATGGCGTCGCCCCTCTCCACCGATTTACACGATCAGCATCCAAGCTAAGGAACGACGAAGATGAACCGTATCTCCCAAAAATCCGATTTTGGCCGTAGCTACCGTCCACAACCGCTCAGTAAACCAGTCGGGGATATCAGGAAAGATGCCCGGTTCTCAAACAACTATGCAAGCAGTCGATCCTGTTCACTCCGGCTTCGAGAGAGCCGACCCGACCTTTGTATGCGGAACAACAGGCGCACGACTAACCATGTCAGTTTGTTGCCGTTGTTTCCCCTGCTTCTGCTGAGCGCTGTCGCGGCGAGCACACAGGAGGAGGCGACAAAAAACAATCACGCACTTGCTCTTACATTTAATGGTGCGCACAATATTGCGCCGCCACTATCGATGAATACAGCAGACCGGGAAAATCATCATTCACCCTTGCCGCGCTCAGGCAATCAGGTGGATAAATCTCGCCATAGCGCAGCGATAGTCCTGCCGCAAAAGTCCACCGAAGTGATCAACCCGATTGTCGTTCCTAGCGCAACCCACTGTGCAGAACAACAACTTCTACCAAGCGAAGATCAGGCACCAGCGGAAAAAAACTTCTTCACGGATTTGACGCAGATGTTGCAGCATGCCCCGGCTGCCCCAACAATCCAGCAAGAACAAACCAGCGGATGTTTTCTGATGTCGGGTGTGCAAGCAGCGCAAAATACTGCCTTTTTGGGTAAATCCTGGAAAATAATTATCGATGGCAGAAGGGAACAAAGAAGAGTTGAAATAGAACGCCATCGATTAGAAAGAGCGTTTTATGCCCGTTTCACATTTAATCCATTTTCTGATACGTTCACAACATTCATAGATGAGGCGCTGGGAATTTTATTTGAAGATGCGGGCTTGGAAAAGAAAGATATCTACCAGGTGATCCATGGCGTATTTTTCGATGTGCGCAACGTCAACGCCCCCTATGCCCAGTTGCTCCCCACGCAAGAACACGGGACTAAATATACCAATAGCTGGAACATAAAAGAGATTGCGGCCGGATTACCCTTTTATTTGATTGCAGAAAAAGCTGGCCATATAACAGCCCATAACGCGGATATAAAATACGACTGGCCGGACAATATTCCACCGCACCTACAAAACTTGCTGACGAATGGTTGGCTGTGGCGCACGTTTACGAAATTTATGACGCTGCGTTTAGCCTCAGGGCCTATTTATGACGCTGCAAGAAGAGGGATTAAGGCAAGCCTGTCAGAGCAATTTTCGCGCACCTTCTCTAAGGTACCAGCGGATAGCGATACACAACTAAATGAATTTCTCAACAATTGCAGAGAAGTTAAATACAAGGGAATAACGGTGGCCGGCATGATCATGACGCCTCCGACCCAAAAGAATACCAACGGCGTTCTCTACTTTATGGATAGCGATCTGATGCCGGTCGTCGTCAAGGAGGCAACTTTCCGGCTGGATGACCCGCGTATCCGGGAAGCCGTCAAAAGGGGGTTACCGACAAAAACGGTAATTGAGAAAGGCGATCAATTATTTGCCAAACATTGGAGCAATCCGCCGTTACGAGACATGTGGCCCCCCTCTTTAGCATTCGCCAAACGAGATACCGCTGTCAATATCATATGGAATGCAGCCGTCCAAAAATTCGCCAACGATATGGATTTGGCGATTCTTTCCAATGCTGAAAAATGGACAATGCTCGGGCTGGGGATGGCTCAGACATTAATGAAAGCCATGCTGGTGATAGGCGCACCACAGGCAAATTCCCTGATCTTGTTTATCGCCGGAATAATGGTCACACTGCCCGATGCAGGAATGGCGCTGGTTGCCGATAACCCTATCGCAGCAGAAGAGTACCGAAGCAATTTTCTTATGGGATTAGCCATTGAAATAGTGGGGATGAGCTTCTTTTTAGGACATAAAACGATCATCCATAAGCAGGCAGCCAAGATCATCCACAGGTTTAAATCCACATCTGACGCAAAACAGGCTGAAGAGACCGCTCTGGCAGAATGGGCCACCAATTACAAAAACTTCATGAACCTGCCAGCCCATGAAAAATTTATTTATCTAGCCCAAAATGCCGTAGCAGAACCCGAGGGAGGTCTCGCCAAAAGACTGATGCATAAGGCGATGAGTTGGGATGTAGTCGGACGGCTGGAATATCGCGCCGGACTGATTACAAAAATGGAACTTGACGAATTGTCAGCAAATACAAACAAGCTGAATTTTTCTGCCTTTCTTGGTACCGCCCCGATCGTCATTAGCAGTCAGGCACAAATTATTGAACTTCCGCGAGGTTCCAGAATAGCGCTTATCAGCCAACAAAAAGAACTCAAACATACGTTGGTAAAGCTGGATCAAGGCGTCGTTGTCGGCTATAGAAATGAATTTATTGGCGCAGACCGGAACGCGATCGAAGCGTTCGACCTTGTCGATGCACTCAAGTTGGGTGCGGATGGTTGTGCACATATTGCAGGAGGTGAAGAGCAATTTATCATTATGGCAAAACCTGCGCCAGTGTGGACCTATGATGAAAAACATCCCCCCATGCATCTGGAAAAGCCGCACTACATCAATCGTTTCAACGGTGCCTTATGGGTAAGAATCATGACGACGAATGGTACGTCCGGTTCAGTCCAAAATCCGATGTCCTCAATACCGGATGATATTGCCACAGCCGAAATCGACTTTAATCCCGCAACCAATCAAACCCCGGATGATGATATCAATTTTGGCAGGATTGTTGAAACGCCCGACCTTCATTGTCAGGCCCGGTGCATAGAGGAAAAGATAGAAGGCACTCGCAGTGTTCTTTTGGCGAAAGTATTTAATTTATCTCTCGAAAGTGCCATTGCACTAAGAGATCACTTTGACAGCACCGTCAACAAGACGCTCACAAAAATAAGCTTATATAAGCCCGAAATCGAATGGGAAAATTTGTCGGTTGCTGCGCGGAAAATGATCGATGTAAAATTTAAACTGCGCGATGAGGGTCAGAATATTCCCCCGACTGAGAGACTTAAACTGGCCCACGAGTGTTACCTGCAGCCACCGGACCCAGCCACCTTTGATCGTATTTATTACGAGCTGCAAAAAAATTTGATGGCAGAGCGCACGCAAGACACGGCAACGCGCCACATCATGCGCACAAGTCCATCAACCATCTTACTAAAAGCTTTGCTGATCAACTCGCCGGAAAAAATTCGCGTCTTCCTCAGTAACTTTCAGTACCTTAATGGCACGGATGCGGTTGACACTACCATTAGTCATCTAACGCCGCCGATCATTAATAGCCTCTTGCCTTACTCCGTCCAACAGGCAACTATTTTCTTGCATGATTTCGAACTAAATACCCTGCTGTTTCCTGGCTGTTTCGATCAGGTAGCTTGGTCCTATGATCACCTGAAACAACAAGATGCCGGAATGCCCAACACCTACGATATTGAAAATAGCCTTGTACAAAAACGCGACACATTAATCCGGGCACTGGGCTTTGAACAAGCCAAGCCAAAACTGGTTTCTGCGGTGCTGCGCTCACTAAGGTTCAACGGCATGACACTTGCCGGTTCATATGGACTAAATTTACGGGACTTCGGCAGTCGCCCCGAGCTGCTGCAAGTGATCGGCATGAACGTTTTTAGCTACCGCGAAAAACACGCATTGCTAGAAGAAGTCCGCAGCCAGACCGGGTTTTCCCAACATTATCCCATCGGTACGCCAGAAGCTGCCGTGGATAAGATGCTGACCCTTTTTCCAGATGGAAAAGACTTGATAGCCGCCGCGCATGCCGGCGATGTCGACACGTTTTTTAATCAGCTCATTACGTTGCAGCTTGCATTGGAAAACGGCGTATCCCGAGCAGACCCGAAAAAACTGGAAATACTGTGGGACAGCTTACTGGCGCAGCGCCTCTCAGTTCCGGGACTGGCGACGTGGATGCAGCATTTGACGCAAACATATCCGGTGGCAACACTCGACCGCCTGATAGCGGCCTCGAATGGTTTGTACGATATTGCCAAGAACCAATCCAACCTTGCTGCGGACGCGCATCCCCCCATATCGCCAACGCTGCGTAGTTTTGCAAAAAGGCTAGTGCGTAGCGAGATACGTACGCAGGTATTGGGCGGAAGTTCACCAGCGAGCATAGCAGCATTAATGCACACGTTTCTGGAACGCTACCTGGGCGATACGCCTGCACCCACCTCCATTCAAGACTGGGCAGTATGGCTGACAATACGCGCAGCCAAACAGGTATACCCGGAAGCCACCTCCAACGGGCCGCCGCATCAAAAATACATTAATGCCGTGCGCGATTACGCGGTGGAATGGATGAGCACATCGGCAACAGCGATGCCGACATTACCGGAATTGTCAGCAACACCATCCACAAACATTACAGCGCGTTTTAACCGGCCTGAACAACGGTTGCTGGAAGATGACGGCGTATTAGCGCGCAGTAAGTTCCGCAATCTCAACATAACGCTGGGCAACGCCTCATTCAACGTTATCCGGATAGCCATCGAAGGCAGTGTGACTACCGCCTATAAAATGCATGGCGCGGACTACAACGACAATTTTTTAGCTGACCAGAATTTTCTTTTCGGACAGTTGCTGGCCAGAGACAGCTTCACTGGCGCATTCTATTCGAACAAATTTCCCAAGGGGTTACAGGGTGCGAAGTTAACCATCGGCGGGCGTCTGATAAGCGCGGCGCCTTCTCTAGCGTTGCTGTTGAAGATGAAGGATGATCTGACCGATTTTTCTAACCACAATGGCAGCGCAATCTTCGATAAAACTTTTAACGTCAGCGTAACCGATATCAACCTGCAACCGCACCCCGATCCGCGCGCGCTATTTACGTTCCTCTATGAAAATAGCTGGACTTATCGAGTGATTATAAATGCCGACAAGATGGATCGTGGAAAATGGACCATCATTTATGGACAAGCACCGCATCTGAAGGTCAGATCAAAACTACTTTGCATGCCCGTGATTGATCAACTTCCGCATCTGCGGCAAGATTTCGATATGACCGGGGCACCCCAGAAACCCTCTCCGGAACGGCTCTATTTGCAGCTCTGGCTAGACATATTTTTACGACAAAAAGAACCAGCGTATGCAGACGACTATACGCAAGGCCCGACGGTCATGCTAGCAAATATCATTCTGGATCAAGTCGGCTTGCTAACCTATGAACGCTGGTCTCACCACCAGCCTACCAGCCCGCCAGAACTGCGCGTGCGCCTTCACCAAGCCCGTTTAACAGCCTGGGAAAATCGGGTGTCGATGAAGGTCTTGGCGCAACTGGTGCCGCCGTCATTACGCTTAGCGGTTTTTTCATCAAACGCGGAGCAAAACATGACCGTCAAGCCCATGCTGGCGCGTATGGCAGAACTGCCACGGCCACCGTATTCTGAACCGTTATTCAGTACGATTAGCATCGCCGACGGAGAAATTAACCAGCAATACCGCGACAACTTTCTCAGAATTTTCAGTCAGCTATTTGAGAATAACGGTATGTGGGCGCAACTGATGACCAAATACGGCGATAGTATTTCAGCGGCCAATCCATGGCGACTAGTCTATGTGGACCGTCAAACAAGTCCCGATATCCTCGATCGCTTTGTCGCAAGTCATCGCGTTGATCAGCAGACCCGCACCGTGTATTTCACCGATCCGACGCTATCTCCATCCATGTATTTAACGACAAACGGCCCTGCGCCGCTATCCTTTATGCGGCTGGTCGTACAAATCGGTTTAGAAATGTTACTAGACGTACCGGTATTGAAGGGCGAGAACGCCTGCGAAAGCCGTGGCGAAATCGTCCCGTTCGTGGATTGGGTATTGAAGGAGGCGAACTATAAATCGCCGAGTGCGACCAGCGCGGCGATTACCGATCCGGCTGATCTGGTCGCAACCATGAACATGCAAAAAAATGTTCTGTCCGCTTGCCGCCGCACGCGTGACGAAAATGCCGCGCTGAGCGATCAACTTTAGGCGCATTACCGCTTCGCCACGGAATAACCGCGATCGTGCAAAAGCACCTTTGCAATCTCACTCTAGAGGATTACTCCAATGCCGCCTATCGTCCGCACACCGCATGCTGGCAGTGTCCAGCGCGCCCGCATCCCCGACAAGCCCAATAAACCGATCGGAAATCTGCGAAATAGACATCGGTTTGCAAACAAGTTTGGCAGCGCCAGATCAAGCTGAGGCTGCAGGAGGTCAGGCCGGAGATACATCGGGGCGCCGATCAGCGGACCAAAAAGCCTGATCACCAAATTGGTCATCAGGCTATCAATTACTCCTCCCTAACCAAGCGAGTGCTGGCTAGCTCACTAACTAAGCAGCCCGCCCAATCAACTGATGTGGATCAATCACAAACTTCTTCGGCACACCTGCATCAAACTCCTCATACCCCTGCGGCGCACGATCCAACGAAATCACCTCCACCCCCACAATATCCGCGATACGAATCCGATCCCACAAAATCGCCTGCATCAACTGACGGTTATATTTCATCACCGGTGTCTGCCCAGTATGAAAACTATGCGATTTCGCCCACCCTAATCCCAACCGAATACTCAAACTACCTTTTCTGGCCGCACTATCCGACGCACCCGGATCCTCCGTCACATACAACCCCGGAATCCCAATCTTCCCCGCCACCCGTGTAATCTCCATCAACGAATTCAACACCGTCGCTGGCGCCTCAGCCTGCGCCCCCGCATGACCATGCCCACGCGCCTCAAACCCAACGCAATCAATCGCGCAATCCACCTCCGGCGTGCCCAGAATTTTTTCAATCTGATCACTCAACGTGGCATCCAACGACAAATCAACCGTCTCAAACCCAACCTTGCGCGCGTGCACCAACCGCAACGGATTCACATCTCCGACAATCACCACCGCAGCACCAAGTAACCGGGCCGACGCAGCCGCCGCCAACCCAACCGGCCCCGCGCCAGCCACATACACCGTCGTCCCCGGACCAACACCCGCCGTCACCGCGCCATGATAGCCAGTCGGCAAAATATCCGACAAACACGTCAAATCCCGAATCTTCGCCATCGCCTGATCTTTGTCCGGAAACCGCAACAAATTAAAATCCGCATACGGCACCATCACATATTCTGATTGCCCACCGATCCATCCGCCCATATCCACATAACCATAAGCACCACCGGCCCGCGCCGGATTCACCGTTTCGCACACGCCGGTATGCTGCTCTTTACAAGTACGGCAACGACCGCAGGCAACATTAAATGGCACCGATACCAAATCCCCCTTCTTCAAGGTCTCGACATCCGAACCGCACTCAATCACCTCGCCGGTAATTTCATGCCCCAACACCAAACCAGTTGGCGCAGTGGTCCGACCGCGCACCATATGCTGATCGGAACCGCAAATATTAGTTGAAACAACTTTCAGAATAACGCCATGCTGAATCCGCTGGCCTTGCGGATTATCCAGCTTGGGAAAAGGAATGGAATGTACTTCGACTTTGCCGTCACCGACATAAACGACACCACGATTTTCTGACATATGATCTCCTCCTGAGTGCATCAGAGTGTGTATTTACCGCTAGATAATTTCATCATTCAATCGAAAAAAACGAAAAAATCCAGCGGGTGTTTCCAGGCTGCATTCAGCTGAAACTACACCCTCAAATTACACGTGGTCAGAGGCCTAACGTGGATAGATTGCGACGTTCTATTGTCTGTCTGCGTCAACGTTGTCGGCAGTGATATTGGCAGCGCTATCGGCAGTAATTACTTCCTCGACCGAGATCGCCGACAGCGATAATCCACCGGCAGCCAGAAAAGGATGATGCAGATGGCGTTCGCTGCTGGGGGATCGGCCAAACTGATTACGATAGGCTTTGCTGAAGTGACAGGATGATTGAAAACCGCAAGCGACTGTCACGCTCATGATCGACATCGTCGTTTGCAGCAGCAATTCGCGGGCGCGCCGCAAACGTAATTGCAAGTAGTAATGCGTGGGTGTGACGTCCAGATAATATTTAAACATGCGCTGCAACTGGCGTTGCGACAAACCGACCAGTCTGGCGATCTCATCGAAGGATAAGGTTTCTTCGATATGGGTTTCCATCAGTCGCGCTACTTCGATCAATTCCTTGCGACTGAATCCCAGTCGCGCCGCGATCGGAATATGCTGCTGATAGTTACTATCGCGGATGCGTTCCAGAATAAACTGCTCTGAGATTTCGGCCGATAAAGTTCTGCCGTAACGATTAGCGGTCAGATGCAACATCAGGTCTATCGGCGCAGTCCCGCCGGAACAACTCAGGCGATCGCGGTCGATGGCGAACAGACCTTCAGAAAACTGGACTTTGGGAAATTCTTCGCGCAATGCAGAGAGATTTTCCCAATGAATCGCGCATTGATAGCCGTTCATCAATCCGGCTTTGACCAATGCATAACTGCCGGTGCAAATGCCGCCTAATTTGACATTGCTGCGCGCCAGTTTCGCTAAAAATTCGAATACCTTCGGGCTTACGGCTTCGCGGATATTCACACCGCCGCAGACGAATAACACGTCGGGAATCCCGGCCTGTTCCAACGTCATCGTCGGTGAAATCGGCAAACCATTGCTGGCCGGAACCGGCTGACCATCCAGACTGATGACAGACCAGCGATACAGCGTCTGGCGGCTAATATAGTTAGCCATGCGCAACACTTCGATGGCACTGGAAAACGCGATCATTGAGAAGTTGGGCAGCGTCAGAAAACCAAAATGGGTGACGCCAAGTGGTGAAGCTTCGTCCGGCTGCGCGGTGCCAGGTTGGTGCGCTATTGTGGATACTGATTGTGGCGACATGCTATCTCCATCCGATCTATGCATCCGATCCATGGATGAGGGAAACCCCTCACTCATTTACGCTATTCCACACCCACTAAAATAATCCACTAATGCAAGCGACTCAGGCAGCCCCGCTGGTGGCCAATGCTGCCCGGCGCTTGCTAAACATTTTGCGTAATTTGAAGAAGCGCTGCACCTTGCCAGCTTCTGGCGTCGTACCAAAACTCTCGGTAATCCGATCCAGAATAATTGCCAGTAATACTACGCTTAATCCGCTCTCAAATCCAAGCCCGATATCCAGTCGCTGAATGCTGGCAAGTACGTCATTTCCCAACCCACCTGCGCCGACCATCGACGCAATAATCACCATCGACAAGGCCATCATAATGGTCTGATTTATCCCGGCCATGATGGACGGCAACGCGTTGGGAAATTGTACTTTGTAGAGCAATTGCCAGGAGGTGCAGCCAAACGCCTGTCCTGCTTCGACGATCTCATTATTCACGTGGCGTATCCCCAGCGCGGTCAGGCGCACCGCTGGCGGCATCGCAAAAATCACGGTCGAAATAATCCCTGGCACTCGGCCCAGACCAAACATCATCGCGGCAGGAATCAAATACACGAACGCTGGCATGGTTTGCATCAAATCCAGAATAGGCCGCACAATCATCGCGACCCGTTTACTCTTGGCCGCCCAGATCCCCATCGGAATCCCCAACGCCAGACTAATGATCGTGGCCGAGATTGTCAGCCCCAGCGTGACAACCGTCTGATCCCAAAATCCGGTACCCAGAATCAGTAGAAAAGCGACCAGCGTAAACAACGCAAACTTAAAGCCGACGCGCCAGACCCCCATGATAATAAAGAAGCCGACCAACGCCCAAATCGGCAGGATTTGCAAGCCATGCTCAATGACTTCGGCAAACCAGCTGATGGCGCTGCCAAAGGCATCAAAACTGCTGCCATGTTTATCGAGAAAAGTGTGAACGCCCTGATCAACCCAGCGTCCGAGCGGAATCATTTCAGACATGTGCGCCTCCGGTTTTTGATAATGCTTGCAGCACCATGGCTTGACTGATCGCGCCGCAATAACAGCCGTCGGCGTCTACCACCGGCAGCGGAATCGGGCTGGCAATCAGCTTGCACATCACCACATCCAGTGTGGTGCGATGGTGGATCAATTCAACTTGTTGCATGGTCAGCGGTTGCACCACGCCATTGGCATCGGCAAAGCAGCGCGTCGGCATGATGCCTTGCACCTTGCGTGCGCCATCGACCACAAAGGCGTAATCCGAACGACTAGCGGCGTGTAACTGCGGATTGGCTTTTAGCGCATCGGCGGATGTCAGCAGCGGAACGAAGTTGGTTTGCATCAAATCGCTGGCGGTCAGATAACGATTGGTATCGACGCCGTCAAAGAAGGCCCGAACATATTCCTCAGCCGGGTTATCGATAATTTCTTGCGCCGTGCCGACTTGCACCAAGCGGCCGCCTTCCATGATCGCAATCCTGCTGCCGATACGCAGCGCTTCTTCCAGATCGTGCGACACAAAGATAATCGTGCGGCGTTGTTCTTTTTGCAGTTCCAGCAAGACGTCTTGCATTTCTTTACGCTTGAGCGGATCGAGCGCCGAAAATGCCTCATCCATAATCATCAGCGAGGGATTCACCGACAAGGCACGCGCCAAACCGACGCGTTGCTGCATCCCGCCCGACAATTCGCATGGCAATTTGTTGGCAAAGGGTGCCAGACCGACTTGCTCCAACACCGTCATGGCCTGACGTTCACGTTCTTTTTTACCGACGCCCGCGACTTCCAGCCCAAACGCGGCATTCGACAACACGGTGCGATGCGGCATCAACGCGAACGACTGAAACACCATGCTCATATCGCGACGGCGCAATTTGATCAGTTCGGCCCTGGTCATCGCGGCAACGTCCTGCCCATCGACCCAGACGCTGCCCGCGCTGGGATCAACCAAACGATTAATAAGGCGGATCAGCGTGGATTTACCCGAGCCGGACAACCCCATCAGCACAAATATTTCACCTTCCTGGACTTCAAATGACACATTCTGAACACCGACAATTTGCCCGGTTTCAGCAAAAATCTTATCCTTTGAAGCGCCTTTTTTAAGCATTGCCAAAGCTGTCTCCGGGCTATCGCCAAAGACTTTGTATAGATGGTCAACGACCACTTTTCCCGATTTCATTCACTGCCTCCTGATCGATCATGTGCTGTTACCGTGCTGCTATCACCGTCGACGGTAGATGTGGAGTACATCACTTATTTTCTGATGCGGTGATGCATTGCGTTGGTGCATTAGGTTGCGTGGTATTGCGTTGTGTTGCGTTGTATTGCCTTAGCGGAACGTTTTGCGCTTGATTTTTACCGCGTTTACCCGCCATCGTTATTTTTATAAGCCAGTAACATAGTCGCGAGAAAGGTTTTATACCGGATGAAAATTTACGACAACCACTTACTCAAAAACGACGATGCAACTGTCGTGCCATGACTAATAGGGCTAGCGTGCGCTTTAATGCCCTTTTCTGGTCACTGGCCATCCCAAAGTTGTCGCAATTAGCCACTTTCGAGTCGTCATTCTTATGCCGAAAACGACGCCTCATTGTCGTCTTAAGACAACCGATGATCCACCATGCAGCGCAGCAAAATGCACAAACGGCGCAATCTGCGCCGTTTATTTATGTAAAAATCAAATAATCATCGATCCTTGTCGCAACCAACCGTCATTGCGCCACGGCCAACCATTCTTTGACGCGATCAGGATGCGCATTCACCCACTTTTCGGCGGCAACGTCCGGTTTTTCTCCATTTTGCACAGCCAGCATCACGCTATCGATCTCACCCGGTTTCCAGGAAAAATTCTTTAGCAAATCATTGATGGGTTTAGCCTTGGCTGCAAGGCCAGGATTGGCAACGCTGTCAACGTGTTCGGCATCACCGTAAACATTCTTTGGATCATCAAGGAATTTCAGCTTGTATTTGGCAAACATCCAATGCGGAATCCAGCCGGTGACGGCGATCGATTTATGTGCACGGATAGAGCGATCCAGTTCGGCTGTCATGCCGCTTCCTGAACTTGGCATTAACTTGTAATCCAGACCATAATCCTTGATAGCCTGTTCGGTCTTGGTCATCACACCGGCACCGGCGTCAATACCCACGATGCGCCCATCAAATGCGGCCTTTTGCGCCTGCAAATCACCGACCGTTTTTGCCGTAACGTATTCCGGCACAATCAGCCCGATCTTGGCGCCATGAAAATTCACGCCCAGATCAACCACTTTGTCCTTTAACTTATCGTAATAAGCGCCATGCGTAGCGGGCAACCATGCCGACATCGTCGCATCCAGATCGCCACGCGCCACGCCTTGCCACATCAAACCGGCAGCCACCGGCACCAACTTAACGTCGTAACCAAGATTTTTACGCATTATCTGCGCGGCAACGTAAGTGGTAGCGACGCTGTCGGACCAACCCTCCACATAGCCGATGCTGATGCCGGGTTTAGTTTCTGCAACCGCTAAACTCGATGCAGCAGACACGCCAAATGCGAGACTAAGCCAACACAACTTAGTGACCAGAGAATATGGATTCAATTTCATTGAAAACCTCTTAAATGTGAAATGACTAATGGGGTATTGGATGGCGCTTTAATGGAGGAACAAGTAGTCAATGACATTTACCTTCCACCGCTTTCATCATCGTCTATCAGCAGCGCTGAAAGTTCGCCATTTACGACTGAAATTGGCACAATTACGACGGCTACACCTGATCCTGAAATCATCACTAAATTACTAGCGGTCCTGACCTGAATAACAGTAAAAATAACGCTGAAAAAAATGGCAATCGGCTTTTGCCTTTATTTATCCACTACCAAATCGGTCAACGGCTTACTACAGCACAGCAACACCATCCCCTGATCGATTTCACGCTGGCGAATACCACCTTTGTGCTGCATGGCAACCTTGCCTGAAATCAATTTGACTTTGCACGTACCGCACATTCCTTGCGCGCAGGATGACGCCAATCGCACCCCGGTAGCGCGGGCGGCCTCCAAAACATGCTGCTGCGCACCACACACAATTTCGCGCGCACTTTTCTGAAACATGACTTTGAAACTGTCAGCGGCAAGTAATACTGTCGTAGCGAGGGGTTCATAAGGGATACTTGCTATCGCGGGTGTGCTGGCAGCGGTTTCTGCGACCGTTTCAGCATGCGCGACTGTAACAGCTTCCTGCACTTCTTCCCGGACTTCATCGGGCAAACTCTCGAAAGAAAAACTTTCTTCGTGATAGTGCTGTCGATCAAATCCGGCCTGATCCAACATGGTGCGCACCGCCTTCATATACGGCGCAGGGCCGCAGACAAAAATTTCGCGTTCCATAAAATCGGGCGCCATTAACACCAGTGCTGGTAATGACAACATCCCGGTCGGGCCATGCCAGTCACGCCGCGCCCCCAAACGTTCACAGATAAAACGAGCACGAAAATGTTGTTGATTGCTGGCGATCAGCGCCAGTTCGCGCTCGAAAATAATATCGTCTGGAGTGCGGGCGCTGTGGATGAACGTAATATCGCGATCATCGGCCAGATCGTAATGCGCGCGCGTCATAGACATCAATGGCGTGACACCAGAACCCGCCGACAAAAATAGATATTTGGCAGCCTGAAAAGTGGCGCAAGTGAACTCGCCGGCGGCACCCAATACGCGCACGCTATCGCCTGCTTTTAGATTATCGTGCAGCCAGTTCGAAACCGGACCGCCAGGCACGCGCTTAACCGTAATCGAGAGTGTATGCGGGCGAGCAGGCGACGATGAGATCGTGTAGCAACGATTGATCGCCTCACCATTAATCTCCAGTTCCAGCGTTATAAACTGACCCGGTTGAAACGTAAAGCTGCGGTTATCCGGGGTCGCAAAGATAAAACTTTTTACATCGTGCGTCTCGGCCCGTACTTGTACACAGTTCAGCGTCTCCTGAATGTCGCTATTCCACAGCGGCGGCAGCGCATCCCAAAACTTTTCCTGATTGATTTTATGCACAACGGCCTCAGGAGGTTTTTGCTGCACAGACGTGACATTATTCACCATATCCACGCACATTTCCATAGTCTGCTCCAGCAACATTTTAAGATGCAATCGCATCGCTCAAGCGATCGATATACCATTTGCAAAATTTCTCTACCAACCCTTCAGTAAAGGGAGAGTAAGGACCCGGCTGATAAGCCGGGCTATTTGCCCCCTGTTGCGACAGCTCGACCAACATTTTGTCCTGATCATTGGTCGCGTTCCATACCGCCGTCAGATTATCGAGTTGATAATCGATCCCCTCACGCGCATCTTTATGCACCAGCCATTTGGTGCGGACCAGGGTTTTTCCCGGCGCTATCGGCAGTACTGAAAAACTGACAATGTGATCGCTCATAAAATGATGCCAGGAATTGGGCTGAGTCCAGAACGACAAGCCGCCCAGATCTGCACGATCAAACTCACCGAGCAATTTGCCGGAAGCAACGCAGCCATCCAGTGTTTGAGATTCGCCGCCCCGGTCTAGCGGCAGGCGCTGCGTACGAAAGCCGGTGATCAAATCGTCTAGGCGGTCGATTTCTTTGGATGGCAAGTTCGCGCTTTCCCACTGCGCACTGCGCTCGGCGGCCAAGCGCGTAAACTCTTCGACCTGCTCGGTATTATTGGGCGATGGTTGATAGCCGAAACCATATTCAAATAACGATGCGGTCAGTTCTGGATGATTGGTCGCGCAGTGATAACACTCACGATTGTTCTCCATCGTCAGCTTCCAATTGCCTTCTTCAATCAGATCGACTTGTTTAGCGATCTTGCAATCTTGCAAAAAATGCGGGGCAAGATAAGGCGTCATCGCATCTCGCATGACCGAAAAATCTTGCGGCGGCGTCTCAGCCAGACAAATAAAAATCAAACCGGCCAGATTTTCAACATGGACCGATTTCAGATTGTGGTCACTGTGCTTGAACTGATCGCCCATGTGCTCAGCAAATAGCAGCTCGCCGGTCAGGTTATAAGTCCATTGGTGATAAGGACAGACCAGATTGCCGACTGAGCCTTTATGCTCGGAACATAGCCGTGCACCGCGATGGCGGCAGACGTTGTGATGCGCACGCACCGACATGTCGTCATCGCGCACAATCACGATTGAATTCTTGCCAATCTCCACCGTCACGTAATCGCCCGGCTCGGGGATATCCGGATCGATGGCGACCTGAATCCAGTGCTTGCCAAAAATCTCCTGCATATCCAAATCAAAGATTTCCTGACTCAGATAAAAAGGTGCATCCAGACTATGCCCTTGCAGACGATTAGCGATCAGGTCTTGAATCTGTTTGGATACTTTCACATTCTTCTCCATGTGGTGCATTGATCAACATCCTGTTCAGAACTTGCTGCTTTAAACTCGCGTGCTAATAATCGATCAATCGATGTTCGCGCAGATAGGCCAGCACTGCCTGTGCTTTGTCACCCGGACTGCCTTGCTGAATCACTTTTCCACCGCGACTTTCTGTGACCGTTGCCGATAACATGCGGGCGTGGCCGGAACGCTTTTCTTGCGCCACGAGCTTGATCGGCCTGGCTTTGGCAGGGGCTAGTATCCAGTCTTGTTGCGCCATCGCAGGCGATGCGTTTTGCGCCGCCTGCCGATGAATCGTACCGGCCCGCAAATTGGCGTAGGCATAGCGTACCGTTGAGGGGGCCAATGGATGCACCACCAAAATCGCTGGCAACGAGACAGCAATCTCACGACGACGGCCTTTAGGCAAAAATTGTTTCAGCAACACCCCATTGCCGCCGCCGTCCGTTTCAGGCGTGACCGCAATCACCCCGGCAATCAACGGCCAACCTAATTGGCTTGCCAATAAATAGGGCACCAGACCGCTTTCCTCGCCGCCTTCGGCACGGCTGCCGCATAGCACCAGATCGTAGTTTTCCAGCGGCGGTTTCAAGCCGGGAAGGATGTCTTGATCGGCTGCGGTATTGATGACTTTAAGGTTTTTTGCGCCAAGGGCCAGATAATCCGATAGCGCAGGATTGTCGGGATTGCCAGCGTGGATGATGTCAATACTGATACCGACACTTGCCGCCGCCAGCGCATCCGCCATGCTGAGTGCAGCGGCATCATTTCGGCTATAGCGGGCAACGCCGCTAACGGGATGGCGGCCGACTGACACCAGCACTGCGATGCGTTGTAAGAGTGTGTTCATGCTGCGCTCCCTACTGTAGCGACATCATCAGTGCCGTTCTCATTGCGCGCCTGCTTTACTTGCACCAGCAATGCTTCCATCACTGCGTGCGCATCGTCAATGATGCTGAGGTCGGCGCGTTTGATCATCGGTGCGCTGGCATCCAGATTGACGGTAATAACATGACGACAATCCTTGATTCCCTGCAAATGCTGGACCGCGCCAGAAATGCCAAACGCCAGATAAGTACTGGCGCTGACGGTTTTCCCGGTTGCACCGATTTGCTGATCGCGGCTGAATTTTCCATCATCGACGGCAACCCGACTTGCGCCGACGGCGGCCTCCAACGCATTTGCCAGCGCGTTGAAAGTGCTGACGTTGTCGACACCATTGCCAGCCGACACAATAAAATCTGCCTCATCCAATGCCATTTGCGACGCGGCTAAAACGCTGATGCCGAGGTCGCGATAGAGGACTTTATGTACTGCGCCGACTTCAGCGGCTGCGCTGACCGTGGCGACCAATTTCTCGTCTATTTCGCCGCGTCCTAAAAAGGGCAAACGTGTGTCGACAACATCCGCTGCCAGCAAAATGATGCGCGATAAACTGCGACGTGCCATCACTGCGCGTTGCTGACGATAGGTTGCCAATCCTGCTGCATTGATCTCGACGACGTGCGTGGCGATGCTGACATCTGCCATAGAGGCTCCCAGACGTCGCCCCAAATCTCCGCCAGCTATGGCGCAGTCGGGAATGTAAATATGCTCTGGCTGCAAAGCCTCGATCAGATTGCGTAACGCTGCCAATTCTTGTTCCGGCGCAAATGCGTGGCTGCCGTATTGCGGCAAGACCACCACCCGATCAGCGCCCAACGCAGCACTGTCATCGCTCAATTCGCCGAATACCAGCAAGACGACTTCCGTCACTGCATCGGCCAACAAAACCGCCGCTGCGATGACTTGGCGGGAATGCTCATCCAACGTACCGCGATCGGTGTGGGCTACGGCTAAAACAGACTTGACCGTGGCTTGTATCGTGCGCAAAGGTTTTGCTTGCTGATGATTGTGCCCTGCTACTTGCGCGTGCACTTCAGACGCCTCGCCGATGGCGGTTTCGCCTAGTACAAAACGCTTTATACCGTCGGCAGTCACGCTAAAAGGGCGACGTGGATTGATGCGGTTTTTATCTATGTGGACGCCACCACTAATTGAATGAATATTCAACTCCATTTAAGCCTCCAGCGCTGCAGCAACCAGCTCTGCAATATCACGCACATCAGGGCGCGGCCCGACGACACCTTCCAGCATTGCAGTGCAATTTGGACAACCTACCACGACAGTGTCGGCACGCACAGCACGGGCATCGTGAATCCGGATATCAGGGATGCGCTGCTTACCGGGAATATCAGTTAACGGCGCACCGCCGCCACCACCACAACAACGTCCACGCATGCCATTACGCGCCATTTCATGCAATGGCAAACCGAGCAGTTTTAGCAAATCGCGCGGCGCCTCTATCTCACCGTTATAACGCCCCAAGTAGCAAGGATCGTGATACGTAAAGCGCTGATCATTATCGACCGCGACGCGAGGCACAATCTTGCCCTGCTTTGCCAACGCGGCCATAAACGTCGTGTGATGCAATACTTCATAACGACCGCCAAACGCCGGATATTCATTGCGCAAACTATGCATGACATGCGGATCGGCGGTGACGATGCGGTTAAACGACAGTGTCGATAAAGTGGCGATCAAGCGCCCGGCTAAGGACTGGAAAGTTGCCTCATCACCAAGACGACGAGCAACGTCGCCAGTGTCACTTTCCAGCGCACCCAATATTGCAAAGTCAACACTACCAGCTTGCAAGACTTTGACCAATGCTCTAAGCGTGCGCTGATAACGCATATCAAAACCACCCTCGCCCACCACCAACAGAACGTCCACAGACCTACCCGGAACGACTTGCGGGACATTCAAATCAATGGACCAGTTGTAGCGAACATTCAAATCGAAACCGCCGGCGGACCCAGTCTCCCGCAAGTTAGCAAGCACCTCGGGGCCTTTACCCGGCACCGCGCCATGCGCCAATGTCTGATGGCGGCGCATGTCGACAATCGCATCAACGTGCTCGATCAACATCGGACATTCTTCAACACAAGCGCGGCAAGTAGTACAGGACCAAAGTGTATCTGGTGTGATCAGACCGGGGAAAATCGCCTTTTGCGGGCCGCCCTGATGTTTGCCTAACGGAATCCCGGGATAAGGGCTACCGGCAAAATTGGCATCGCTGCCACCGGCCATGCCGACCACCATGTCTTGGATCAGTTTTTTAGGATTTAACGGCTGGCCTGCGGCAAACGCCGGACAAGCTGCCTCGCACTTTCCGCATTGCACGCAGGCGTCAAAACTGAGTAATTGGTTCCAGCGAAACTCCACCGGCTTGCTGACACCAAGCTCGCCCTGTTCCAATATCAGCGGTTTAAGTGCTGTAGTTGGCGTACCTGATTTTACTGGCCCGGCTTTATTAAAACGCTCTGGACGTGGATGGAACGCCAGATGTAGCAGCCCGGCTAAAGCATGTTTCATCGGGCCGCCGCGACCGATGCCGATTGTCATATTCCAGGCGCCGAAGCCTAGCAGCAGCACCGTGAGCGCAGCCGTCAATCCAGACAACACGCCGACTGGCAAAATGCCCATCAGCAACAATCCCAGCGCCAATGCGCCTAGCACCCACGGCAAGCGATTCCACGCACCTAACGATAACCGTGCAGGCGGTGTGCGGCGACGATGCCAGACGAACAGGACGCCAATCAGCATGACAATCGCAAACAAGGCAATCGCGGCGTTCAGTGCTGGCCAATACAGCATAAAACCGTAATTAATAGCGACCAGCGCCATCGCCGCAATCGCCCCGCCCGCTGTCGCGATATGGGTGCGCGCGATGTAGGGATCACGTGCGACGACGTGATGCAAATCGACAAAATAACGCTTCGGAACCGCTAGCAGCGCGATCCATTGCACCGGCGCCACCGCTCCGGTACGACCCGCACGCCAGAGTGTGGCGCGCCGCATCAGGCCGGACAGCAGGCCGACAACGGCCAACCAGAACAGCGCGGTGATGATGGGATTCAAATTAAAGTACGCGAGCGACATGGTTAAAAGTCTTTACACAAACGCAGCGAATCAAAAATCGCGGCATGGATGTTATGCATCGAGATACAGTCGCCCACCCGGAATAGCAGAAAACGTCCGTTGCCGAACGGCTCTGCCAGCGCCGGTTGTGGCTGCGCCGCGTAGAGTTTTTTGATATCGGTCTGCCCGTGGTTGGCCGATTGCGGTTTAAGCGCCCAATACAAACTATCGTTGGGCATAATGCCGTTTTCGATGACGACCTGATCGACTACGCGCTCTTCCTGTATTTCGGTATATTCATTGCGCAGAACGGCGATTTTTTTATCGTCTTCGGCATAGACTCGATCCAGCCAATAATTCGGCGTAGGAATAATGCCTTGCGCATACATGCGGCGATAGAAAATCGGGAAAGTCGTGCCGCCGGTGTCGTCGGCAATCTTGACATCGGGGGTGACGATTTCGACCTGGCTGCCACGACTTGCCAGAAAATCTGCGACGCCAAATCCGGCATGGGTACTAATCCCATCGTAGACAAGAACGTTTTTTCCCGGTGCGACGCGGCCGCTTAAAATATCCCACGAACTGACTGCCAATCCTTCGGCTACACCCCAGGCTGGGACTTGGCTGGTGAAATTACTACCGCCCGTTGCCAGCACGATGATGTCCGGTTGTTCTGCCAGAATCATGGCTTCATCGGCATCCACGCCAAGCCGGCGATCTACGCCAAGTCGTTTGGTTTCCATATCAAACCAACGCACAATCCCTGCCATTTGTTCGCGTTGCGGGGCCTTCGCGGCCAGATTGATTTGACCGCCGACTGCGTCGCTGCGCTCAAATAACACAACATCGTGCCCACGCTCCCGTGCAACGCGGGCGGCTTCCAGACCGGCCGGGCCAGCGCCGACAACCACAACCTTACGCTTTGGACCATGGCTTTTGGCGATGATGTGCGGCATGGTTTCTTCACGCGAGGTTGCCGCGTTCTGAATGCATAAAACATCTAAACCGTTGTATTGGCGGTCGATGCAATAATTCGCACCAACGCATTGTTTGATTTCATCTTCGCGGCCATCACGAATTTTAATGACCATATGCGGATCGGCAATCTGACCCCGTGTCATCCCGACCAGATCGACCATGCCCGTCGCCAGAATCCGCTCGGCCTGACCTGCATCACGAATGCTTTGGGCGTGCATTACCGGGACTTTCGACACCGTTTTAATCCCTGCCGCCAAATGCACGAAAGGCTCTGGCGGCAATGCCATCGGCGGCATGCAATTGACCAGCGTATTGTGGGTATCCGCGCCGGAACCGACGACGCTCAGAAAATCGATTAAGCCGGTCTCCGACATGGCTTTGGCTATCTGTTTTGCGGTTTCGTGATCGATGCCGTCTTCATGAAATTCGTCACCGCACATGCGCATGCCGACGCAAAAATCCGGGCCGACTGCGGCGCGCACCGCGGTCAATACTTCTACGCCGAAACGCATGCGATTTTCCAGACTACCACCGTATTCGTCAGTGCGATGATTCACACGTGGACTCCAGAACTGATCGATCAATTGCTGATGCGCGGCGGAAATTTCGATACCGTCCATGCCTGCCGCTTTGACACGTTTGGCGGCAGCGGCAAAGTCGGCAATGACGCGACGAATTTCCTCAATCTCGATCATTTTGGCGTTACCGCGATGAACCGGCTCACGAATCCCTGATGGCGTCAGCAAATGCGGCCAATTCTCTCCGTGCCATGAACTACGACGGCCCATGTGCGTCGCCTGAATCATGATTTTTGCGCCGTGCCGATGCATCGCTTCTGCCAGCCGCGACAATGGCTCGATCACTTTATCGGTGGTCAGATTGACCGATTTCCACCAACCTTGTGGGCTGTCGATGGACACCACACTAGATCCACCGCAAATCGCCAGACCCAGACCGCCCTTGGCTTTTTCTTCGTAATAACGGATATAACGTTCACCCGGCAAACCACCGGCGTCGGCATACACTTCCGCATGCGCGGTACTGACAACGCGATTACGTAGCGTTACTTTATTAAGTGTCAGCGGTGAAAAAAGATGAGGGTAACGCATGGTGAGTTCTCTAGTTCTAAAAAATGCACACTATCAATTAGGCTGCTACAGGCGTGACCGTGAATTCGCAATGCGTATGGCCTTCGCCTGCGCATTGGGTTTCGACGCAAGTAGCTTTTATTTTTTCACCGGTGGTGTCCGAAACCCAATCCATTGCGCCCGAAAACCAGCCTGCAAACATGTAGCAAAGTTTGCCTTGCGCTTTCACTTGTTGCAGAACGAAGGATGAATTCACCAGCTTGATTTTTGCCGTGGCTGCCGGCGCATCCACCTCAGAAAAGCTAAACAAACCCCAACCGCGCTGGGACAGACGATTCAGATAATGTTGATAGACTTCCAAACCGCTCATGCCATGTTGCGCGGCTTCTTTTTCGCACCAGAAGTAGGCCGACTTATGACCGGCTTCGTATAGAATTTGCGCATATTTTTCACGTCCTAATGCGGCTTCTACAGCGGTATGGTTATTGGTGAAAAAATGACGCGGCACGTACAACATCGGCAAATTATCAGTCGTCCAGACGCCGGTATCCGCATCTACTTCGATAGGCAATTGGGGTTTCATCGGGTACTCCTCATTTATTTATAAATCGGAAACAGGCGGCGCATGGCGTGGTTGTTTTTGCAGGCTCTGCCCAGCATCAGCTAACCCAGACTTCACCAAATACGCGCATCCAGTTTTCACCTAATACTTTACGAATACGGTTTTCTTTCCAGCCTGCGCGCTCCATCGCCGCAGTCAGGTTGGGAAAATCGCCAATAGTGCGGAAGCCTTCCGGATTGGCGACGGTGCCAAAGTCGGTCAGACGACGATGACGACCTTTGTCGTGGGTTAACCATTCGAAGAAAGGTTTGCCGTAACCTTGGGTAAAGTCGGTGCCGATGCCGACGCAATCATCGCCCACCAGATTGATCACATAATCGAACGCTTCAACATAGTCATTTACGTCCGCGTTGCTGCCGCGCTTTAGGAAAGGCGGAAACATGGTGACGCCAATAAAACCATTATGGTCAGCGATGAATTTGAGTTGTTCATCACTCTTATTACGAGGATGCTCCTTCAGTCCGGACGGCAGACAATGCGAATAGCAGACCGGTTTTGACGACGCCAGAATCGCCTCGGTCGAGGTATTGCCGCCGACGTGTGAAAGATCGACCATGATCCCAACCCGATTCATTTCAGCGATCACTTCGCGCCCAAATCCAGACAGGCCGCCATCTCTTTCATAGCAACCGGTGCCGACCAGATTTTGAGTGTTATAGCAGAGCTGCACCACGCGCACGCCCAGTTCGGCGAAGACTTCGATGTAACCCAGATTGTCTTCAAATGCGTGAGCATTTTGAAAGCCGAGAATGACGCCGGTGCGACCTTCTTTCTTGGCGCGGTGTATGTCATCGACGCCCCGCACCAAAGTCAGCAAATCGGCGTTATCACGGATCAGGGTTTTCATATCGACGATATTGCCAACGGTCGCCTGAAAATTTTCCCAGACCGAAATCGTGCAATTGACGGCGCTTAAGCCACCCTTTTTCATGTCTTCAAAAACAGGCCGCTCCCACTTGGAGATATTCAAACCATCGATGACCAGACTTTGTTGATGCAATGCATTCATGACGTACTCCGTGATGACCGGAAAAACGAAGAAAGTGGGCGACCATTGATGGATAAAAATCATTCATCGACTAATCGCAAATTTTTAATAAATAGGGAAAAGTTTGCACATCGCAGCAACCCGCAGCCGCACGCTCTGTTCGGTCTCGGTGCAGCCTTCTGGCTTGCGTGCCAGACCGTCCAGCACTTCTACAATCAGGCCGCCGATAGTGCGAAATTCTTCGACGCCAAATCCACGTGCGGTGCCCGCTGGCGTGCCTAGACGAATGCCGGAGGTAATGGTCGGTTTTTCGGTATCGAATGGAATACCGTTTTTGTTGCAGGTAATACCGGCGCGTTCCAACGCGTGTTCTACGTCGGTTCCTTTAAGGCCTTTTGGGCGTAAATCGACTAGCAGTAAATGATTTTCGGTGCCGCCTGTGACCAGATCGACGCCACCTTTTTTCAGCACTTCGCCCAATGCGCTGGCATTGGCAACGACGTTGCCGATATATTCTTTAAACTCAGGTTGTAGCGCCTCGCCAAACGCCACGGCTTTACCCGCGATGACATGCATCAGCGGACCGCCTTGCAGGCCAGGGAAAACTGCTGAATTGATTTTCTTGGCGATATCTTCGTGATTAGTGAGGATGAAGCCGCCACGCGGGCCGCGCAAGGTTTTATGCGTAGTCGAGGTGACGACGTGGGCGTGTTCAATAGGATTTGGATGATGCCCGGTCGCCACCAAGCCAGCGATATGCGCCATATCCACCATCAGCAGCGCGCCGACGCTATCGGCAATGGCACGGAAACGGGCAAAGTCGAGTTGCCGTGGATAAGCGGAATAACCGGCAATAATCAAGCGTGGCTGATGTTCTTTGGCCAGCGCCTCAACTTGATCATAATCGATCAGCAATGTATCGGGACGCACGCCGTATTGCACCGCGTTAAACCATTTTCCCGACATCGCCGGACGCGCACCGTGGGTTAAATGACCACCGGCATCCAGCGACATCCCGAGCACCGTATCGCCCGGCTTCACCAGCGCCAGCATGACTGCGCCGTTGGCCTGTGCGCCCGAATGCGGCTGCACGTTGGCGTAAGTGGCACCGAACAGTTGCTTTACCCGATCCAGCGCAAGTACTTCAATCTGATCGACAAATTCGCAACCGCCATAATAGCGCTTGCCGGGATAGCCCTCGGCATACTTGTTAGTCAATACCGATCCCTGCGCTTCGAGCACCGCGCGCGAGACGATATTTTCAGAGGCGATCATTTCAATCTGGTCTTGCTGGCGCCCCAGTTCAAGCGCAATGGCTTGCATTACCGGCGCATCGCGCTGAGCAAGTGACTGGGAAAAAAATGCATTTTTAGAGGTCATGTGGCAGGTCCGTAGTGAGCAGTAACCAAGAAGCAATTAAGAAAAAACGCGGTAATCGTTAAGCAACGTTTAAAAGAGAATTCAGTGGCATGAAACCGGATTTTTCTGACTCTCTCTGTTGACAACATTCTTGTCCTAAGCCTTGCTGCGCTATTTCCTAAAGCGGACGGGAACCTTTCAAATTACGACAATGCCGTCACTTTTTGGCAAGCGCGGGGCAATCAGTGCATTAAGAATATTCAAGAGAAAAATATTATTATTTTTGTGCTGCAACACGGCATTGCCGCAGAGATCCATTAAAACGACCCAAAATGGCTCGCTTGCCCAAAATATGGGCATCAAGCACTGTCATAGCGCAAAATAACAACAGAAATCAACCTCGCAGAACGGCAAATAAACCATCATTCATAGCCGAGTTTTTTACCTTTTATCAGGCCAAAACTGACGCGTCTAGCTCTATGGCGTGGCATTAAAAAGTTCGCAGGCTCGTGCAAACGGCGCATAGTACACAGCGTAATTTATGAGCACAACAATGGCACGGTTATTGCAGTGCACAACCGAAAGCATTTGTTTATTTCCATAGATGGACGGTACATTGTCCGTCGCTGATGTTTGCCAACGGAGTCCGGTCATGTCTAAAAATGAGATTTCCTCTTTCTCCCATTTTGCGTTTCTTCCTCTGAATAGTTTTACGATGATTGCGTTCTCAAACGCGATTGAAGTATTACGGATGGCCAATTATCTGGAGGGAAAACAGCTCTATCGCTGGTCTGTGATCAGCCCGGAAGGTGGACTTGTGACGGCCAGCAACGGCTTGGCCGTAAACGCCTCCCGCCCGGACCCAGAAGATTGTCCTGACGTGGTCTTTGTCTGTGGCGGCACAGACATCGAAACGGCGATTAACGCCGAATCGCTGGCATTGATACATAGCTTTGCCAGTCAGGGCATTGCCATGGGCAGTTTATGCACTGGCACCTTTGCGCTGGCAAAAGCCGGCTTGCTGGATGGTTATACCTGCGCCACGCATTGGGAAAACATGTCGGCGTTGCGCAAGTCATTTCCATCGGTCTCATTCTCCCGCGATCTGTTCGTCATCGATCGCGATCGCCTGACATGCACGGGCGGCATTGCACCGCTGGATATGATGCTGAATCTGATTTCCTGGCAAGTCGGCAAAACGACTATCGCCGCCATCGCCGATCAATTCATTCTGGAGCACGTGCGCGACGATAAAGATCAGCAGCGCGTGCCGCTAACGGTGCGGATGAATTCTGCACGGCCTGCGATGGTGGAAGTTGTGTCGCTGATGGAAGCTAATATTGAAGAGCCGTTATCGCTGGAAGATTTAGCACAACTATCCAACTCTTCTCCACGACAATTACAGCGCATGTTTAAAGAACATATGGGCATGTCGCCGACGCATTATTATTTGACGTTGCGCTTGCGCAAAGCGCGTGAATTATTACGTCAAACCGATATGTCGATTCTGAGTATTACGATGGCCTGCGGCTTTCAGTCGGCTTGCCATTTCAGTAAAACCTATCGCGAAGTATTTAATGTAGCCCCGAGTTCGGAGCGGCGCAAACAGGCAGCAATGCCGATTCCGATGTTGACGCCGCCTGCAAATCCGGCATTTCAACAGGTCTCCTCCTATATGTAAAAAGAGGAGACTTGAAAAGCAAAAGGCCTGCAATAATGCAGGCCTTTTTCATTTAATTCCACTTACTGGACGACAAATGTGATTATCCGTTGGAGGATTTTTCCCACAAATTAATACCGCCTTCTTGCGCCTGTACATCTATCGCAACCAACTCTTGAGCCGTAAAATCCAATCGTTTTAATGCAGCGACATTTTCGATAATCTGTGCCGGGCTGCTAGCACCAATTAACGTGGTCGTCACGCGGGGATCGCGCAAAACCCAGGCCAGCGCCATCTGCGCCAGACTTTGTCCACGTGATTCCGCGATCGCATTTAATGCTTTGACCCGGGCCAGATTTTCTGGACTCAAATGGGATTTTTGTAGCGATCCTCCACCCGCCCGATTGACCCGTGCATCATCTGGAATGCCTTTCAGATACTTGTCGGTTAACAAGCCTTGCGCCAGCGCGGTAAAAGTGATGCAGCCCATGCCCTCGGCTTCCAGCGCGTCCAGTAATCCCTTTTCAATCCACCGATTGAACATATTGTAAGAGGGCTGATGAATCAGGCAAGGTACTTTCCACTCACGCAGCAAACGCGCCGCTTCCTGGGTTTTCTCTGGCGAGTAAGAGGATACGCCGACATACAGCGCCTTGCCCTGCTGCACAGCCGTCGCCAAAGCGCCCATGGTTTCTTCCAGTGGCGTTTCTGGATCGAAACGGTGCGAATAAAAGATATCGACGTAATCCAACCCTAAACGCTGCAAACTCTGATCAAGACTGGCCAACACATATTTACGCGAACCGCCGCCCTGCCCGTAAGGACCCGGCCACATATCCCAGCCCGCTTTGGTGGAGATAATCAGTTCATCGCGATAGGGCTTTAAATCCTCTTTCAAAATCCGACCGAAATTAGTTTCTGCACTGCCGTAAGGTGGGCCGTAGTTATTCGCCAGATCAAAGTGTGTAATACCCGAATCAAAAGCGGTATGCACCATTTCACGTTGCAATGCGAACGAGGTGGTGTCGCCAAAGTTATGCCATAAACCCATCGACAACAAAGGGAGTTTTAATCCACTGCGACCGCAAAAGCGGTATTGCATTTGTTCGTAACGCGTATTGGAGGCGTGATAAGTCATGTAGTAGTTATCCTTGTTTCATTTATAACGACTTTGGCGCCGCAGTTGCCCGGTTGCCGGATCGAGAACGATTTGCTTACTCTGTGTGATTTAAGATGCAAACGAGGTAACATCTTACCGTTTTTGCGATTTATGCATCGGCGTTGCGCCGTTGTCACAGAATTAACGATAAGCGCGCGAGAATCTTCCAGAAAAATTGTATCAATTTCTGACTTCAACCACGGGATTTGCAACCGAAAGTAACTTAGCTTGGTAATAGTTAAAAAGCCGAATTATGATTAAGTTACCATGCAAATATTGAGACACGGATCATGAAAAAAATTATCTTATTAATATTAACTGCGATGAGCTTATTGGCAGCCAGCAGCGCCAGTTATGCTTGGGGTCGGGGTGGCTATTACGGACATGGCGGCTTTTATGGGCCGAGTGTTGGCATCAGCATAGGCGATCCTTATTATTACGGACCACCACCGGTTTATTACGCGCCACCGCCAGTATATTACGCGCCGCAGCCGGTTTATATCGAGCCGGAACGTCAAACTTATATTGAGCGTAGTGATTCTGCTGCTGTTGCGGCGGATTACAGATTTTACTGCTCGAATCCACAAGGTTACTACCCACAGGTTCCGCGTTGCCCTAAAGGGTGGCTGAAGGTGGTACCAGACAACTCTCAACCAAGATAATTAAGCGTTATAAAAGCAAAATATAAGGGTGTCATTGTGAATAATCCATTTTTGAACAAGCCATTAAAAGTTCTCGCTGCTGCGGCGGTGGTGATGTTGGGTGGTTGTGTTGGTGTGCCGACTGGCCCGAACGTGATGGCGATGCCTGGCGCGGGTAAAAGTTATGATCAGTTTAGAAATGACGATGCTTCTTGTCATCAGTATGCGCAGGATCGTGTTGGGCCAGGTGCAGCGCAGGCTACGGCTGATAACGCGACTGGGACCGCGGTTGCCGGTACTTTAATCGGCGCGACGGTTGGTGCGCTGATTGGTGCTGCAAGTGGACGTGCTGGTGCTGGTGCTGCTATTGGTGCGGGTGGCGGGCTGTTGGTTGGTAGCTCGGCTGCTAGCAATAATGCTAATCGAAGTGGTGCCGGGATGCAGCGGCAATATAATAATGTTTATACCCAATGTATGTATGCCAAGGGTAATCGGGTTCCTGTGCCGGCTGGCTATGATGATAATCGTCGTCAGCAGTATGCGCCGGCAGCTGTGCCACAGGATTACTATCCACCGCAACGGCGTGGCTATGATACGCCGCCGGACTATGTGCCTTATTAATTTAAATTAAGTTAAGTTGTTTTAAGTTATTTTCTGCGCTGCGTACAAACCTGTTTCTGGATTCAGAAGCAGGTTTTTTTTTGGCTCTGCGATTTGGATGGAGATTTTTTTCGGCCTCTTTGGTCTTGGAGTTGGGGTGTTTGTGGGGGATTTTAAGAGCTTGGATTGGCTTGGGATTGGTTGTATTTAAATGGGTTTTTCTCCGTGGTTAGTTCGTCGGGGAAAGCTCGGCAGCTAGTTACTTTTTCTTGCTTCGGCCAGGTGCCCCCGGCTTGCCTCCACGGAGCTCAAACCATGTCAGCCATAACTAAATTAAACAAAACAAAACCGCCCCCTTATCCCTTCACCGGCAACCGCAAAACCACCTCCAACCCACCCTCAGGATGATTCCTCAACACCAAAGTAGCCCGATGATTCTCAGCGATATTGCGCGCAATGGTGAGCCCTAGCCCCGTCCCACCAGTATCCCGGGACCGCGACGTCTCCAATCTAAAAAACGGCTCAAACACCGCCGTCAACTGATCCTCAGGAATCCCACTTCCCCCATCCCGTATCCGAATAACAATAAAACTCTGATCCCCAATCCCTTCACGCACAATCTGCAAGCGCGCAAAACGACCATATTTAACAGCGTTATCCACAAGATTAGTCAAACACCGCCGCAACGTATTTGGCTGCGCCATAATCGACGCCCGCGTCTGCCCACTCAACGTCACATCCTGCCCCGCATCAGCCGCATCCGCGCACACACTATCCAAAAGCGAATCAATATCCATCAGCTGCATGGCCTCGGCCGAATCCATACTCCGCGCCAAATCCAACCCCTCACGCACCATGCCCTGCATCACCGCCAAATCCTCCACCAACTTATGGCGCAAATCAAGATCGCTGACCTTCTCAAAACGCAACCGCAATCGCGTCAGCGGCGTTTGCAAATCATGCGTAATCGCCGCCAGCATATGCGTGCGATGCTGAATCTGGCGCTTGATGCGGGCCTGCATTGCATTGAATGCACTGGCCGCCTGACGGATTTCAGTCGGCCCCTGTTCTTTCAGAGGCGGTCGATCGATATCCCGACCCAACGCCGACGCTGCCTCTGCCAAATTCTTAATCGGTCTCGCCGTCATCCTTGCCACAACATAAGCGAGCACCCCAATCAGGCCTAAAAACAAGGCAAAATAAGGCGACAAAGAAGGGAAACCCGGTGGACGACCGCGCAAACCGCCGGGATCGCGCATCATCCTCAGTTTCAACTTCAGCAATGCGCCATCTTTCAGACTGACATACACCACCTGACATTCATCGCTCCGCCGTGGTCCGTAATTACCACCGCCTTGCGGACCGGGTGGTCTGCCAAAGCGCAAATTGCAACCCACTTCCTTCGCGACCACGATCTGTCGGGTATTGCCCAAACGCGCTTTTAATATGGCTGCAAGAGAAGCGTTTTCAGATACAACATTTTCTGTATCCGTTGCCAGACTTGCTTCCATCCCAAAATTTTCACTGGCTTGCAGCACTGCCTGCCGCATGTCGGTATTGATCTCATCCAGCGACAGAACGATTTGTTCGACGCGTTCGGCTACCCGAAAATCGTACAGCTCACGAAAAGCATTGCGGCGCTCATTCTCAGCCAGCCAGCTAGTCGTGCCAGCCGCCACCAGTATCCCGGCGAGCAAAATCAGGAATACCCGATTAGCCACTGAATCGAAAAAATTCTTCACATTTTTAGCCACATTTAATACTCACATCGAGGATTTACGTCTGCCGAAACAGACGATACTTTTTGGAATGGCTAAGAAAAATAACTCCGGCAGAGTATTTTATAGACGTTCATCCATCTATCGAGACCGAAGTCGCCAGTACATAACCCTCGTTACGCACGGTTTTGATAATCACCGGGGTCCGCGCATCGTCGCCCAATTTCTGGCGCAGGCGGCTAATTTGAATATCCACTGAGCGATCAAATGGATCAGCTTCCCGACCCTGCGTCAGTTCAAGCAATTGATCGCGGTTCAAAATCCGGTTCGGATGATCCAGAAAAACCTTCAAAATCCGGTATTCAGCACCCGACAGCGCAATCACTACACCCTCGCGATTCACCAGATGACGGGCAATTAAATCCAGCGTCATACCGGCAAACTGTATCTGCTGCGCTTCTGGCGTCGCCATATTTGGCGGCAAAGCCTGCGTACGTCGTAACACGCTACGAATACGTGCAAACAACTCACGCGGTTCAAATGGCTTGGATAGATAATCGTCGGCCCCCATCTCCAGACCCAAAATACGATCCAGCGGTTCGCCGCGTGCCGTCAGCATAATCACGGGAATCCCAAAATGGACCGGATGCGCGCGTAAAGTGCGACAAAGCGTCAGGCCGTCTTCCCCCGGCAAAGTCAGATCCAGCACGATCAGATCGACCCGCGCCTCTTCTAATACCCGACGCATTTCAGCGCCATTATTAGCCGTTAATGTGCGCAACCCGTTGGCGTCGAGATATTCGGCCAGCAAAGTGCGGATTTCGCGGTCGTCGTCGACCACCAATATGTGTGCAGTAGTATCCATGGGGACGATTATGGCAACGGTTGAACACAATGGCGAAGCTAATTTTGTATATTTGCATATCTAGACGCGCTCTTGATACAAAGCGATACAAAGCAGCCGCGACCCAACACAGAGGGTTACAAACCGATGGCATGAGGAAAGATCGTTGATACACGGCTGCGGTTTAATGGGTCCTGTGCAGTCAACTGCTCAACTCTCCCTGAAAGGATTTATCATGTTCCAACTCCGCAAACAACTTTCCATAGTCGTCACCGCTATTGGCATTAGTGCCATGGGGATGAGTGCCTATGCCCAAAACGCGCCAACTACCGACAACGCACCTGCTATGGCGCAAGCCGGCACCGCCGGGAAACAAATGCATCAACCGCCAAGCGCTGAGCAACGCGCCAAATTTGCCGAAAAAATCGCAAAACGTCAGGCTAAGCTGCATGACGAGCTGAAAATCACCCCTGCGCAAGAAGGCGCCTGGAAAACCTATATCAGTCAAATGCAGCCACCACGCGGCGATATGCCGATGCATCGCCCAAGCAAGGAAGAATGGGCTAAGCAAACCGCGCCTGAACGCATGGATCATCGGATCGAATTCATGAAAAAAATGGAAGCGCACATGACCGAACGTGCAGCGGCATTGAAAACGTTTTATGCAACGCTGACACCGGCACAACAAAAAATCCTCGATGCACACTTTAGCCACGGCCATCGTGGACATCGTGGTCATGGCGGCTGGGGTGGTCATCACGGAATGTAAAATGAACGCTTTGGTTGGCCTTAAAAGTTAACTAGGAAATAGCGCTTAAATGTTATCTTGGTTGCAATGGAAAACGAAAGTTTGATACTCTGGCAACCAGATTAAACACTCCAAAAAGTGCAAAAGCCCCCGGCGATATAACCTGGGGGCTTTTAAAACAATAAACGCCATGAATAAGATAACGTAAATTGCATATAAGCTAAAACAACTTAGCGTAAGTTGTGAAGATTCGTATAATGCGCGATCAAATTTTTCTGAGAATTGTCGCGCACGGACGGGCATCACGCATGTCAGCGGCAAAGCACCAATTGCAAGAAGAGTAATGCCGCCAGGGTAGATTTACCCGAGCCTTGTTTCATCACTATGTAATACTTTGCATGAATCATTACGCGGGTAAAAATTACTCGTTACACTGCTTCAATTCACACCTTCACACAACATTGACTGACTTCCGGCCCGCGATGAACACAACCCCACCGAACGATCAAAATCCCCTGCCGCCAACTCACACCGACATGCAAGATAAGCGTCCCGGATCATCCCATATCTGGCGTTGGGTATTATTAGTGGTGGTGGTATTAGGCGCGGGAGCCTATTTTCTGTGGGGACGAAATAGTCCGCCTGCGGACGGTCAAGGTGCGCCTTCTGCCAGTCAGAGTGGTGGTAAAGGTCGTCGTGGCGGCATGCCCGGCGGTGGCGCAAATATGCCCATGCCAGTCGGCGTCGCCACAGCGCAAGTTGCCGATGTACATATCTATCTGTCAGGACTGGGCAGCGTGACGCCGGAGGCCACCGCCACCGTCAAAAGCCGGGTCGATGGTCAGCTCATGAAGATCCATTTCCAGGAAGGCCAGACAGTGAAAGCCGGTGCGTTGCTGGCTGAGCTTGATCCACGCCCTTATCAAGTATTAGTCACGCAGGCAGAAGGTCAGACTGCACATGACACCGCCCTGCTCAAAGCAGCGCAAATCGATTTAAAACGTTATCAGACGCTATTGGCGCAAGATTCTATCGCCAGCCAATTGGTGGATACACAAGCGGCATTGGTCAAACAATACGAAGGCACGGTCAAGTCAGATCAGGGCACGCTGGATAATGCCCGTTTGCAACTGGCCTATTCCCGCGTCACGGCACCGATTAGCGGTCGCCTCGGTTTGCGGCAGGTCGATTTAGGTAATATTGTGCATGCGTCAGACGCTACCGGCGTGGTCATCATTACGCAACTGCAACCGATTACGGCCATTTTCAGCATTCCTGAAGATAATATTCCGGGTGTGATGAAGCAAATTCAAGCAGGAAAAACATTGACAGCCGACGCATGGGATCGCGCTCAGGCTAATAAACTGGCTTCCGGCCAACTAGTTACGATAGACAATCAGGTCGACAGCACCACCGGCACCGTCAAGTTAAAAGCCGTATTCCCCAACAACGATTACGCCCTGTTCCCCAGCCAGTTCGTCAACGTCCGCCTGTTGCTTGACACGCGCCAAGGCGCCATCGTCATCCCAAGCGCGGCGATTCAGCGCGGCAGCAACGGTTTGTTTGTATATGTCGTCAAGGAAGATAAAACCGTCACTATTCGTCCGATTACTGCAGGTCCGGTTGAAGGTGAAAACACTGCCATCGATAAGGGAATAGCAGCGGGCGACGTCGTCGTCGTTGACGGTGTTGATAAGTTACGCGAAGGTGCCAAAGTAGAGCCGGTCAAACGTGGCGCAGGCGGCGCACTCGCTGATGCAGCCAATCCGACCACGAAGCCAAAACGCCATCGCCGTCAAGACGGTGCAGATGCATCGGCATCGGCAGCAGCGACATCGACGCCAGCCGCGGCTAGCGCTAGTAGCACCAGCGCCAGTTCCAGCGCCGACGCCGACGCCGCCGACCGACCAAGGCGTCAGCGTTCCGGCACATCCGGACAACCGACACAAAGCGGTACGCAACCCTGACCCTGTCGCCCATAAAACCTCGATCACGGCGACGTTTCGCCGTGATCGTTTGACGAATACCGCATTAAGTTACTGCCTTAAGATAAATGCTTAAAGACCATCGTTTCACGACGATACAGTACCGACCATAACGAACGCATAAACACGACCCCCAGCGCATGAATCCATCACGTCAGTTTATTCTCCGGCCGATAGCCACCACTTTAATGATGGTCGCCATCTTTTTAGCCGGTATCGTCGCTTACAAACAGCTACCGTTATCGGCTTTGCCGGAAGTAGACTACCCAACGATTCAAGTCGTCACCCTCTATCCGGGTGCCAGCCCGGACGTCATGACCTCATCCGTCACAGCACCGCTGGAACGTCAGTTCGGGCAGATGCCAGGGCTGAATCAAATGTCCTCCACCAGTTCAGGCGGCGCATCGGTCATCACACTGCAGTTCAGCCTCGATCTGAGTCTGGATATCGCCGAGCAAGAAGTACAGGCTGCGATCAACGCCGCTGGCAATTTGCTGCCGTCAGACCTGCCGACGCCACCGATCTACAACAAGGTCAATCCGGCTGACACCCCGATTTTGTCGCTGGCTATCACTTCCACAACGCTACCGTTACCTAAAGTACAAGATCTGATCGACACCCGTCTGGCGCAGAAAATCTCGCAAGTGCCCGGCGTCGGTTTAGTCAGTTTGTCCGGCGGTCAACGCCCTGCGGTCCGGATGCAATTGAATCCGCGTGCCATTGCTGCGCTCAGCCTGAATCTGGATGATATTCGCACCGCCATCGGCAACGCCAACGTGAATCAGGCCAAGGGCAGCTTTGATGGTCCGAGCCGCGCCTCCACCATCGATGCCAACGACCAGCTAAAATCCGCCGACGAATACCGCAACCTGATCATTGCCTATAAAAACGGGGCACCGATCAGGGTTTCCGATATCGGCAATGTCGTCGATGGTGCAGAAAATATTCGTCTGGCCGCATGGGCCAATCACGCTCCCGCCGTCATCCTCAATATCCAGCGCCAGCCGGGCGCCAACGTGATCGGCGTCGTTGATAGCATCAAAAAAATCCTGCCGTCGTTGCAAGACACTTTACCCGGCGCAATTGATGTCAAAATTCTGACCGACCGCACCACTACCATTCGCGCCTCTGTCAGAGACGTTGAGTTCGAGTTAATCCTCGCGGTGATTCTGGTCGTAATGGTCATTTTTATCTTTCTGCGCAACGTTCCCGCCACCATTATTCCAAGTGTTGCCGTGCCTTTATCGCTGGTTGGCACTTTCGGAATTATGTATATGGCCGGATTTTCGATCAACAATCTGACGTTAATGGCACTTACCATCGCGACCGGTTTTGTGGTCGATGACGCGATTGTGATGATCGAGAATATTTCGCGCTATATCGAGCAAGGCATGAAGCCATTGCAAGCTGCGTTAAAGGGTGCAGAGCAAATCGGCTTCACCATTATTTCGCTGACGTTTTCGCTAATTGCAGTATTGATCCCACTGCTGTTTATGGGCGATGTCGTTGGTCGGCTGTTTCGGGAATTTGCGATTACGTTAGCGGTTGCGATTCTGATTTCAGCCTTTATTTCGCTGACCCTGACACCGATGATGTGCGCCAAGTTGTTGCGCCATACGCCAGAAGAAAAGCAAAGCTGGTTCTATCGCAAAAGCGGCGCGTTTTTTGACAATATCATTGCGCGTTACGGCAAAGCGCTGGAATGGGTGCTAGAACATCAAAATGCCACGTTGGTGGTGGCGCTGGGCACGCTGGCATTGACCGTCGTACTCTATATCTTCATCCCAAAAGGCTTCTTTCCGATCCAGGATACCGGCGTGATTCAAGGAATTTCAGAAGCCACGCAATCCACCTCTTTCGCCGCGATGTCGGAGCGTCAGCAAGCGCTGGCCAAAGTCGTATTAGAAGATCCTGCGGTCGAAAGCCTGTCGTCGTTCATCGGTGTCGATGGTGTCAACACCACACTTAACAGCGGCCGCATTCTGATCAATCTGAAAGCCCACGATACTCGCGATGTCAGCGCCACCGACGTGATTCGGCGCTTGCAACCGAAGTTAACGCGAGACGTGCCCGGCATCACCTTATACATGCAGCCGGTGCAAGATTTGACGATTGAAGACAGCGTCAGCCGTACCCAATATCAATTCAGTATCGGCGACGCTGATGGCGTCGAACTGGCAAAATGGGTGCCTAAACTGATCGCCAAACTACAGCAATTGCCGGACTTGGTTGACGTTGCCAGCAACCAGCAAAATCAAGGCTTGCAGGCGTATATCGAGATTGACCGTAACGCCGCCTCACGCCTCGGCCTGACCACTGCCGCGATTGACAACGCGCTGTATAACGCGTTTGGCCAACGCCTGATTTCCACGATCTATACTCAATCGAATCAATATCGCGTTGTGATGGAAGTCCAGCCCGAATTTCAAAAAGGTCCGGCAGCGCTCGACAGTATCTATTTAGTCGCCTCCAACGGCAACCAGGTCCCGCTCTCCAGCATTGCCACTGTTAGCGAGCGTACAGCGCCATTGGTCGTCAACCATATCGGGCAATTCCCGGCAACCACCATTTCATTCAATCTTGCCCCCGGCGCATCGCTGGGTGCTGCCGTGAATGCTATTCGCGCCGCCGAGCAAGAAATCGGCGTACCTGCCAGCATCCAAACCCGCTTCCAGGGCGCGGCGTTGGCTTTTCAGGCTTCGCTGAGCAATACACTGTGGCTGATTCTGGCGGCCATCATCACGATGTATATCGTGCTGGGCGTCTTGTATGAAAGCTATATTCATCCGATTACGATTCTCTCAACGCTGCCCTCGGCAGGCGTTGGCGCGTTATTGTCGTTGATGATTTCCGGCAACGATCTGGGCATTATTGGGATCATCGGGATCATCTTGCTGATCGGTATCGTTAAAAAGAACGCGATTATGATGATCGACTTTGCGTTGGATGCGGAACGCAATGAAGGTTTAGCGCCACGCGAAGCGATTTTCCAAGCGTGCTTGCTGCGTTTCCGGCCGATTTTGATGACGACGATGGCAGCGCTGTTGGGCGCGTTACCGTTGATGCTGGGTACCGGTGTCGGTGCAGAATTACGCCAACCGCTGGGTATCACGATGGTCGGCGGTTTGCTGGTGTCGCAAGTATTGACGCTGTTCACAACACCGGTTATTTATCTGGCGTTCGACCGTTTGTCGCGCCGTTTCAAAGCGCGTTTTGGCAAAACTGACGACGATCATGAAGATGACGGCGATCATGACACCCGCATCAGCACCGATCCGGTGCGGCCTTGATCTGAGCTGACTTTATGAATATTTCGCTTCCCTTTATTCAGCGCCCAATCGCCACCACTCTGCTGACGATCGGCATCGCGCTGGCGGGTATCGTGGCGTTCCGGCTGCTGCCGGTGTCGCCACTACCGCAAGTTGATTTTCCGACGATTTCAATCTCTGCATCGATGCCCGGTGCGAGTCCGGAAACGATGGCGGCCACCATTGCCACGCCGCTGGAACGCGCCTTAGGTTCCATCGCGGGGGTCACGGAAATGACCTCCTCAAGCTCGCTCAATTCAACCCGCATCACCCTGCAATTCGATTTAAGTCGTGATATCGATGGCGCAGCACGGGATGTGCAGGCGGCGTTAAATGCAGCCCGTAATTTATTGCCCAGCGGCATGCCTAGCAGTCCGACCTACCGCAAAGTCAATCCCGCCGATGCACCGGTGATGATTTTGTCCTTGACCTCGGACAGCATGACGCAAGGACAGATTTACGATGCTGCTGACACGATTCTGGCGCAAAAATTATCGCAGGTTGAAGGCATCGGTAGCGTCAGCGTAGGCGGCAGTTCGCAACCGGCGGTACGGATTGAATTAAATCCCACGGCGCTGAATAAATACGGTATCGGCAGCGCCGACGTGCGCACAGCGGTCGCCGCGACCAACGCCAATCGTCCTAAAGGAATCCTCGAAGACGGCGACAGAAACTGGCAAATTTATGCCAACGATCAGGCCAAAACTGCCAAAGAATACATGCCGCTGGTAGTGTCGTATCGCAACGGCGCACCGATCCGCGTGCAGGACGTTGCCACCGTCGTCGATTCAGTCGCCGATTTGCGCAATGCGGGTTCCGCCAATGGCAAACCATCGGTTCTGGTAATTTTGAGTCGGCAACCGGGTGCGAACATTATTCAGACGGTGGACAACGTCCGCGCCCTGCTGCCGGAATTGCAAGCCTCAATCCCCGCCGCCATCAATCTGAATGTGGCGCTGGACCGCACCCCGACCATTCGTGCCTCGTTACGGGATACCGAACACACGCTGCTGATGTCCATTGCGCTGGTCATCATGGTGGTATTCATGTTTTTGCGGAATGCCCGTGCTGCGCTGATCCCCACCGTCGCCGTACCGATCTCACTGATCGGCACCTTTGGGATCATGTATTTACTAGGCTATAGCCTGGATAATTTGTCATTAATGGCGCTGACAATTGCCACCGGCTTTGTCGTCGACGATGCAATTGTCGTCCTGGAAAACGTCTCGCGTCACGTCGAAGAAGGCATGAAACCCTACGACGCCGCCATCAAAGGTGCACGTGAAGTTGGCTTCACCGTACTGTCGATGAGCATTTCGCTGATCGCGGTTTTCATCCCGATTCTGTTGATGGGCGGCATTGTCGGACGCTTGTTCCGTGAATTTGCGGTGACACTGTCGGCGGCGATTCTGGTTTCACTGGTCGTGTCGCTGACAACTACGCCAATGATGTGCGCCCGGCTATTGAAGCACAATCCCCATCGCAAACAAGGGCGATTCTTTAACGCCACCGAACGCATTTTCGATAGCATGCTGAACGGCTATAAACGCTCGCTGACGTGGGCATTGCGTTTCTCGCCACTGATGATCTTGATTCTGGTGGCAACTGTGGCGTTAAATATCCATCTATATAAGATCATCCCGAAAGGCTTTTTCCCGCAACAGGATACAGGTCGATTAATCGGCGGTATTCAAGGTGATCAGTCGATCTCGTTTCAAGCGATGCAGACCAAACTAAAGACTTTCGTCGCCATCGTCCAAAAAGATCCTGCTGTCGAAAATGTGATTGCCTTCACCGGCGGCGCACGACGGAACAGCGGATCGATGTTTATTACTCTCAAGCCATTATCCGAACGTAAATTATCTGCCGATCTGGTGATTGCGCGACTGCGTGGCAAACTCAGCAATGTCCCCGGCGCAAATCTGTTTCTGCAATCGGTACAGGATATCCGCGTTGGCGGTCGCTCCAGCGATGCCCAGTATCAATACACCTTGCAATCCGATGATCTCACCCAATTACGCCTCTGGGAACCCAAAATACGCGCCGCGCTGGACGCATTGCCAGAGTTGGCCGACGTCAATACCGACCAGAACGACAAGGGCCTGCAAACCTCTCTAGTCATCGACCGCGAAACCGCAATCCGCAGCGGTGTAACACCACAGTTGATTGACTCTTCCCTCAGCGATTTATTTGGGCAACGTCAGATATCGACGATCTATAGCGGCATGAATCAATATCACGTCGTGATGGAAGCTGCTCCCGAATACTGGCAAAGTCCGGAAATTCTTAACAAAACGTTTGTCAGTATTACGCCGCAAAATGCCAACCTTTCGCCCACCACGTCAGCATTGGGAACGCCACCGGCGCTGACAGCAAATGGCCAGCAGGCATCCAACTCGTCGCTGGCGCAAACGCTCTCGACGGCGGTTGAAGCACAAATTCCATTGTCCTCGTTCGCGCGCTTTGAAGCCACCACCACGGCGTTATCGGTGAATCATCAAAACCAGTTTATTGCCTCCACCATTTCGTTCAATTTGCCGCCTGACAAGTCTTTGTCGGACGCCACCATCGCCATCAATAACGCGATGAGCCGTCTAGGTGTTCCAACGTCGGTGCACGGCACTTTTGCCGGAACTGCGAACGTTTTTCAGTCCTCGCTATCGAGCCAGCCGATGTTGATTTTGACGGCATTACTGGCGGTATATATCGTCCTGGGAATATTGTATGAAAGCTATATTCATCCGCTGACGATTCTATCGACGCTGCCCTCTGCTGGCGTTGGCGCGTTGCTGGCGTTATTGTTGACTAAAACCGATTTCAGCCTGATTGCCCTGATCGGCGTCATCCTGCTGATTGGTATCGTCAAGAAAAACGCGATCATGATGATCGACTTCGCACTCGACGCAGAGCGCAACAAAGGGATGTCCCCACGCGACGCTATTTTTGAAGCCTGCTTACTGCGCTTCCGCCCGATTCTGATGACCACGATGGCTGCGCTGCTGGGCGCGGTGCCGCTGGCACTCGGTCGCGGCGATGGCGCAGAATTGCGGACGCCGCTAGGTATTTCAATCGTCGGCGGACTGATTGTGAGTCAACTCTTAACGCTCTATACAACGCCTGTGGTGTATCTGTATCTGGATCGTTTTAGTCATTGGTGGAAACAAAAATTCAACCGTGGCGACCACGATACCGATCTTGAAGAAGCAAAGGTTTAACGATGATGGCAATCGAATAGCTAACAATACAACGACGATATTTGCGCGCAAAATAACTGTATCTCAGCTGCGTAAACCGTCATTGGCAGCGTTTTTCGGTCTTGTGTTTGAGGGCTTATTTGCCTATCAGTAATCAGTGGATGGAATTGAAATGAAACATCGCAATGTATTGGCTTTAGCCGCCTCAGTGACTCTCTTATTAAGCGCCTGCGCTGTAGGGCCTGGTTACGTACGCCCGGTAATGGACACGCCGAGCGCCTTCAAAGAATCGAAAGACTGGAAAGTCGCCGAGCCGCGTGATCACGAACTGAGCGACCATTGGTGGGAAAGCTATAACGACGCCCTGCTCAATTCGCTGATTACCCAAATCGACATCTCCAACCAAAATCTTGCCCAGGCCGAAGCAAAATATCGTCAGGCCAGCGCATTGGTGCAATCGGCGCGCGCGGCGTATTCTCCGACGGTCGGCGCCAACGTATCGGCGACCCGCTCTGGCAGTGGCTCCGCCAGCAAAAATTCTAGCAATACGGCAGCCAGCAGCAATGGATCAGTCAGCACAACAAATTCGCTAGCGCTTAGCGCCAGTTGGGAACCCGACCTGTGGGGCCGCGTGCGACGCACGGTGGAATCGAATCAGGCCAGCGCGCAAGCCAGCGCCGCCGATTTACAAGCGGCAAGACTTAGTGCGCAGTCGGCCTTGGCGCAAGATTATTGGTTACTACGGACACTCGATGCGCAAAAAACGTTGCTGACGGACACCGTTGCCGCTTACCAAAAATCCTTCCAACTAACCCAAAACCAATACGCCGCCGGTATCGTTGCCCGCTCTGATGTCATACAGGCACAAACGCAGTTGAAGTCAGCGCAAGCGCAAATGATCGATCTGGGCGTACAACGCGCACAAACCGAGCATGCGATTGCGTTATTAGTGGGCCAACCGGCATCGACTTTTTCCATCGCGCCAGCCCCATTGGTTGCCGTAGTGCCAGCTATCCCGGTAGGTATTCCGTCCACGCTGCTAGAGCGTCGTCCCGATATCAGTTCCGCAGAACGCTTAGCCGCAGCAGCGAACGCCCAGATCGGCGTCGCTAAGGCAGCCTATTTTCCTGCGTTGACCTTGTCTGCATCAGGCGGTTTTGAAAGCAATAGCTTCGCCAACTGGCTGACCTTCCCAAGCAGAGTATGGTCACTCGGCCCGGCACTGGCGCAAACGATTTTCGATGGCGGCGCACGCAAAGCCCAAACCGAGCAAGCCATCGCCGCCTATGACGGCACGGTCGCAGCCTATAAGCAAGCGGTGTTGACCAGCTTCCAAGAGGTAGAAGACAATTTGGCCTCGCTCAGAATATTGGAAGAAGAAGCGTCAGTGCAAGATGAAACAGTCCAATCAGCCCGCTTAGCCGTAACACTGATTCTGAATCAATACAAAGCCGGTTTAGTCAATTACACCAGCGTGGCGACGGTACAAGCCACCGCACTCAGCGCCGAGAATTCTGCGCTGAGTATTCTTAACCGGCGCATGGCGGCTAGCGTGCAATTAATTGCCGCACTGGGCGGCGGATGGAGTCAAGGGGAACTGCCGGATGGCAAAGCGATAAATAAAGCCGCAACCTCGGCCAGTCCGAACGCGGTTGCGACTGCAAAATGAACCTGCAACTTCTGAATATGATGGCGTATTCAGAGATTGTTGAAAGCCTCTGAATCGCCTTTAAACCATTTGGCCAAGCTTGTATAAAAGATTTCGAGGAATCCTTTTGTGCTGTTTGAAGCATTGATTAGCGTTGGGATAAAGAAGGAATTAAAAAATTTTCTCGAGATGCATGGAGAAATACTTTTGCAATGCTAGACCTGATTCAATTGGCTCAGACTCGTCATTTACCCCCATCGCACTGACGATGGAAATATCTAGCTTGGCGTAAATTGACATCGGGTCATAGAATAAATGCTGACTCTAATAGCGGTACAAATGACCGAAGAAATTTTTATTCAAGCTTTCAGGATCAACTTTAATGAAAGCAAAGTCTTTTAAAAAAGCTTTTTCAGAATAAGGCTTTGCGTATGGCGCACTGCCGCGCTTAGCAAAAATCCGTCACCCTGACTCAGACAGCCCCCCCGCCTCCCTACTGTCGCTAGCCTGCCAATTTTTTGCTTTTTGAGGTAATGATCGGAGCGATAGCGCCTCTTTCAGATAAACCAAGAACAGCGATGAACAATTAAGATCGATTAAGATCGATTCAAACATGCGGAAAGTAAATTCCTGCGACGATCTCTGCCTGGTGGTCCTCGCTAAATCGTAATAATAGGCATTCGTTTACAGAGATATAGTGTAGGCGGTTCCGATCTTTCCAAAGTCTAAGGAATTACTAGAACTTCACCAGAATTGCTAAATATGAGAAAGTACTCCTCATCACAATTTTCGACATTTCGGAGAATTAAACAATGAATCTGCGCCCCAGTTGGGAACTGTACGCACTTGGATCGGCCTTTTTTGCAGGGCTGACGGCGATATTTGGGAAGTTTGGCGTGGTTGGGATCAATTCGAATTTTGCTACTTTTATTCGTACTGTCGTTATTCTGTTCGTGATTGCCGGGATCGTTACGTTGCGTGACGAGTGGCAGAAGCCAGCATTGATCGGTGGCTCCAATTGGCTATTTTTAGTGCTATCCGCCATTGCCACCGGGCTTTCGTGGCTTTGCTATTATCACGCACTGCAAATTGGACCAGTATCAAAAGTCGCGCCCATCGATAAACTGAGCGTGGCTTTTGCGATTGTGTTGGGATTGATATTTGCAGGAGAGCAGTTGACGTGGCCGATCGCTATCGGCGGGTCGTTGATAGTCGCAGGATCAGTGGTGATCATTGCGTTCTAAATCAGCGTGCGGGCAACGGTAAGTTGGCGCTAACTGACGGAATTATGACGTCTTCGGATGCTTGCCAATAGTGTTCGGCAAGCACCTACAGAGTTGTGACAGGGCTAATTAACGACTGCCGCAAAGAACGAATCCTCTGCCAGTCGCGGTATTACGCTGATTACGGCGAATAGAAATTTATCGCACCAGCTGGCCATCCACACGCTGCCAAATTCCCAGCGGATTACTATCCTGCACAGCCGCTGGCAACAATGATTGCGGCAAATTCTGATACGACACTGGCCGCAAAAACCGCTGTATAGCCGCACTACCTACCGAAGTGCTGCGCCCATCCGAAGTCGATGGGAACGGTCCGCCATGGACCATGGAATACGACACTTCAACGCCCGTCGGGAAGCCGTTCGCCAGAATCCGACCAACTTTCCGTTCCAGTATCGGCAACAACGCACGTACCGCATCGTGATCGCCGTCATCCATTTGTAGCGTCGCGGTTAACTGGCCTTCAAGATGTTCTGCCACCTTCTGCATTTCGGCATTATCGGCGCATGCGATCAACAGGGATGCCGGGCCGAATATCTCTTCCGATAAATGTGCATCTGCCAAAAAATCAGCCGCAGTCGTTGCGAACAGCGCCGGCGTGCCCTTGTATGCGCCATCCACGGCGACGCCTTGGCTAAGCTGGCGCACACTGGCATTGGCGGCCAGACGGCTGACGCCTTTTTGATAGGCGTCGTGTATTCCGGCGGTGAGCATGGTGGCTGCGGCGCGTTGTGTGAGTTGTTCTGTAGCGAGGCTGGTAAAGCGCTCAAAATCAGCCCCAGCCAATCCTAGTACCAAGCCCGGATTCGTACAAAATTGACCCACGCCCATCACCAGCGAATCGACGAAGCCGGTTGCCAGTGTTTCCGAGCGTGCTGCCAACGCGTGCGGCAGCATGAATACGGGATTGATACTGCTCATTTCTGCATAGACCGGAATCGGATGTGGGCGCGCAGCGGCAACCGCCATCAGCGCTAGTCCGCCCTGACGCGAGCCGGTAAAGCCAACCGCTTGAATCGCAGGGTGACGCACCAGCTCTGTCCCCAATTCATTGCCGATCCCTGTTAGCAGAGAAAATACGCCTTCTGGCAAATTGCATTCTGCCACCGCTTGCTGAATCGCACGGCCTACTAATTCAGAAGTACCGGGATGAGCAGGATGCGCCTTGACGACGACCGGACAACCGGCAGCCAATGCCGATGCCGTATCACCACCGGCGACCGAAAATGCCAACGGAAAATTGCTAGCACCAAATACCGCAACCGGGCCCAGAGCGATCATGCGCAGGCGCAGATCGACACGCGCCATTGGCTTGCGTTCTGGCAGAGCCGGATCGATGCGGGCATCTAACCAAGAACCTTCACGCAGCACCTCGGCGAACAATTTCAATTGTCCGACAGTACGACCGCGCTCGCCTTCTAACCTTGCTTGTGGCAAACCACTTTCGGCCATCGCACGGATGATCAATGGTTCGCCCAGATCAATAATTTTTTGCGCGATAGTTTCGAGAAAGCGTGCACGTGTTTCTGGATCGGTAGCGCGATAAGCATCGAAGGCTTGCTGAGCGAGGCGGCAAGCCTGATCTATTTGAGCGCTGTTGACGGTATGAAAAACCGGTGCGATTTCTTTGCCGACAGGAGGACTAAATGCCGAAAAAATTGCGCCGTCGCCGGTAATGCTATTCGCGCCGATAAGCGCCTGGCCTGTGATATTCATGTTTTTCCTTCGCTGCTATGAGCAGCGTTTTAAATGATTTTTTAACGTACGGCAATATAACGGCAAACCACACTTAGAGCGCGTGAATGACCGGCTGCTGCAATTTTTCTATCGCAAGACAATTTCGTAATGGTGGGCCGAAGGCGGCTACGTCAATCTCAAAAGTTTCGCCCTCTGCAACCGTAATTCCATCAACGCAGCTTAGTGTAGCCGTGCCAAAGAAATGCACGTGCACATCGCCGGGGCGACAAAACAACGGATATTTGAAATGGTGATATTCCAGATTGGCAATGGTGTGCGACATATTATCCTCACCGCTGAGAAATGGCTTTTCCCAACGCACCACACCGGCTGTGTCCAAAATCCGGGACATTCCTTCGACATGCGAAGGCAGTTCTCCCAGCAGCAACGCTGGCCCAAGTGAACATTGACGCAACTTGGAATGTGCCAGATACAGGTAATTCTGGCGCTCTGTGACGTGATCGGAAAATTCATTGCCAATCGCAAAACCGAGGCGATACGGCGCACCATTCGCACCGATCATATACAACGCGGCGATTTCCGGCTCTTCGCCACCATCCAGCGCAAAATGCGGCATCGTCAACGTTTGCCCATTTGCCCGCACGATAGAACCATCGCCTTTGTAGAACCATTCTGGCTGAACGCCGATATCTCCGGCGGCGGGCTTGCCACCGTCCAGCCCCATCCGGAACATCTTCATGCTGTCAGTCAGCGTATCAATATCGCTGACTTTTTTATGCATCGCATCGCGCCCATCGGCGCTGCCCAAATGCGTCAGGCCGGTGCCCGTGACAAAACAATGCGCATCATCGGCATGATCCAGCGGCGGCAGTAATCGCCCTTCGCTAGCCACCGTTGCATATGCCACAGAGTCCGCGCCCAGCGCATCACTTGCCAACTCTTTTAAAGACACGTTATTGGCAATCGCTGCCTGTGCCAGCGCGTACACCGACGCGTAACCATCGATTAGGCGAATTGAAAGATTGTCGTTCTCCAACACACCGATACGGCGGCTGTTGTCAGGTTGTTTTAACTGAACTAATAACATGGCAGATCCGATTTTAGAATGCGTTAGTGCGAATGCTTCGGCACGGCTGAGCCGCGACAGCCCACCAAAAAGTCGAAGTCGCAACCTTCGTCCGCTTGCAATACGCGGTCGATGTAAAGTTGTTGATAGCCGCCCTTCATAGCTGGCGGATTGGTGTCTGCGGCAGCCGCGCGTGCAGTCTGGCGCGTCGCCATTTCTGCGTCGCTGATATCCAGATGCAAGCGCCCTGCGTGACAATCTAGCTCAATCCAATCGCCATCTTGAACGATGCCCAGCGGTCCGCCGGCAGCGGCTTCCGGTGCGACGTGTAATACCACGGTGCCATAGGCAGTGCCGCTCATTCTTGCATCGGAAATACGCACCATATCCTTGACGCCTTGCGCTAACAACTTAGGTGGCAAGCCCATATTGCCGACTTCTGCCATGCCCGGATAGCCCTTTGGACCGCAATTTTTCATCACCAATACGGAGCTGGCATCGACTTCTAATTCAGGGTCATTGATACGGATTTTGTAATGGCTGAAATCTTCGAATACCACTGCGCGACCGCGATGCTGCATCAATTCCGGCGAGGCGGCGGATGGCTTCAATACCGCACCGCGTGGTGCGAGATTGCCGCGCAAGATACAAATGCCGCCGTCTGCAATGAGCGGATTATCGAGTGTGCGAATCACTTCGTCGTTATAGACTGGCGCGTCCAGGGTATTTTCCCAAATACTCTTGCCGTTAACGGTCAGCGCATCTTTGTGCGGCAACAAATTACCGTCTCCCAGACGACGCAATACGCCTGGCAAACCACCGGCGTAATAGAACTCTTCCATCAGGAAACGACCGGAAGGTTGCAGATCAACGATCGTCGGCGTACCGCGTCCCACTGTGGTCCAGTCTTCCAAATCAAGATTGACGCCGATACGACCAGCGATCGCTTTCAGATGGATCACAGCATTGGTCGAGCCGCCAATCGCAGCATTGACGCGGATCGCGTTTTCAAACGCTTCACGTGTCAGAATTTTGGATAGACGCAAGTCTTCCCACACCATATCAACAATCCGCATGCCGGACATATGCGCCAATACATAACGGCGCGAATCGACTGCGGGAATTGCTGCATTGTGCGGTAACGATGTACCCAGCGCTTCAGCCATGCAAGCCATGGTAGAGGCGGTTCCCATCGTATTACAAGTACCCGCCGAGCGCGACATTCCGCCTTCAGCCGACATGAATTCATGCATCGAAATTTTGCCAGCCTTGACCGCTTCGCTCAGTTGCCAAACCGCAGTGCCAGAGCCGATATCTTTGCCGTTATGCTTACCGTTCAACATTGGTCCGCCGGTAACGACAATCGCGGGAATATCGCAACTGGCAGCGCCCATCAGCAGTGCAGGCGTGGTCTTATCGCAACCGACCAGCAGCACTACAGCATCCATTGGATTACCTCGGATGGATTCTTCGACGTCGATACTGGCGAGATTGCGTGTCAGCATCGCCGTCGGGCGCAGATTTGATTCACCGTTAGAGAAAACCGGGAACTCAACCGGAAAACCGCCCGCCTCCAGAATGCCGTTTTTTACGTGCTCTGCAATTTTGCGAAAGTGCGCGTTACACGGCGTCAGTTCAGACCAGGTATTGCAAATCCCGATAATCGGCTTACCGTGAAATTCATGATCAGGAATGCCCTGATTTTTCATCCAGCTGCGATACATGAAACCGTTTTTATCATTGCTGCCAAACCATTCAGCAGAACGTAAAGGACGTGTTTTATCGATTGTCATCGTTGGCTTTCTTTTGAAAGGTGAGCAGCATCCTCCGGGTTCATTGATCCCGGATTGGTGCTGCAAATACTGAATAGAAAAAAATGCGAAAAAGTACGAAAGCGGCTGTGCTTATTTATTCTTGTTATAAACGTCTACACACACCGCAGCCAATAACACCAACCCTTTAATTACCTGCTGATAATCGATGCCGATACCCATGATCGACATACCGTTATTCATCACGCCCATCACAAACGCACCGATTACTGCGCCCATGACTTTGCCGACGCCGCCGGATGCCGAAGCGCCGCCGATGAAACAGGCCGCAATTACATCCAGTTCAAATCCAGTACCCGCTTTAGGTGTCGCCGTATTCAGACGTGCTGCAAAAATCAATCCGGCCAACGCCGCCAGCATGCCCATATTGACGAAGGTGTAAAACGATACTCGGGCGGTTTTGATACCGGAAAGTTTTGCGGCTTTTTCGTTACCACCGACGGCATAAACGCGACGTCCGATGGTCGTACGATTGGCGATAAAGGTGTACACCACCATCAACATAAACATGATGATCAAGACATTCGGCATACCTTTATAAGACGCCAGCAAGTAACTGAAAAATATGACGATTGCAACGAAAACAATATTTTTCAAGACAAAAAAGGTGAACGGCTCGTCTTCCATTCCGTGCTTGGTTTGACTAATCCGACCGCGCCATTTGACGACAATCAACGTCACCGCCACCACTATGCCCACCACCAAGGATGTAATCCGTAAATCAACGCCGCCAATCGGGTCCGGAATAAAGCCGGAGCTTAGTCGTTGAAAAGCATCAGGAAAAGGTCCCACTGATTGACCGTCTAACAATGCCAGCGTCAATCCTTTAAATACCAGCATGCCTGCCAAGGTAACGATGAAAGACGGGATTCTGAAAAACGCGACAAAATAGCCTTGCGCCGCGCCAATGAGCGCACCGGCGATCAGGCAAATGATGATCGTGACGATAAAGTTCAGATGAAAATTCACCATCAATACGGCAGCCAATGCGCCGACAAAACCTACTACAGAACCCACAGACAAATCGATGTGCCCCGCCACAATCACCATCAACATACCCAGCGCCATGATGACGATGTAGCTGTTTTGGAGGACCAGATTGGTCAGGTTCAACGGCCGCATCAAAGTGCCATCGGTCATGTACTGAAAGAACGCCATGATTGCGATCAGGGACAGCAACATGCCGTATTCGCGCATGTTCTTTTTCAGAAAACCGGCGTAATCCTTGGATTCGGCTATTGGAATCGGTCCGTCCAACTGAGTGTCGCTGGTAGCAATTTTTTGGTTCATATTAGTTATCTCCAATCTTTGCGTTTTTGACTATCGCACGCATAATTTTTTCTTGTGAGGCTTCTGCGGCCAAAAATTCTCCAACGAAGTTACCTTCGTTCATCACATAAGTACGATCGCACATGCCCAGCAATTCCGGCATTTCCGACGAGATCATGATGATGCATTTGCCCTCAGCCGCCAGTTGGCTGATGATGTTATAAATTTCGTACTTGGCACCGACGTCGATACCGCGTGTCGGTTCATCCAGAATTAGTACGTCCGGATTGGAAAACAGCCATTTACTGAGTACGACTTTTTGTTGGTTGCCGCCTGACAAATTCAGCACTTTTTGAAACACATTGGCGCAACGGATACGCAGCTTGCCGCGATAGTCCGCCGCGACCTTAAATTCCTGGCCTTCATCGATCACCATCATGTTCGAAATACCGCCGAGATTTGCCAGCGTGATATTTTTCTTGATGTCTTCGTCCAGAATCAGGCCGTAGCCCTTTCTGTCTTCAGTGACATAGGCGATGCCGTGATTAATAGCTTTTTGGACCGTGCCGACGTCAATTTCTTTACCGCGTAAAAAAACCTGTCCGCTGATACGTTTGCCGTAAGTGCGCCCAAAAATACTCATCGCCAGTTCGGTACGGCCAGCGCCCATCAATCCGGCAATGCCGACGATTTCGCCTTTTTTTACATGAAAATTAACGCCTTTGATCACTTCGCGATCAGGATGCAGCGGATGATGTACACGCCACTGCTTGACTTCAAAAATGGTCTCGCCGATATCGGGGGTGCGTTTAGGATAACGATCCGCCATTTCACGGCCGACCATATTCTGGATAATGCGATCTTCGCTGATGACTTCTTTGTGGCAATCCAGCGTATCCACGGTCGAACCATCTCGCAGAATCGTGATCGAATCGGCGACTTTGGAAATTTCGTTGAGTTTGTGCGAAATCAGGATAGAAGAAATTCCCTCTGCCTTCAGTTCAAGCAGCAACTCCAGCAGCGCATCGCTATCGCTTTCATTCAGACTGGCCGTCGGCTCATCCAAAATCAGCAATTTCACTTTCTTGGAGAGCGCCTTGGCGATCTCAATCAACTGTTGTTTACCCACACCCAGATTGGTGATCAACGTGGCAGGCGATTCTTTCAGTCCGACTTTTTTGAGTAATTCTTTGGCTTTGTTGTACGACAAAGCATCGTCAATGACGCCATTTGTAGCCTGCTCATTGCCGAGAAAAATATTTTCGGTGATGGATAACAACGGTACTAAGGCCAATTCTTGATGGATGATGATAATGCCGATTTTTTCGCTATCGGCGATCCCTTTGAATTGGCGTTCCTGGCCTTGAAAATGAATTTCGCCGGTATAAGTACCGTGGGGAAACACACCACTCAGCACTTTCATCAAGGTTGATTTACCTGCGCCGTTTTCGCCAACCAGCGCGTGGATTTCGCCGCTACGAACTTTCAGATTGACATTATCCAGCGCCTTGACGCCCGGAAATGTTTTCTGGATTCCCCGCATCTCAAGGATAGTTTCCATCTTTTAACCCTTATCGCCATCAAAGTGTCAGATGCAGATTGGCGCACCCTGACTTGATCAACGATTAAATTTCAACCGACTAGTTAACCAACATTCCCCATCGATGATCGTCTGGACGATTAGACCATTTCCATCTGACGGATTCCGGTGGATTGTGGATGAAGGGCCGCAGAATCCGCGCACGGATGAAACATCCGGCAATCGATTCCTGCGGCCCACGCTGCCTCACACCATGTATTATTTAATTTGCGCTTCGGTGTAATAGCCGCTACCAGTGACTAGCACTTGTTTCCAGTTAGATGCATCTACGATGACCGGTTTCAACAGATAAGCAGGCACAACTTTCACGCCATTGTTATAAGTCTTGGTATCGTTAATTTCAGGAGTCTTGTTGCTTAAGACGGCATCGACCATACCGACCGTTACTTTAGCCAACTCACGCGTGTCTTTGAAGACGGTTGAACGCTGCTCGCCACGGATAATCGATTTTACCGATGGGACTTCAGCATCTTGCCCAGTCACGACTGGCATTGGCAGTTTTGGTGTGCCGTAACCGACGCCTTTTAGCGACGAAAGAATACCGATACTCAAACCATCATATGGCGACAAAACCGCATCTACACGAGCATTGGTGTAATACGCACTCAACAAATTATCCATCCGCGCTTGTGCCACAGCACCATCCCAGCGCAGCGTAGAAACTTTGTCCATACCCATTTGCTTGCTGCGAACGACCAGCTTGCCGCTGTCGATATACGGCTTCAACACCGACATCGCACCATTGTAGAAAAAGAACGCGTTGTTATCATCTGCCGAACCGCCAAAAAGTTCGATATTGAATGGGCCTTTGCCGCTCTTCAAACCTAGTGCTTTTTCGATGTATCCAGCTTGCAGGACACCGACTTGGAAGTTATCGAAAGTAGCGTAGTAATTGACGTTTTTTGAATTGCGGATCAAACGATCATACGCAATGATCTTCACGCCTTTGTCAGCGGCTTTTTGCAATACATCGGACAGCGTGGTGCCATCAATTGAGGCGATAACCAGTACTTTTGCGCCCTTGGTTACCATGTTTTCAATCTGCGCCAACTGATTTGGAATGTCATCTTCAGCGTATTGCAAGTCGGTTTTGTACCCTTTTTCTTTAAAGACTTTGACCATATTGTCGCCATCGGCAATCCAGCGTGCGGAAGACTTTGTCGGCATTGAAATACCTACCAGCCCTTTTTCCTGTGCGCTTACCTGTGATGCGACGCCAATCAGACCTATCATCAATCCCAGAATCGTGGATTTAATCATCTTCACAACTTATCTCCTTAGTTTTTGTGGTGCTGCGAGTGTTCGTACTCTTTTTATGTACTCTTTTTATTTTATTGCGTCGCTTTTTAGCGATTAAGTTGCCTCTGACCGCGTTCTGACCGTATTTTTTGCCACCTATTTGACATCCATAATACGAATTTTACTGATATCAAACAAATGAATTTTTTTGCGAAATTAATACTCATTTCGGTATCAATCACACAAATCATAAATGTAGTTTAAATACACCTACGCATCATATTTGAATAATGTCGGTGAAACGCGATTCCAGTGTAAAAATTGTTGGGCGTGCTGACTAATCACTTTTTTTGCGAAAGTGATATTCATTTAGATATGAGTGAGGATGCAGTTTGGGCAATTAGAGGCAATACTGCGGAAAGCTAGCTCGACCATATAAGCTGCGGCGCTGACCAAACTAAGCAGAGCATTATTATTTGAATGCGCAGCCATACTTGCCACTAAAATGACAACGCACTTTATCTTGCCCGATCTGGGCTTACCTTTCGCCCGACCATCCACGACAGAAGGCCAGAAATTGCATTAAGCGCAGGGACAAGATTTTTTGGCGGCTATGGATCAGATAAAAATGACGATGTAGTCTTGGTAAAGTCGTATTCATTTCTACCAAACGTCCGCTTTCCAGAAAATCATTCACTACCGCCCGCGATAAACAACTCAGGCCAAGCCCGGCGGCTGTGGCGTGTTTTATCGCTTCCGAATTACCAAATTCACAATTTTGGCGCAAATGATGCAGATGCGGCAATAGCGCTTGCTCGACCGCTTCTCGCGTGCCGGAACCCGGCTCACGCAATAACCATTCGGCGTCACGCAGGGCTTTTACGCTGACTTTTTTCTCGGCTTGCTCTTGCAGTGAGCGCCCTTCCAGAATCGGATGATGCGGTGCGCAGACAATGAGCAAGTCGTCTAGCAGCCACGGTTCTACCAGCATGTCTGCCGCGTGGCACGGTCCTTCGATCAGACCGACATCGACCTCGTAGTTACCGACTGCCGCAACGATGTCGGCAGTATTGGCAATCGTGACGCGTACTTGCAGCGCGCTGTATTGCTGGCGATAGGCGGCGACCAGCGCTGGCAACAGATAGCTCCCAATGGTAGTGCTGGCGCCGATGCGGATGCCGCCGCCCTGCGCCATCTCTGGCGACAGGAATTGTTGCTCGATGGTGTTGGCGGCGTCGACTACCTGCGCGGCCTGTGGCAATAACAGGCGGCCATTGTCGTTCAGGATAAGTCGCTTGCCGACGCGATCAAACAGGCGGCAATCCAGCAAGTTTTCTAGTTCGTTCAGGGCGGCGCTGGTGGCTGATTGGGACAATGCGACTAATTCTGAGGCGGCAGTCGTGCTGCCGGAGTGCGCCACCGCGAGGAATATTTGTAATTGTCTGAACGTAAGGCGCATGGGGTGGCTGTGTATGGTGGAGAAAATCGCTGTCGAGCGTTGCTTACTCTACTACGCACTTCATCAGCGATAGGCAATTAACCTATAAAACAGGTTGATTATACAAAAATAATCGGTTTTTCTTTTAAATCAGCGCTCGATATAGTGATGCCATACCTGATCGAAGGGTCTTTTCTGGATTGGAACATCTGTGACTAGCGCGACTAATTTACCTACTTTGAATGCTACATCGAGCGCCGCGCCGCGTGCCGGGCGCTTGCCAGCAAACAAATCTAGCCTTGTACTAGGGCTGATTTTGAGTATTGTGATTGCGGGCGTGTCGACGCTGGCTGCGAAGATTCAGTGGCTTCAGAATAGTGGTTTTAGTGCGCTGACGATTGCGATTGTTTTGGGGATGGTGATCGGGAATACCGTCTATGGACGGTTGGCACCGGGTTGCGCGGTGGGTGTTGATTTTTCTAAAAAAAACCTGCTGCGGTTGGGGATTATTTTGTATGGTTTCCGACTGACTTTTCAGGATATCGGGAACGTTGGCATGAGCGGCGTGGTGATTGATGCGTTGGTGTTGACGTCGACATTTGGGATGGCGGTTTTGCTGGGAACGAAGGTTTTCAAGTTGGATAGAAATACTGTTTTGTTGATTGGTGCAGGGAGTTCTATTTGCGGTGCTGCGGCGGTGATGGCGACTGAGCCGGTGGTGAAGGCGCATCCTGCGCAGGTGACTGTGGCGGTGGCGACGGTGGTGGTGTTTGGGTCGTTGGCGATTTTTTTGTATCCAATGTTGTATCGGTTAAATGAGCAGTATCACTTTTTGGCGAATTCGGCATTGGCGTTTGGGGTTTATACGGGGTCGACTGTGCATGAAGTGGCGCAGGTTGTGGCTGCGGCGCGGGCGATTAGTCCGGAGGCGGCAAATACGGCAGTGATTGCGAAGATGGTGCGGGTGATGATGTTGGCACCGTTTTTGATGTTGTTGTCGGCGTATATTTCGCGTCGGCCGACGGCAGCGGCTAAAGATTCGACTAAGGAGTCGTCTGGTTCTGCGCCTATCAACGGCGGTAAGGCTGCTTTGGCTGTGCCTTGGTTTGCGTTCGGTTTTGTTGCGGTGGTGGGGTTGAATTCGATGGCATGGGTGCCGATGCACGTTACGGCGGTTATTACGGATTTTGATTCTGTTTTATTGGCGATGGCGATGGCGGCATTAGGATTGACTACGCATTTTTCAGCCTTGCGGCAGGCTGGTGTTCGGCCGTTGTTGTTTGCTGCGGTGCTGTTTGGGTGGTTGATTGTGGGGGGAGCGGTTATTAATTCTGTGGTTATGAGGGTGCTTGGGTGAGGCTGGTGAGTTAGTTTAGTCAGGTGGGTATTTAACACGGTTAGCGCTCCGTGGATGCTTGCCGGGGAGGGTGTGCCGGATTTTGTGTAAACGGAATTTTGTTTAAATCGGTGTCATCCGTTCTTCAAACTGGATTGTGAAGCGGTTGAGTGCCCCTTTCCAGTCCCGTAATGGCATCGTCCATTTCTTGCTGATGTTGTTGAGCGCCAGATAAAAAAGTTTGCTGACGGCCTCATCAGTGGGAAATGAACTGCGGGTTTTGATGATTTTGCGCAGACTCATATTAATCGATTCGATGGCGTTGGTGGTGTAAATGACCTTGCGGATTTCAGGTGGGTAGTCGAAGAACGGCGTAATCCGCGCCCAGTTACGGCGCCATGACAAACTGATCGCCTGGTAGTCCTTATCCCATTTGGATTCAAATTCGGTGAGCATGATGTCGGCCTCATCGATGGTCGCTGCGGTGTAAATACGCTTGAGATCGGCAGCGACTTCCTTGCGCATTTTCCAGGAGACGAAATTCAAACTGTTGCGCACCATATGCACAATGCATAATTGAACGGTCGCCTTTGGATACACCACTTCGATGGCTTCAGGGAAACCTTTTAATCCATCGACACACGCAATAAAAATATCCTGCACGCCGCGATTCTTCAGTTCCGTCACGACACTAAGCCAGAACTTGGCACCTTCCGTCTGCGCAATCCACAGTCCCAGAACTTCCTTGTTGCCTTCTCTATTCACGCCGATGGCAAGGTAGACGGCCTTGGTACGTACCGTGCCGGTGTCGCGCACTTTGACGTGAATACAGTCGAGATACAGAATCGGATACAAGGCATCGAGCGGTCTGGCCTGCCAGATCTTGACCTCTTCGCTTACCGCATCGGTCACTGACGAGATCAGACTGGGCGATACTTCGGCACCATAAATTTCTTCCAGGTGGCTCTGAATCTCTCTGACCGTCAGACCACGGGCGTAAAGCGAGATGATCTTGTCGTCAAAGCCAGTCCATCGGGTCTGATGCTTGCTGACGATTTGCGGGGCAAAGGCACCTTGGCGGTCCCGGGGAATATCCAGGGAGAGCGCACCAAAATCGCCTTTGAGCGTCTTGAGGCTGTGACCATTACGGGTGTTGGACGTGTCGTTCGTGACTGAACTACTTTTGTCGTGACCCAGATGATCAGTCATTTCGACTTCCAAAGCACGTTCAACGAGCATCTTGGTGAGCTGTTTGAGCAAACCGTTTTCGCCAATCAGGTCTTCAGGTTTCTTGTAATTGGCAAGCAGGCTATCCGCCAGCTTCACCAGTTCAGGATCGGGCTTAACCCGCTCGCTTCGTTTTATGTAGGCCATTTTTTTCCTCTATGGTGGCAGTGTCCTGCCAAATGACCGTTTACACAAAGCTTAATACACCCTCTTGCCGGGGGCCGCCCCCGGCTTGCCTCTACGGAGAAAAATTCGTTTCAACTACAACTTAAAACCTCGACAACAAATCTACCTGACTAATCAATGGCTCCGCATCACCCGGACTAACCCGCTCATAACTCCCGTCGCTAGTCATATCCCATGCAGATGCATTGTCCTGCAAATGAATCAACAAACTTTCCTCAATCACACGCCGCTTCAATTTACTATCCAAAATTGGAAACGCCGTCTCAATCCGTCTAAATAAATTCCGATCCATCCAATCGGCACTGGACAATGTCACATTCTCCTCACCATCGGCGTAAAAATAAAACACCCGATGATGCTCAAGAAAACGTCCGATCACAGACCGTACTTTAATATTCTCCGACAAGCCCTCAACACCCGCCTGCAACGCACAAACGCCCCGAATAATCAGCTGAATTTTGACGCCAGCTTGCGATGCCTCATACAACGCAGCAATAACCGTCGGCTCCAGCAACGCATTCATCTTCGCGATGATATAACCCTGCCGCCCTGCTTTAGCAGCATCAACTTCCTTCTGAATTGATTTCAGAATATTCGCGTGCAACGTAAATGGCGATTGCCACAAGCGCTTAAGCGGCACTTGCTTGCCAAATCCGGTCAGCTGTTGAAAAACATTATGTACATCTTCACAAATTTTATCGTCGCTCGTCATCAACCCAAAGTCGGTATACAACCGCGCCGTGCGGGAATGATAATTACCCGTGCCAAGATGCACATAACGCTTCAGCTTGGTATGTTTAGCATGACGTTTGCGCCGCACAATCAACAGCATTTTGGCATGCGTTTTAAAACCGAACACGCCATACACAACATGCGCCCCAACCGCCTCCAGCTTGGCGGCCCAGCCGATATTGGTTTCTTCATCAAAGCGCGCCATCAACTCTAAAACAACCGTCACTTCTTTACCATTTTTAGCAGCCTGCATCAACGCATTCATCAACGCCGACTCATTACCGGTACGATAAATAGTCTGCTTGATCGCCAATACATCAGGATCAATCGCAGCCTGCTGCAACAGCTCCAACACCGGCTGAAAACTCTCATACGGATGATGCAATAAAACATCATCCTGATCGATTACATCAAACACCGATGAACCGGTAAAAAACGACTTTGGCAGTACCGGCGTATGCGGCACAAACTTCAAATCAGGCCTGTCGACCAAATCCGGCAACGGCATCAAGCGCACCAAATTCACTGATCCATTCACGCGATAACAATCGGCTTGCTGCAAACCATTTTGCTTCAGCAATCGCAACACCAGCGACGCGGGCGTGTCTTCTGCGACTTCTAAACGTACTGCATTGCCGAGTTGACGCGTCGGTAGTTCGCCCTGTAACGCTAATCGTAAATCCGTGACTTCATCTTCATCGACAAACAAATCGCTGTTGCGCGTAACACGAAATTGATAGCAACCACCGATCACTAATCCCGGAAACAACTCACCAACAAAGCGCTGCATGAAACTGCTTAACAAAACGAAGCCATAAGGATGCGGCGACAGTTCATCCGGCATCCGTACCAATCGCGGCAAAGCGCGTGGCGCTTGCACGATCGCCAGTTCCGGCTCGCGCCCGAAAGCATCTTTTCCGCTTAACTTGACGGCAAAATTTAAACTCTTATTCAGTACTTTAGGAAACGGATGAGCCGGGTCTAAGCCTATCGGCGTCAGGACCGGCAGCAACTCCGATTTAAAAAATTCGTAGGCCCAGGCACTTTGTTTTTCGTCCCAATCGGACTCGTTATAGAAGGCAATTCCTTCAGCGTTTAATGCTGGCAACAATACCTCATTAAACAGCGCGTATTGGCGCGCAACCAGTTGCTGAGCGCGCTCGCTGATGACCGCGTAAGCGTGTTGCAGCGACATGCCATCGGGCGTGACGCCATCGATAGAATCGCGCATTTGCTGCTGTAAACCAGACATCCGAATTTCAGAAAATTCGTCCAGATTGCTACTGGTGATGCAGACAAAGCGCAAGCGCTCTAGCAACGGTACGGAGGAATCCTCCGCTTGGGCCAGTACCCGCTCATTGAAGGCCAGGACACCGAGTTCGCGATTGAGCAAAGGAAAAGTCATATTTTTCAGTAAATGGTCATCGTGGAAAAAAAATGGCGGAGAAAACTATCCTGACGACATTCCACAGAATAATCGGGCAAATTGTAGTGGGGCTTTGTGACGAACCAATGACATAAGGGTAATGAATGTGCCCACGAATCCGTCATGCCAATGATGAATGCTCGGCCATCAATAAAAAAACGCTTTCGCACAGCCTGCCGATGCGGCTTTTTTGCGGAGGATGCAAGCGGTTAGCGTTGTTCAGGCGGTATGACCTTAATCGCTGCCGCAAAAAGCGCATGCGCAACGGGATCAACTGGCCGGTGTTTGATAGTGGTACTGGCAGGATCTTTTTCCAGATAATTATCGCCCTTCAGATTTTTGGCCGGTCTGATTGGTCGCGGGGTAAAACCGCCGCCGCAGTTGGGGCAGACATTCTGTATGACTTCATCGACGCAAGTCGCACAAAACGTGCATTCGTAAGAGCAAATACGAGCTTCCAGTGACGCAGGCAATAGCGCTTTATTGCAGTGCTCACAGGTAGGTCTGAGTTCAAGCATCGTGCTTCCTTGAGTTAACTAAAAATAGGGGCGGAATAGTCGTAAAGGTCATCGCCATTTACTTGCAGGATTTTTCCGATAACGCACTAGCATAGTTGAATTTTGATGCTAAAAAGTGGCAAAAAGTGAATAAAAATTGCCATCCGACATCAACATCCCCTAACATACAGACAACACTTATCATCGCTCTCAAGGAGTTCAGCCATATGCTTTGGCTTTCGTTTGCAAAAACCTTTGGATTATTCCTGTTGACGGCGGTCGCTGAGATACTTGGTTGTTATCTGCCGATGTTGTGGCTAAGCGGTAAAGGCTCGGTCTGGCTGCTATTACCTGCTGCGCTTAGCCTGACCGCGTTTGTGTGGCTGCTGACGTTGCATCCATTTGCCAGTGGTCGGGTTTATGCTGCGTATGGCGCGGTCTATATTGCGGTGGCGATTCTATGGTTATGGAGCGTCGATGGCGTTACGCCACGCTGGACTGATCTGCTAGGCGCAGGGTTGGCATTAAGCGGTGCCGCAGTCATCGCAATGGGATCGCGGGCATAACGTTTTTATCTATTCAGTATTGTTTAGTTGTTGCTTGGTTATTGGGTTTATCAGCGGTTATTTCACCATCAGGGAGTATGAGTGAGAAAACAAATTACCCGTATCGCGCCGCTACAAACTACTAAAGTTCTGGCGGTTCTGTATTTTTCTATCTCGCTACCGTTCATCATTCTTTCGAGCTTGATAATGCTGGCAATGCCCGGCACCGGAGGATTTTCAATTTGGTTTCTCTTGACGCCGATAATGTATGCGGTATTCGGCTTCCTCTTTACGCTGTTCGGTGCCTGGGTCTATAACAAGGTGGCACCCCGCATCGGTGGAATTGAATTTACCACCTCAGAGGTTGAGAACGCCTCAACCTCCTTGTAAATAGCGGATCGAACGGATCGATAAACCGAGGAACCCTGACAGCTTAAGGTTCCTCGCTTTAATAGGACATTCAGCAACACACCTCGGCTTAACTAATACAGCTTAACGTATGCCGATCATCGCCAATCCCGCAGCAAACACCAGGTACAACACCCCGAACAATGCCAGACGACCGCCAGTCAGCATCTGTTTGCGCAACAATATATACAAGCCTGCGATAGAAATCATCGTGATTGCGCCGGCCCAAATCAACGCGCCATCCAACATCCAAGGCGTGAAGATCAGTACCAATGCGGTCGGGATTGTGGCCTGTATCATCATCGCGCCGCTGATGTTGCTGAGCGCCAGCGTTTGCTTGCCTTGACGTACCCAGATAACCGCATTCAGAATTTCCGGCAGTTCTGTCGCAATCGGGCTGAGCAATAAAGCGACCAAATGCGGCGAAATGCCTAGCCACGGTGCCATCGCTTCGAGTTGCGCCACAAATAATTGTGAGCTGAGAAAAATCACGACTAGCGCCACCAACGTTTGCAAAGCCGCCCAGCCGAGCGCGGGTTGTGGATCGTGCGGACGGAATTTCAGTGGTTCAAGATCGTGCACCTCAACATCGGCACCATCTTCTTTGCTGATCTCGCCCCAGATATAAACACCGTAAGCCAGCAAGAACACCAGTCCTAGCCATGGTTTGAACGCAAAGGCGATCAATCCGAGAGATATTTTGAGGACAAAAATCCCCATGAACCATGCCTGATCGCGACTTAAACGCGCGCCGTCAGCGGCGGATAACAGAATATTGCCGAGTTTTTTGCGATTCAGAATAAACATCAGACCAACTACCGCGTAGGCAATCGTGCTGAGCGCCAAAGGGCCGCCCAACGCGGCGCCGACGCCGATGTCTTTATGCGCAGCATCACGACCAAACACCACAGCTACAAACGTGACGACCGTTTCCGGCAACGCCGTACCGAAGGCCGCTAGCACCGTGCCGACTGCGCTTTGGGCCACGCCGAGACGCCGCCCTACCCACTCGATACTGTTGACGAAATACTCACAAGACAGATAAATGACAATCGCCGAGCCCAACAGCAATGCGATGGTCAATGTCATGCCGACACCTGTGGACGACAAACAGCGCGAACAAACAAGGACTGCGTTAAAGAGACAAGCGGAAATACAGCGGAGGATATTACTGGCGAACAACAAGGCTTAAACATAACGAGACATCCTGAGGGCCGGGCGCTGACAAATGGCACAATATCTTTGCCCGGCCGGGTAAAGACAATGTACCAAAGGTCTGGCCAAACCTGACGGTCGCGTATGCCATGACGATAAGCGTCAAGTATGTTGACATACGCTCATTGCAACTGATGAATGGCTGCAAGAAGGCTACTCCCCTAAGGAAGCGCCGATATTAGCATTAAAATATTGCGACTGGCAATCGTGAAAATAATTTTTATTCACCAGTATCCTTGCTAATTTCACTGCTCGGCGCTTGGTATCGATATTTACCACTCGCCAAATGGGGTGATTCAGGGAAAAGTCGTCACAAACAGCTAAAATGGCGGCAGCACGAATTTCAGGCTTATTTTTCATTGTTTTTTTGCCCATAGATATTTGACGTTACGCCACCCGTCCGGCGCAAGCAACGTCAGACCATCCTAATGCAACATTTTTAGATTGGAGCGCATTGTCATGAAATGGACAGTGATTTGCATTTTTCTTTTATCAGTTATCTACGTGCACTTTCGCGGCAAAGTACGGATGCCGTTTTTCCGCCAGTTGTTCGACCATTCGTCGATCATGGCGCCGCTGAATATTTTGATGTATATCTTTTCCAAAGTACCGACGAATACGGCCTATTTGCCGACCAGCACTTTCAACGATTTGAAAATACTGGAAGACAATTGGGAGACCATCCGCGACGAGGCGCAAGCGCTGACTGGAATGGAAAAAATCCGAGCCGCTGAAAAGAATGACGACGCCGGTTTCAACTCGTTTTTCAAAGCCGGTTGGAAACGCTTTTATCTCAAATGGTATGACGCGAGCCATCCATCGGCAGAACAATTTTGTCCGAAAACGGTGGCGCTTTTGCGCCGCACGCCTAGCGTAAAAGCGGCGATGTTTGCTGAACTGGCACCGGGTGGAAAACTAAATTTGCATCGTGATCCTTTTGCCGGATCGATGCGTTATCACTTGGGACTGATCACGCCCAACGATGATCGTTGTTTCATCGAAGTCAATGGCGAGCGCTATAGCTGGCGCGATGGTCAGGGCGTGGTATTTGATGAAACTTATATGCATTGGGCTCACAACGGCACTGACATAAATCGCATCATTATTTTCTGCGATATTGAACGTCCGATGCGCTATCGCTGGGCGCAAGCGGTGAATCGCTGGCTTGGCCGTCATATGATGAGCGCCGCCGCATCGCCGAATGAGACCGGCGACCAGACCGGGGGGATTAACAAATTATTCCGCTTTGTCTGGGCCGCTGGCCAATACCGCAGAGCGCTGAAAAAATTCAGCAAACCGTTGTATTACGTCATTAAATTTGGATTGATCGTCGGCGTTGTTGCGGCGGTAATCTGGTTGTAAGCAAGCAGCGGCATCCAAACCCATCAGACTTTTTGACCAAAGGCGGGAAGGATGCCACTATGATTGTGAAGGCGTCGTACTGAGTTGGTGGGCGCACGCTCCAAGGCGCTAAGATTTTAAATTGTTGTTCCAGTTCTCCCATCCGAGAGCGGATACTTCCATACGGCAATTCTGTTTATTTATCATTTTTGCCCAAGCGCGTATCTTTGGTAAATCGAAGTCCCCCTCAGCAATTTTTTCTTCAGGTTGCGACTTACTGTCAAGATAACTATACAAAACGTTGATGGATTCGCGTCCAATCCAGTTGGCGAAATTGACATGAACGGCGTGGATGGCCTGGCGAGTTGATTGAAATTTTCATGACGGGCAAGATGAAGATTATCTGCAATGGCGCTACGATGTATTTCTAGCGGCGCATATCTTGGGCTAGTGGGGATAACGGATGACGCGCATACTTTTGGCATAGACCTATTAAACCCGTGAGGCTGCTAAGGCGTCAAACTCCTGATCGTAATGCCGCATAAGCTTAGCAGTTTTCGTTTGCTGGTGATTATGGGACTGCATAAAATTTACCCAGTTACGTACCGCATTCGTATCAAATTTATCTTGGTGCCCATGCAATAACGCCTCAAGTTTGGGCTTGCTACGCCGATAGTCGAAATAGAGCCGCTTAAGGGTTGACGAATCACGCCCCTGACCAGTCCGCTTTGATAATAAAGCCATAGAAAAATGGAGAGGCTTAGCATCGTCTCTGCAAACAAAATGCACCAATGCGAGTATGACGATAATCACTTTGTGACCGTCGTTAATCATTTGTTTAGTACGTCCAAAATACATTTGATAAGGACTCATATTGGAGAGAAAGTCCGGCGCTTCGATGGTTTCCCTCATTAACGTAACCAGTTGCCTCAGTTGATAAGAAGTCAACAACGCAGGTGCCCTGATTTGACTGTGTGCTTTGAGTTTCTCAGGCAAAGTAAATTGCCAGGCAGCCGTCTCTATTTCCACAATGCGTGTCTGAATATCCGCTGTGTCCGTTGTATATCCCAAAGAATCAAAAAAATTTCCCATTACCGATGCTGTAAAACATGTTGATAAATGTCCTACTACCGCATCTGCTTCTTCCGTTGAAAAACTGTCCGCTGCCAAGAGTCTTGCGAACACGTTAGAGTGTGGCGTTCGCTCCTCAAAAACAGTATTTTTGATTGGTATTTTGCCAACAGAATGAGGGAGACGCAGTAAATCGGCAATGCTTAGAGACGAGTTTGCCTGTTCTGATAACGGCATGACGGGGGCTTCAACCGATGCAGGTGACATTTGACTGATAGATACATTGGAAGCTGAATATAAATTGTCGGCAAGCGTGCTGCTCGGCATGTGCTTTGGAAATGGCATAGTTCGTAAGGTAAACGAACTAACTGATGATGCTGTTATTTTTGGCATGGGCGAATCGCTCTGCGGCTTTTGATCAAAAAGTAAAGTAAGGGACACGCAACAATCGCCGCAACTTCCGACAATCCTGGGCTAAGAAATTTCCGCCATTTTCTCAACTTTACAATCCTCATACTTTAACATTCTGACCAAAAAAATAGGGGCATGCATCTGCCCCTATATCATCCCGGCCAAAGGCTTAGGCCATTAACGCGATGGCAAAATCTTTCCGCTGACGCTGCCAAACCCTACCCGATAGCCATCGCCCTGACACCAGCCTGTCATCGCAATTTCATCGCCGTCCTGAATAAAGCCACGTTGCACGCCGTCCGCCAGCGTTAAGGGTTTCTGCCCATTTTTGGTCAACTCTAGCAAGCTGCCAAATGCGTCCGGGGTGCTGCCGCTGATCGTGCCGGAGCCCATCAAATCGCCTACTTTCGTATTACAGCCAGAGACGGTGTGATGGGCGAGTTGTTGCGCCATGGTCCAGTACATCGCCTTGAAATTGGTCTTGCAAATTGTCTGTGGCAACCCCGACTTATCTTCAGCCGCGGTCAAGGTCACTTCCAGCGCAATGTCATAACCATTATCGGTGTGCTGCTGCAAGTACGGCAGCGGCGCGGGTTGCTGCGCCGGACTGGCAACGCGAAACGGTTCCAGTGCTTCCATCGTTACGACCCAAGGTGAGATCGATGTGCCGAAAGACTTACTGTTAAATGGTCCGAGCGGAACATATTCCCATTGCTGCAAATCGCGTGCACTCCAATCGTTGAGCAGGACCATGCCAAAAATATGCTGCTCCGCCACGTCAATATCAATCGGCTCACCCAACGCATTTGGCTGACCGACAAAAAATCCCGTTTCCAACTCGAAATCAAGCTTACGGGATGAGGCAAAAATGGGCGCGTCGGCGTCAGGCAATTTTAACTGCCCTTTTGGTCGATGCAAGTCGGTACCGCTGACCACGACAGAACTAGCGCGGCCGTTATAGCCTATCGGGATGTGCAACCAGTTTGGTAGCAATGCGTTTTCTGGATCGCGAAACATTGATCCGACATTGGTGGCGTGTTCTTTGGACGAGTAAAAATCGGTATAACCCGCGATGTCTATTGGCAAATGCAGCGTGACGTGATCTTGCGGCAACAGCGCGTTGGCACGCAGCGCCCGATTATCGCGTAACACCGGGTTATCATCGCGCAGCAATTGGCTGACCGCATCACGCGTAGCGCGCCAGGTCGCGTGACCTAGCGCGACAAATTGGTTCAGACTGCCACTCCGGAATATTTCTGACGGCACCGGCAGCAAATCAGCATCAGCCAAAATCGCCAAATCCAAGACGCTATCGCCGATGGCAATCCCTGCCCGCAGCGTCGGGTCTGCGCCGGTGCTGAAGATACCGTAGGGCAGATTTTGAATCGGGAAATGGGATTCTGGCGTCGTTGCTATAAAAGACTTCAGCTTAGGATCGTTCGCTTGCATGGGGGACTCCGTTATCGGGTAAAAGTGTTGCCTGCATGATTATCTTGATAAATGCGCTTTGCGTTTGAGTGACACTTACGGTTGCCCGGTAAAATTCTTTTTTAGTCCGTGCCAGCAAGTCAGATAGTCCTTTTGCAGCAGTGGTGTATCGAGCGCAAAACGCGTCGGGTGAATCACGTAACGGCTTTCAAACATGAAGGCTAAAGTATTGTCGATGCGGTGCGGCGCTAATGTTGCAGCGCTGGCTTTTTCAAAAGTTGCAGCATCGGGACCATGACCTGTCATGCAATTATGCAGACTGCCCCCGCCGGGCGCGAAACCTTCTGCTTTGGCATCATACGCACCATGAATCAGGCCCATGTATTCACTCATGATATTGCGGTGAAACCATGGTGGTCTGAAGGTGTTTTCAGCGACCATCCAGCGCGGCGGAAAAATCACAAAATCAACATTGGCGGTGCCTGCCAAGCCGGACGGCGATGTCAGTACCGTAAAAATGGACGGATCGGGATGATCGAAACTGACCGTGTTAATCGTATTGAAATGACTTAAATCATACTTGTAAGGCGTGTAATTACCATGCCACGCGACCACGTCCAGCGGTGAATGGCCAATCGCCGCCGACCATAACTGACCGCCAAACTTTGCTACCAATTCAAAATCGCCTTCGCGATCCTCAAAAGCAGCGATCGGTGCTAAAAAATCACGTGCATTCGCCAGGCCGTTGGAGCCAATCGGCCCCAGTTCCGGCAACTCGAATTGTGCGCCGTAATTTTCGCAGATATACCCACGGGCTTCGCCATCCGGCAGCACCATCCTAAAGCGCACACCGCGCGGGATGATTAAAATTTCACCCGGTTTAACCGCCAGTACGCCGAATTCGGTATGCGCCAGCAAGCGCCCTTGCTGCGGCACAATCAGCAACTCACCATCAGCATCATAAAAAAAACGGTCCTGCATCGAGCGATTGGCGACATACAAATGTATCCCTATGCCGACCTGCCCTGCCGCGTCGCCATTCCCTGCAATGGTGGTTAAACCATCGACAAAATCGGTCGCTTGCGCCGAGGCAAGCAACGGCAACGGATCCCAGCGTAGTTGGTTAGGCGAAGCGGCAACTTCATTAAAGGGTGCGCTGCGGAATAAGCCCTGCACGCCATGCGCAAGTGGCTGAAAGGCGTGATGCATGGCACCGGGACGTATACGGTATAGCCATGACCGACGATTGTGGGCGCGCGGCGCGGTAAAGGCGGTGCCGGAAAGTTGCTCGGCATACAGGCCATAGGCGACTTTTTGAGGCGAATTCTGGCCAGCTGGCAGCGCACCGGGCAACGCTTCAGTGGCGAAGTCATTGCAAAATCCCGATTGATATTGATAGCGCTCAAGATCGTTCTGGGCGGACGCGGGCTTTGATTCGGACATTCTTCGTCTCCTGATGCGTTATTCGAGGAAAACCGTAGGTTGTTTTGCGGCATCATCCGCATGGCTTTTACGCATTATGCACATTTTTCATTTACAGAAAAATAGATAATAATTAAAATCATTTTTTAACATTACTAAATAATAGCGAATAGCGCGTCAATCTATGGATCGCCTCGAATCATTACGTGTATTTTGTCAGGTCGTTGAGCTGAATAGCTTTAGCCGCGCTGCCGAACAATTGGAACTATCGAATGCATCGATTACCAATCATATCGCTAGTTTGGAAAGACATTTTGGCGTCCGTCTTTTAAATCGGACGACGCGTAAATTGTCGCTGACCGATGACGGCCATCGCTGTTATCAACGGGCGCAGCGGTTACTGGGCGACATGATTGAATTGGAAGATACATTGCAGGGTTCACGCGCAACGCCACAAGGCGTTTTGCGGATTGATGTTCCGACCGTGATCAGTCGGATTTATCTTGCACCGGCATTATCGCGTTTTACCGCCCGTTATCCTGACCTGACATTGCGGGTGAATGTCAGTGATCGGATGGTGGATATGGTAGAGGGGCGGGGCGATGTCTGGATGCGTATCGGTGAACTAAAAGATTCCAGCATGGTGGCGCGGCGGGTATATCAAACCAAAAATATTTGCTGTGCTGCGCCGGACTTCCTGCGGCGTCATGGCATCCCGGCCACGCCGCAGGATTTGACGCGCTTTCAGTGCCTGTCCTTTATCCATCCCAGTACTGGTCAAAATGTGCCGTGGACTTTCAGTAAAGGTAAGCAGCAAATTGAATGGACGCCGCAAACCAGCATTTCAATCAATCACGCAGAATCATTGATCCATGCTGCCAGTAGTGGTGCCGGGATTGTGCAATTGTTGTCGCTGTCGCTCAACCCGGCGATTCGTAGCGGCTTGCTGACGCCGGTGCTGACAGACTGGAGTACGGCCGGGCCACCGGTATCAGTGCTGTATCACCACAGCCATCAGTTGTCCGCCAAGATCCGTGTGTTTGTCGATTTTGTGACGGAATTGTTTGCTGAAATCGATTTAGCCGATTGAACCGCCATCATGCACCGACATAGAATCGGCCATCGCCACAATCACTTTACGCGGGCCTTTAAAGGGTGCACGGGCATGCGCGGCTAGCATGTTATCGAGCATCAGTACGTCACCCTGCTGCCACGGCAACACTACTTTGTGCTTGTCCAGAATGGCGCGGACATGGTCCAGTTCCGCATCGGCAATCTGGCTGCCATCGCCGTAATAGACATTGCGCGGCAAATTTTGCTGACCAACACTGTCGAGTAATAATGCGCGTGCCTCCGCATCCAGCGTAGAAAGATGAAATAAATGCGCCTGATTAAACCAGACTGCTTCGCCTGTGACCGGATGCTGTGCGACTGCTTTGCAGCGTTGGCAGGTTCGCAATTCACCATCGTCTATCCACTCAAACGCAATACCCTGCTGCTGGCAATAAGCCTCTACTTCTGCCTGGCTATCGGTATTGAATACGCGCTGCCATGGCAAATCCAGCCCGTTGCCGTAATTCCGCACGTACATCAGACCTTTTTCGATAAAGCGCTGGCGGATTTCAGGGGCAATATCGCGATACACGGCACGGCTATCAGCAATTGCTGCATCACCGCCAGCGCGTGCAGCAAGGTCGCAATACAGCCATAGTTTCATTGGCCATTCGCGTGTATAAGCTTGCGCGTTGTGCAGCGGGATAGGCTGATGCGCCGGATATTCAGTAAAAGTATAAATGCCGCCACCGACCTTGCTGCGCGGCGTGGCACCACATTCATAATTCAGCAGAGGATGACCAAACGAGCGCGCAAAGTCTTTAAACCCTGCGGCCCCGCCGATGCTGAATCCGGTAAATAAAATCGCACCGGCCTCTAGCAGATGCGTCTCTACTAACGCGTGCAGCTGCGGTAAAAGGTCAGCGACATTAATGCCGGGCACCACTGCACGGACGCGGAGGGGGAAGCCCGCCTCGATATGGAGGCCCATCGTTTCAATTGCTTGAATTTGCATTTCAGACAGCTCCAAAAATAGGCGCGCCTAAACATAACGACGCGGACGAGATTGAAGAACTATATCTCAAATACGAATGATTCCCAATAGCATCATGGTCGATACCTATCTTCCGCTGCTGTGTTGTGCGCTGTCAATTTCCTTTGCTTCAGCCATTAAGTGCATTACGGCAACACAAATGTTTGATTTTTTTGCTATGGTGCACTCTGACGACGATTACAGGGGAGATGCTGATCGATCGCCTATGATTGTCCTCGACATGCTGTTGAGGTCAGCTGAGAAGATTTTTAATGCTTGTAAAGTTTTATACCAACAATGTCAGCAGTGGCATAAAAGGAAAAAAATGCATTGGTTATATTTAGGTATTGCTATCGTTGCAGAAGTTATCGCTACCAGCGCCTTAAAAGCGAGTAACGAGTTCACCCGATTGATGCCCTCCATCCTTGTTGTCATCGGTTATCTGATTGCATTTTACTTTTTGTCGTTGACGCTACGCACGTTGCCGGTCGCGGTGGTGTATGCGATGTGGTCGGGGATTGGGATTGCACTGATTGCGCTGATAGGCTGGTTCGTGTTCAAGCAAACACTGGATACACCGGCGCTGATAGGAATCGGACTGATCGTGGCTGGCGTGGTGGTACTCAATGTGTTTTCTAAATCGTCAGCGCATTGAGAACACACCTCCGACTGGCTGAGATGGTCGAACAGGATAATTTGTCTATGCCCTTTAGCAGCGCTTTACTGCCAGACCTGCGCCGTGGTCTGGCAGTGGGGTCTGGCAGCTAATGACGCAAAAAATGGTGACGTCGGCTTAAGCTTCTAATGCTAATAAGGCGAATGTCCCTAGCCAATGTTCGCCCATGTAATCGCCCGAAATATGGGCAATGGCGCTGGCAAAATGATCGTCGGCAGCGGCCATCAAGATTGCAGTGCGGGCGTCGTCAGCAGGCAACGCCCGCGCTATTGAACGCTGGCACCATGCGCGGCTGAAGTTAAGGCCATCCAGGTGGGCGATTTTGCCATCACTGCGGTCAGTGACGGTCGCCGGGATGAATAAAGTAGCGGGTTGACGCTGGGCCAGCCTTGGCAGGAACGCCGTGAACCACCCTTTAAATTCCTCCACAGATAAAACCTGTCGCATCAGTTCTGCCACCATTAACGCTGGCGATAGAAATTCGTCGCCGCTTGGTTCCCATGCCTGACAATCCACGTCCTGCGTATGCCAGCGTCGCGCCGATGCGCAGATTAATGCCTCCAAAGTGGGATCATCATTCGTACGCGCATATTCCAGCGCCAGCGTCATCGCAAAGGCGGTATTGAAATGCGTGCCGACCCGCACCGGATAAGTCGCTTTCGGTAAAAAATTGACGAACAGCGCGGCAAAAGCATCGGCCAATGGCGCCAGAGTTTTAGCCCAACGTTGACCATCAGCGCTATCCAATTTTGCCAATGCTGACTGCAAAGCCAGCAACCAGCCCCAGCCATAAGGACGTTCAAAGCCAGCGCGTGACGGTGCTGCCAGATAGGCTAGTTCGCCTTTGACATTTGCCTCAGTCAACTGGCGATCAAATACCGCACGAATCGCCGCTGCTTCTGGCAAATCAGGATAGCGATCCAACAAGCGCACCAGCAACCAATAACCATGCACGCAAGAATGCCAGTCGTAACTGCCGTAAAAAATCGGATATAACGCACGCGGGCTTTGCACATCTGCGGCGCTGTTGAGCGAATGCGTGAGCTTGTTTGGATACTCTTGCGTCAAATGACCAAGCACCATATTGGCGAAGCTTGAGGCCAGCTCCGGCGTTAATTGATGGGTTTTCTGCATTATTTGAGTCATTATTTTTCTTTCGATATTGTGCCTTGATGCAAAAAAGGAGATCAGTTTAAGACGGCCACAATGGCGGCTCATCCATCAGCGCAATCTGTTCGCGCAATTCCAACACCCGATCCTGCCAATAACGCTGCGTGTTAAACCATGGAAAAGCGACTAAAAACGCGGGATCATCCCAGCGCCGTGCTATCCAGGCAGAATAATGAATCAGGCGCAAAGTCCGCAACGCTTCAATCAGATGTAGTTCACGCGGATCGAAATCACAGAAATCCTCATAGCCAGCCAACAGGTCCGCCAATTGCCGCACCATATCCTGGCGCTCGCCTGACAACAGCATCCATAAATCCTGCACCGCCGGTCCCATGCGGCTATCGTCAAAATCCACAAAATGCGGCCCCGCATCGGTCCAGAGCACGTTGCTGCCATGGCAATCGCCATGCAAACGCAATGCGCGAACATCGCCAGCGCGATCAAAACAGCGCCGCACGCCTTCCAGCGCCTGCGTTACCGTACTGCGATAGGCCGCCAGCAAATCCTCTGGTACGAAGCCGCTTTCGAGCAAATAATTACTTGGCTCGGTGCCGAAAGTCATGATATCCAACGTGGGTCGACGCTGAAAATTCTTGAGCTGCCCTACCGCATGAATCCGCCCCATAAAGCGGCCTAGCCATTCCAGTGTTGCGCTATCTTCCAGCTCTGGCGAACGGCCACCATGGCGCGGGAAAACCGCGAATCTAAAACCATTAAACTGATGCAAAGTGCTGCCATCGGCGCTGGCAGACGCAGACACGACCGGAATTTCGCGCTCAACCAGCTCTTCTACAAAGGCATGCTCTTCTAAAATCGCGGCATCACTCCAGCGTTGCGGTCGATAAAACTTGGCGACCAGCGGCGGTCCGTCTTCCATCCCAATCTGATAAACGCGATTTTCATAACTGTTCAATGCCAGCAAACGGCCATCGCCATGCAAGCCTATGCTGTCAAGCGCATCCAGTACCGTATCTGGCGTCAGGGTCGAAAATGATGCAGGTGTGAGTAGGTTCATGTCAGCTATTGTAAGCCGCAATATCGTCGCGCCGATCTTAGTTTTGACGAACATACCGAGGTGCGTGGGCTGATGAAGTTAAAGAAAGGACTACACTCATTAAAACTATGGCGCTGTAAAAATGGAATATGGAATTATGGAATGACACTGCGCCGCCGCAATCCGCCGTCGCGCTTGGTGACGTATGCAAATTACTGGTCGGAGCAAGACCTTGCCACCAAAGCGTTAAACTAACGACCAATCAGTTGCCGCTGCACGCTATTTGTTTTTTTACAAGGATGTTGCCTCATGCCCGTCACTGCTCTCAATCACTACAATCTGCGCGCGCCGCACGCCTTGATGCGGCATCTCAGGGATTTTTATTGCGACGTTGTCGGACTAGAACAAGGCGAGCGCCCTGCTTTCACTAGCGTCGGATATTGGTTATACGCAGGCGGTCAGCCTATTTTGCATTTGAGCGAAGCATTAGCTGGCGATGTCAGAAATAATGCGCCCACCACTTTTGATCATGTTGCCTTTACTTGCATCGATCAGGAAGAAATGGCGGCGCGACTGGCAGCGCATCAGGTGCAATACCGGGTTGTGCAAGTGCCCCTAACAGGACAAACGCAATTTTTCTTTCGCGATCCGGCCGGTAACGGTATCGAGTTAAATTTCGCAGCATAGCTGGCGTAACGCTGCATTTACGCCATGCAGAGGATTTCATAGTCACAATTATTTTTAATGTTATTTCGGGGCTGGATGGCATTCAACGTAAAATCCGCCTCCTCAAACGTACATTTACACTTTAAATAGGCATCACAATGGAACTTGACGAACCGCTATCAGATAAAGAATTTGATGAATTAGACGATTTTTTGCTCTCCGATCGCTGCCGCGAAGAGAGCATGACGATGGATACCTTGCACGGCTATCTGACCGCGCTGGTTGTCGGCCCGGAACAAATTTTATTGGGTGAATGGTTGCCGCATGTGTGGGGGCCATCGCTCAAAGATGCGCCGAAGTTCAAATCCGACAAAGAGTTTGAGCGGACTGTCGGCCTGATCGCGCGTTATATGAACGAAATCGCCGTGACGATGGAAGTCGCGCTGCAAGAATACGAACCGCTATTTTGCGAATTCGAGCACGAAGGAAAGCCGCTGCTGGATGGCGAGGCGTGGGCCTGGGGCTTCTGGGAAGGCATTAATCTACGGGCTAAAGCGTGGGAGCCGATCTGGACGTCAAATCTGGCGACTGTAGTTCGCCCACTTTATTTGCTAGGCGCGGAAGAGCTGGAAGAAGAAGAAATGCAGTTGCGCGAAGATCCCGTGCAGCGCCACAAATTGACGGTGGAAGTTGAAGCGGCGATTCCCGAAATTTATCGCTACTGGCTGCCAAATCGTAAATCTGCGGTAAAAACACTCCAGCGCGAAACGCCAAAAGTCGGTCGTAACGATTTATGTGGCTGCGGTAGCGGTAAGAAATTCAAAAAGTGTTGTGGTGCAGGGACTGCTGAGGACTAATCGGGCAAGCCGGGTTTCGGCCATCTTATTTTGAGATATCGTAAAAAAGGACGAAGAATACTTCGTCCTTTTTTCATGCACGCAGATTCAGGCCATCGAAATTACGGCGTTTATTCCTTAATAAAATGCTCGCGGTAGTATTTCAGCTCTTCAATCGATTCCAGAATATCCGCCAACGCAGTATGTTTTTGATGCTTCTTGAAACCGCTGGCCAGTTCAGGCTTCCAACGACGGCATAATTCTTTCAGCGTCGATACATCCAGATTACGATAATGGAAGAATGCTTCCAGCTTAGGCATGCCACGTGCCATGAAGCGACGATCTTGACAGATCGTATTGCCGCACATCGGTGATTTACCGCTCGGCACGTATTTACGCAGGAAAGCGATCAGCTCTCCTTCTGCGTCGGCTTCGGTTACTGTCGAGTTTTTTACGCGTTCGATCAAACCCGAGCGGCCATGCGTACCTTTGTTCCAGGCATCCATGCCATCCAAAAATTCATTCGACTGATGAATGGCAAAAACCGGCCCCTCAGCTAAAATGTTTAATTGCGGGTCGGTGACAACAACGGCGACTTCAATGATGCGCTCGGCGTCAGGATCCAGGCCGGTCATCTCCATATCGACCCAGATCAAATTGAACTCATTTGGGCGGACTGGCGCTTCAACAGCGGCGGCGGTAAAGGATGGCGTAGTTGCGTCGATAGCTTGTGACATAATTGTTCTCTTTACTATTTATTGGGAAACGCGCTTGGGTTACAAATAAGTCCGCATCACTATTTAGACTAGACGCCCCGACGCAGACAGATCGACTGTACGAGGGGCGAAGACGTATAAATAGTTATGCCGACTTACTCACGTCGTCAGTCGCGTATTTTCTCACATAGGGCCCACATGTCTTCACTTGCATTCTCAGTATTATTTGTAGTTTTTTTGGCAATTAGCTTGTCCGTGCGCTTCTGGCTTAGTTCACGTCAGATTCGCCATGTAATACAGCATCGTAGCGCAGTACCGGCAGAATTCGCTGAAAAGATCCTGCTATCGGCGCATCAAAAAGCCGCAGACTACACCGTTGCCAAGACTAAATTTAGTCTTTTTGGCCTGTTTGTGAACGCGGCAGTACTCATCGGCTTTACTTTACTGGGCGGCCTGCAATGGCTTTCCGCCAAGTTATTTGGCTGGGCTGGCCCCGGCATGATCTATCAATTAAGTTTGCTACTGGCATTTGTGCTGATCTCAGGCGCGATCGACTTGCCAATTGAATACTATAAACAGTTCGTCCTTGAAGCCCGTTATGGCTTCAATAAAATGACCCGGAAACTGTTTTTCCTCGATTTATTAAAAAGTAGCGCCATCGGCGCGGTGATCGGCCTGCCACTTGTTTGGGTAGTCCTGACGCTGATGGATAAAGCAGGCGACTTATGGTGGTTTTACGCGTGGCTAGTCTGGAGCGGTTTTCAATTATTGATGCTGGTACTGTTCCCTACCGTTATTGCGCCACTGTTCAATAAATTTACGCCATTGACGGATGACAGTTTACGCGCACGGATTGAAGGCTTGATGCAGCGCGTCGGCTTTGCTTCTAAAGGTTTGTTCGTCATGGACGGCTCAAAACGCAGCGCCCACGGCAATGCTTATTTCTCCGGTTTTGGTGCCAGCAAACGCATCGTTTTTTTCGACACTCTGCTAGCTCGCCTGGCTCCGCATGAAATCGAAGCTGTTTTGGCGCACGAATTGGGCCATTTCAAGCTGAAACATATCGTCAAACGTATTGTCGTGATTTTCGCAGTATCACTGGTGTTTTTAGCCGTGCTGGGCTTTTTGAAACACCAAATATGGTTTTTTACCGGCCTTGGCGTTAATCCACTGCTGTTGACTGACTTGTCGAATAACAATGCGATGGCGCTCATTCTGTTTATGCTGGTACTGCCGATTTTTACGTTTTTGTTGTCACCGCTGTCCTCTATCACGTCGCGCAAACATGAATTTGAAGCAGATGCATTTGCAGCGAAATATACCAATGCCGATGACTTGGTCGCCGCGCTGGTGAAATTGTACGAGGACAACGCATCGACGCTGACCCCGGACCCGTTGCATTCGGCGTTTTATGATTCGCATCCGCCCGCCGCAGTCCGCATCAAAAGATTAATGGAAACAAAATTGATCGCAGCACATGGTTGATCATTACAAACCGAAGCCGGGCAAAGCAGCAAAAACCGGTCACGCGACGGCTATCGGCGTCGTCATTGCCGCCCACGGACGCCATTATCTGGTGCAGGCAACGGTCGATGGCGCATCGTTAAAACTGCATTGCGTCACCCGTGGCAAGAAGAGCGATGTCGCGGTCGGCGACAAGGTCAATCTGAATATGACCTCGCAAAATCAAGCCGTAATTGAGTCTATCGGTGAGCGTCGTAGCCTGTTATATCGCTCGGATCAGTACAAATCAAAGTTGCTGGCAGCCAACGTTTCGCAATTGTTTATTGTGGTGGCGACCGAACCGGGATTTTCTGACGATCTGATTTCGCGTGCGCTGGTGGCAGCTGAAGCGGCTGGCGTGCATGCCCATATCATCTTAAACAAGACCGACATCGTCGCCTCGCTTCCTAGAACGCGGGAGCGATTGCTGCCGTATGCCAGCCTTGGTTATCCGGTGCATGAAGTATCTGCAATTGGCTTGCCTGAGCAGACCGTCGCCACCTTGATGCCGTTGCTGGAAGGCCAATCGACCATCCTGATTGGCCAGTCGGGGATGGGGAAATCATCGCTGATTAACTTGATCGTGCCGGATGCAGATATTGCCACACGGGAAATTTCTGCCGCGTTAGATACCGGCAAACACACCACGACTTTCACCAGACTGTATGAAGTCAATCCGAACACAGACGATGAAACCTACATCATCGACTCGCCGGGATTTCAGGAATTTGGCTTGTATCAACTCAGTGAAGGCATGCTGGAACGGGCGTTTCGAGAATTTGAACCGTTCCTTGGAAAATGCAAATTTTACAACTGTCATCATCTGATCGAGCCTAGCTGTGCCGTTCTTGAGGCGGTACAAGAAGGAAAAATTGCGCCTATGCGCCATCAGCTTTACAAACAACTCTTGCATGAATCTTCGCAAACATTATATTAAAAAGCCGTCAATAAACTGTTGCTTAGGTCGCCCCACGGCGGCATTAGCAGCGTCAGGTAAACCCTGATGGCGGCGGGTTTACGGCCAAAAATGCGTAAGCAAAACGTCTAAAGGTAGGGATTATGCCCCTTTGCGGGGTATCTTTCCGGGCAATATCCCTTATAATTGAACGGGTTAGAAACTTCGGCGGCAGGTCAACACTGACCGCCGTTTTCATTTATGGCAATCAAACACTACCTGCAGTTTTCCGACTTTACGCTGGATGAGTACGAGTACGTGATTGAACGTACCCGCATTATCAAACGCAAATTTAAGAATTATGAGCCACATCACCCGCTGCTAGACCGCACGCTGGTGATGGTGTTCGAAAAGAACTCGACACGTACCCGATTGTCGTTCGAAGCCGGTATGCATCAGCTCGGCGGCGCAGCGATTTATCTCAATACACGCGATAGCCAGCTTGGCCGCGGTGAACCTGTAGAAGACGCCGGACAGGTCATGTCCCGCATGTGCGACGTCATCATGATCCGCACCTTCGGTCAGGATGTGATCGAGCGCTTTGCTGCCAACTCCCGCGTCCCTGTTATCAATGGTCTGACGAACGAATATCATCCATGCCAGGTATTGGCCGATGTTTTCACCTTCATTGAACAGCGCGGCTCCATCGCTGGCAAGACCGTGGCCTGGATCGGCGACGCTAATAATATGTTGTACTCGTGGTTGCAAGCTGCGCAGGTATTTGGCTTTCACGTCAATATATCCACGCCAAAAGGCTACGACCTCGATCACTCATTGGTCACTGCAGATAGCAAACATTACACGGTATTTGCCAACCCATCAGACGCTTGCGAAGGCGCGCATTTGGTCACGACAGACGTCTGGACCAGCATGGGTTACGAAGATGAAAACACCGCACGCCTGAAAGCATTCGACGGCTGGATTGTCGATCAAGCCAAAATGGCACGCGCACAGCCAGATGCCCTTTTCATGCACTGCCTGCCAGCCCACCGCGGTGAAGAAGTTTCCGCCGAGGTCATGGATGGACCGCAATCTGTCGTGTGGGACGAAGCAGAAAATCGACTACATGTGCAGAAGGCATTGCTGGAATACCTGGTCGTAGGAAAACTCGATTCTTGAGATCGTTAAAGATAAGTCGATTCTTTAATGGCTTATCAACCGGCAAAACGAAACGTCATGCCGGGAAAATACAAAAAGCATACTGAACAACACTGAAATATTAGAAAGCGAATCATGAGCGACGTAAAAAAAGTAGTTCTCGCCTACTCCGGCGGTCTGGATACTTCAGTCATTTTGAAATGGCTGCAAGATAACTATCAATGTGAAATCGTCACCTTTACAGCCGATTTAGGCCAAGGCGAAGAAGTTGAACCGGCGCGTCAAAAAGCGTTGAAATTCGGCATCAAGCCAGAGAATATTTACATCGACGACGTCCGTGAAGAATTTGTGCGCGACTTCGTTTTCCCGATGTTCCGTGCGAATACCGTGTACGAAGGCGAATACTTGTTGGGCACATCGATTGCGCGTCCATTGATCGCAAAACGCCTGATCGAGATCGCCCGCGAAACCGGTGCAGATACTATCTCGCACGGCGCAACCGGCAAAGGCAACGATCAAGTCCGTTTCGAACTTGGCGCTTATGCGCTGATGCCAAACGTCAAAGTGATCGCTCCATGGCGCGAATGGGATTTGCTGTCGCGTGAAAAATTGCTGCAATACGCACAAGATGCCGGTATCGAAATCGACATGAAACACAAAAACGGCGGCGCACCGTACTCAATGGACGCCAACTTGCTGCACATCAGCTTTGAAGGCCGTCATCTGGAAAACCCAAGTGCTGAAGCCGAAGAAAGCATGTGGCGCTGGACCGTCAGCCCTGAAGCTGCGCCGGATCAAGCTGAATACCTCGATATCGAATACGAAAAAGGCGATATCGTTGCACTGAACGGCACGCGTTTGTCGCCAGCAGCCGTACTGACAGAATTGAACCGTCTAGGCGGCAAACACGGTATCGGTCGTCTGGATCTGGTCGAGAACCGTTTCGTCGGCATGAAATCCCGTGGCTGCTATGAAACACCGGGCGGCACCATCATGCTGCGCGCACATCGCGCCATCGAGTCGATCACGCTAGACCGTGAAGTCGCGCATCTGAAAGATGATTTGATGCCACGTTACGCATCGATGATTTATAACGGTTTCTGGTGGGCACCAGAGCGCCTGGCACTACAAACTCTGATCGACCAAACCCAACTCAACGTCAACGGCTGGGTACGCCTGAAACTGTACAAAGGCAATGTCATCGTGGTATCACGCGATTCCAAAACCGATTCACTGTTCGACATGAAAATTGCTACTTTTGACGAAGACGGCGGCGCATACAATCAAGCCGATGCAGGCGGTTTCATCAAGCTCAACGCATTACGTTTGCGGATTGCAGCGAATGCACGTAATCAACGCGGGCAGTAAAACCGACGTGGCCTGATCGCCATTAAGCAACATAAAAAGTCCCTATTTTTAGGGACTTTTTTATTGGATTAACAGAAAAATTCTGCCGTAAAAGCAGGCACACTGGGCTGGAAATTTGGCATAATTGGGCGGGCTTTATTCTTCCAACCATGCATTTATCACTCCAAGGCTTCCTTTATGAGCGCGCAATTCGATCACGTAACCGTCCTGAAACAAGCCAGCGTCTACTTTGATGGCAAATGTGTTTCACACACCATCATTCTTGAAAACGGCGTTAAAAAAACCCTTGGCGTGATCTTGCCGTCAATCCTGACATTCAATACCGGCGTCGCAGAAATCATGGATGTCACCAGCGGAGTTTGCAAGGTGCGTCAAAAAGATCAAGAAACCTGGACTACATATACTGACGGCGATAGTTTTGCTGTCCCCGCAAATTCAAGTTTCGACATTGAAACCATTGAGACATTGAATTACGTTTGTCATTACGCGTAATTTCTTGCAAAAACAAAAAAGGCATTCAAGAAATTGAATGCCTTTTTTATAATTAATGCCATCAGCGCTCACACAAAAATCGGCTCAGGCTCCAATAACACCCCAAAACGCGCCATCACATCAGCCTGTACCGCTTGCGATAACCGCACAACATCCTGTCCTGTCGCACCACCCAGATTGACCAGCACCAACGCTTGCTTCTGATACATCCCGACCGCTCCGAGGGATCTTCCCTTCCAGCCGCATTGATCAATCAACCAGCCCGCAGCCAATTTAAAACCCCCATCGCCTTGCGGATAGCTGACCAACTCAGGATATTGCGTCAGTAATGCGTCCCGCTGTGCGATAGGAACTATCGGATTTTTAAAGAAACTACCTGCATTTCCTATCACCGCCGGATCGGGTAGTTTGCGCGTTCGAATCGCGATCACAGCATTGCTGACGTCCAGCGCATTCGGCACAGCGATGCCCCTCTCCTTCAATTCTTGCGCAATATCGCCATAGCGCACATTGGCTTGCCAGCGCTTAGGTAGCGAGAACGTGACATCTATCACCACTGCACGGCCACGCAAACGATGCTTGAATATGCTGTCGCGATAGGCAAAGGCGCAGTCTTCATGGCCCAATGTCAGCAACTCACCGCTAACAAAATCGAAGGCCGTCAGCGCATGAAAGCGATCCTGCATCTCGACGCCATAGGCACCGATATTTTGAATCGGGGCAGCACCGACATTACCGGGAATGAGTGACAGATTCTCCAGACCGCCAAGTCCTTGCGCCAATGTCCACGCCACCAGACTGTGCCAACTTTCTCCCGCCGCTGCACGGACATAAGTTGCATCGGCGTCCTCACCGACGATTTCGATACCTTGATTGCAAATATGCAACACCAGGCCATCGAAATTCTGGGTCAGCACCAGATTGCTCCCTCCCCCTAAAATCAAGCGGGGCCATTGCGATAACTGCGGATCAGCCCCGATCTCCTTCAGCTCAGCCAAAGAAGAAATCGGCAAATACGCGCGTGCCATCGCATCGATCCCCAACGTGTTGTGTCGGCGCAATGAAAAATCGGTTTGTAGGGGGAAATTGGCCGTTGGCAAAATAGGAAACTGAATGGTTGAGGGCGTAGCTTCGGGATTATACGGAAATCGCCATTACTCAGCAAAATCAACCCCGCAATCAATGAAAAAATGGCGACAACGTAAGGAAATGCCCAAGGAAATAGCCACTGGTATTTTTGTTCGATAGAATGCACGATACTATGTGCGGCGCGCTCGTTGAATACCCGCCCCGCATCTGAAATCGATAGCACTCAAAAAGAATATTCAGCCCGAAAACATTAAGGAAATACCACAAATGCCCTCATTTGATACCGTCTCAGAAGCCAATCTTAACGAAGTCAAAAATGCTGTCGATCAAGCCAGCAAAGAGATTGCCACACGCTTCGACTTCAAAGGCAGCGACGCCCGCGTAGAACTAAAAGAGCGCGATCTGACCGCGTTTGCCGATTCCGACTTCCAATTGGCGCAAGTGCGCGATGTGCTGACCAATAAATTGGTTAAACGCAATGTCGATATCCGCTTTCTGGACATCGGCAAGATCGAAAAAATTGGCGGCGACAAGGTCAAGCAAGTCATTAAAATCAAAAACGGCATCGACTCTGACGATGCAAAAAAAATCGTTCGCATCATTAAAGACAGCAAAATGAAAGTCCAGGCCAGCATTCAGGGCGATGCGGTGCGCATTACCGGCGCTAAACGCGACATTCTGCAAGATGCAATAGCGCTACTGCGCAAGGAAGCAGCTGACTTACCACTAGAATTCAATAACTTTCGCGACTAGTAAAAAAAATAGCCGCAGTTTGACTATTCTTGATGGAGGAAAATTTGGCGCCCTCCTTTTCTAGGTATTTTTGTTAGCTAACCCCATTTCTGTAAAGCCTTAACCGCAATGCGCCTACGCCCTCTGACTATCTGTATCGCCGCGACATTATTTGGCACAACCACTGCCGCGTTCGCCATCGATATCGGCGTAGTTGGACTGTTTCCCGGCAAAGCGGTGTTGGTCATTGATGGCGCACAACCCAAGACCTATTCCGTCGGTGACAAAATCGGTGGAGAAGTCCGCCTAACCGGGGCCACCAATGAGACTGCAACCCTGGTCGTAAAAGGCAAAGTCCAGGTAATCCGTATTGGCGAGTTCGTCAGCCGCAGTGCACCCAGTGCCAACGCCAGTGCAACGTTAAAGGTCAATGGCGCAGGTCATTTCATCGCGCAAGGTCAAATCAACGGCGGCATAGTGACGATGATGGTCGACACCGGCGCAACCGTGATTGCATTGCCGGCAGACGATGCGATCCGGCTCGGCATCGACTATAAAAAAGGGCAAAAAACAAGTATGAGCACCGCCAATGGTGTGACCACTGCTTACACTGTCCGCCTCAATTCGGTTAAAGTCGGCGACATCGAATTATCGCAAGTCGATGCATCTGTACTGGAAACTGGCTTGCCAATGATATTGCTAGGCATGTCATTTCTGAATCGTACGGAGATGAAGCGCGAAGGCGACATGATGGTGCTAACCAAACGTTTTTGATATCTTTGACGCTTAATCTTAGCTAAGTCTTCGGCAGTTCTTATCAACTATTAAGCGAAGCCAAAACGCGAGATTTTTCAGCACTAATTGACGGATAAAATCAGCAGCGCGATACGAATATCAAATCACAAAAAAGGGCCTGCTCAGATAACTGAACAGGCCCTTTTTATGACAATGGACGATATAAAATGCCGCCCGATTGCGACAGCTATGCCACGCTTTTCAAAATACGGCGTTGCTTCACTGCTTCGGCCAAGCCATCCAGCACGGCAATACTTTGATCCCAGCTAATGCAGCCGTCGGTGACCGATTGGCCATAGGTTAATTCCTTGCCCGGCACCAGATCTTGACGACCTGCGACCAAATGGGATTCAATCATCACGCCGACGATGCGGTCATCGCCAGCAGCGATTTGACTAGCGATATCAGCGCATACCGGAATTTGATTTTCTGGCTTCTTAGAGCTATTCGCGTGGGAAGCATCAATCATCAGGCGTTGTGCCAAACCGTTCGCGGAGATGTCTTTGCAAGCAGCATCCACACTGGCAGCATCATAATTCGGCGCTTTACCACCGCGCAGAATGATGTGGCAATCTTCATTTCCGTTAGTCGACACAATCGCAGAATGACCGCCTTTAGTGACCGACAAAAAGTGATGCGGCTGCGATGCTGCCTTCATGGCGTCTACTGCAATTTTGACGTTGCCGTCCGTGCCGTTTTTGAAGCCAACCGGGCAAGACAAACCGGAAGCCAGCTCACGATGCACTTGCGATTCCGTAGTCCGTGCACCAATCGCGCCCCAGCTGATCAGGTCAGCAATGTACTGCGGGCTGATAACATCAAGGAATTCCGTACCGGCAGGCAAACCCAGCTCATTGATATTCAACAACAATTCACGGGCCATACGCAGACCGTCGTTGATACGGAAACTGTTATCCATGTACGGGTCATTGATCAGACCTTTCCAGCCAACCGTGGTCCGTGGTTTTTCGAAATACACGCGCATGACGATTTCCAACTCACCCTTCAAGCGATCCCGTGCTGCGACCAACAGATGCGCGTATTCCATTGCCGCCTTGGTATCGTGAATCGAACAAGGTCCGATCACCACCATTAAGCGATCGTCCTGACCGTGCAAAATACGATGCAGCGCGATACGTGAATCGGCGGCAGTTGTAGCACCTTTTTCAGTGCATCCGAATTCACGGATCAAATGGGATGGTGGTGTTAATTCTTTCATTTCTCGTATGCGCAAGTCGTCGGTGCGTGGCATGTTTTTCTCCTGGCTTAAAAGTGATCGGATAAAAAAAAACCGCCATCGTGGGCGGTTTTTTTGAAATGTGGGTTTGTTCTGTTATTACGAACGCTTACCGCTTTTCACCGCCGTGGGGCTGGAATAGCTAAAGTAAAAATAAAAGTAAGCGTGTGTAAATGACATTTTTTTGGGTGATTACTTAAAACTGTGTTCGAGATAATGCAGTACTTTTCAACATTTTGCAATAGATTGTTCCTAAGTCGGGCATAGGCACGCAACTAGATGCTATAAAAATCACTGCAACCTTTGCAACAACTTCGCTAACGAACACTACTCAGCCTAAGTGCTTACGCATATCCCTGACATTTATAAATTAATCTCATCGCGTAATACAAAAATAGGTAATTTTGCGTTCTTTACGCGTATTTTCGGAGGGCATCAATACGCCATGCAGCCCGTTTAACACATTGTAACGATCAGTCTTACTATGGCAGCCGGGCCAAAATGACACCTTTAAAACTGGGGCCTGAGCCATCCATTCCGAACTACAAAAATCGGGCCAAGTATGCAATGGCCGACATAGTCTTACAAAACGGCCTGCTATTTCAATGCAAGCGGCCAAGTTTGTGTGGATCGCCGCCGTATGCCCCAGGCAAAGCGCTCAGCAGTCGCGCATGGACAATGTCTGGTTCCGTAGAAAAATAACGGTATTTGGCTAAGCTGGCTAAAAAGTTGTAGTGCATCCCGGGAATAACAGTATTCAGAACCGCTGCCGGGATGCCGTAATCAAAAGCAAAAAAAACGTCGATCTCTATAGAAATCGACGTTTTTTATTGGGCAACGAAAGACCGTTCCGACACTGCCTGATACGTTAAATGCAATTGCTTGAAACGGCGCTTAAGCAGTACCGCCAACCGTCACGCCATCAATACGCAATGTCGGCTGCCCTACACCGACCGGCACGCTTTGACCTTCTTTGCCACAAACCCCCACGCCCGGATCGAGACGCATGTCGTTACCAATCATCGATACCCGATGCAGCACATCAGGTCCGTTACCAATCAACGTTGCACCCTTGACCGGATAGGTCACTTTGCCGTTTTCAATCATGTAGGCTTCACTGGCCGAAAATACGAATTTTCCGTTCGTGATATCGACCTGACCGCCACCAAAATTCACCGCATACAAGCCATTTTTGACCGATGCCAAAATTTCAGCCGGATCTTTGTCGCCTGCCAGCATATAAGTATTCGTCATCCGCGGCATAGGCAGATGCGCAAACGACTCGCGCCGTGCGTTGCCGGTTACCGGCATCTTCATCAACCGCGCATTCATGGTGTCCTGAATATAGCCTTTCAGAATGCCGTCTTCAATCAGCGTTGTGCACTGTGTCGGATTGCCTTCATCATCAATATTCAGCGATCCGCGACGATCTGCCAGCGTGCCGTCATCCACCACGGTCACGCCTTTGGCTGCGACCCGTTCGCCGATACGACCGGAAAACGTGCTCGATCCCTTACGATTGAAATCGCCTTCAAGTCCGTGCCCAATCGCTTCGTGCAACAAAATACCCGGCCAGCCATTACCCAGCACCACAGTCATCGGACCAGCCGGGGCAGGACGTGCATCCAGATTAACCAATGCCGATGCAACGGCTTCAGCAGCATATTTCTCTAACAATTCGTCGGTGAAATAGGCGTAGTTATAACGACCGCCACCACCGCTGCTGCCCATTTCGCGGCGCCCGTCTTTTTCTGCGATCACGGTGACGGACAAACGCACCAACGGACGGATATCGGCGGCGATAACGCCGTCGCTACGGGCGACTAGCACAACGTCGTACTCACCAGCCAGACCGGCCATGACTTGCACCACGCGCGGATCTTTGGCGCGGGCGATGCGTTCAATGCGTTCCAGCAGCTTTACCTTTTCAGTCGCATCCAGTGACGTCAGCGGATCGTTTGGCAGATACAGTGAGCGGCCGCCCTTTTCCTGCATCACGCTGGCAATTTTGATTTTTCCCGCGCCCTGACGCGCAATCGTGCGAGTAGCAATCGCGGCATCGCGCAATGCTTGCTCAGAGATCTCGTCGGAGTAGGAAAACGCCGTTTTATCGCCTGACACCGCCCGCACGCCAACGCCCTGATCGATGGAAAAGCTACCGGTCTTAACGATGCCCTCTTCCAGGCTCCAGCCTTCGCTCTTGGTGAATTGGAAATACAAATCGGCGTAATCCACCTTATGCGTAAACATTGTCGCCAATGCTTTCTGAAGGCTGGATTCATCGAGTCCAAAGGGAGTCAGCAGGACATCACGCGCAACGGCCAGCGCATGGAGGTTGGGTTCAAATGGAGACATATCGTGGAAACCTTGCAAAGTGGACTGATTAGGAAGGATTGTAGAGCATCCGATTGCGGGATGCAGTAAATGGCGCGAAACGGCGACATCCCATCAACTATTCAAACTCCGGCAGCATGAAAAGTCGGCACTACCGGCCTAAAAATGCGGAATACTGATGAATTTCAAAGGAAACTGTAAAACTGAGACCAGCAAGTGGTATTGGGAAGACTGCAAACCAGCATTATTAAACGGAAATCGCAGGATTACCCTGCAATTTCCGTGTTTGTCGAACTTAAACGTTATTGCATAAACCAGCCGTGGCTGACCACAATCGATTGCCCGGTCAACGCATTTGACTCAAAACCGCCGAGAAATATCGCTGTTTGAGCGACGTCATGCACAGTCGTAAACTCACCATCAACGGTGTCTTTCAGCATCACTGTCTTGATTACCTGATCTTCGGTGATGCCCAATTCCTTGGCTTGCTCTGGAATTTGCTTTTCCACCAGTGGTGTGCGGACAAAACCCGGACAAATCACGTTTGCGCGAATTTTGTTTTTAGCGCCTTCTTTTGCGACAACTTTTGCCAGTCCGATCAAGCCATGCTTAGCCGTCACATACGGCGCTTTTAATGGCGAGGCTTCATGCGAATGAACCGATCCCATATAAATGATAGAACCGCCCGTGCCAGCCTTGATCATTTCACGCATCGCTGCCCGTGTGGTCAGATACGCGCCATCAAGGTGAATAGCCAGCATTTTCTTCCAGTTATCCAGCGTGGAATCGACGATAGGCGCAATAATCTGAATCCCTGCATTGCTGATCAGCACGTCGATACTGCCAAAGGCAGCAACCGTATCGGCAATACCTTTGTCAACCTGTGCTTCATCAGTAACATTCATCGCGACCGCCATTGCGATGCCGCCTGACTGATTGATTTCATTGGCAGTGGCAGTGGCAGCGTCCAACGCCAAATCGGCGATCACGACTTTTGCCCCGGCGCGCGCGTATTCGATAGCAATTTCTTTGCCAATACCGCTGGCTGAACCCGTAATTAGTGCGACTTTATCTTTAAGAGACATAGCATTCCTTTACTTTGAGGTGGCAAAAAATTTTATCGATGATATGGAAACCAAAATATCTCACCATTATATGTTTCAGATCGCATTTGCGATGCAGACTCAATGCCCTGCAAGCCATTCGAGCAACATCTTATGAAATTGTTCCGGATCTTCCATCTGCGGAGCATGACCGAAATCCGGAAACTCAACCAGCGTCGAATGCGGAATCATTTTAGCGACTTGTTTGCCAAGTAACCGATATTGACCGATTTTGGCCTTCACCGCAGGCTGCGCAACATCGCTGCCAATCGCGGTAGTATCCGCGTCGCCGATCATCAATAGCGTCGGCATGGTTAAGTCCTTGAATTCATAGACAACCGGCTGCGTAAAAATCATGTCATAAATCAGTGCCGAGTTCCAGGCCACACTTTTCTTCCCCGGTCCCTGATTAAGTCCCGCCAGCATCTCTACCCAACGCGTATATTCCGGCTTCCAGTGGCCGGCATAATAGGTCGATTGCTCATATTTACGCACGCCTTCCGCAGAAAGCTGCAATTCTCGTTGGTACCATTGATCTACCGTGCGATACGGCACCCCAAGTGCCTTCCAGTCTTCCAATCCAATTGGGTTCACCAACACCAACTTATCTACCTGATCGGGATATAACAGCGCATACCGCGTCGCCAGCATGCCGCCGGTGGAATGCCCGATGATAGTCGCCTGCTGAATACCTAATTTCTCTAACAAGCCGTGGGTATTAATCGCCAATTGCTGAAAACTGTACTGGTAATTTTCGGGCTTGGACGATGCGCAAAAGCCAATCTGATCCGGTGCCACGACGCGATATCCCGCTGCGCTCAACGTCTTGATGCTCGCCTCCCAAGTCGCACCGCAGAAATTTTTTCCGTGCATTAATACGACGGTATGTCCATTCGGTTTGCCAAGCGCGGCAACATCCATATACGTCATCTGCAACTGCGTTTTTTGCGATTCGAAATTGTAGTGTTGTCGCGGATAAGGATAGGTAAATCCTTCAAGCTCAGGACCATACGTCGGCGCTGCCTGCGCTAAACCAATGGACAGTATCGAGGCCAAGAGTAAACAAGGCGTTAAAAGAAATAGCGAGCGGCGCATAGGATTTTCGTAAGTATCGTGGAAATAGAGATCGTTTATGTCGCCAATGATGGATTGGCAGAACGAGGATAACACTCGGAAGGCCGCATTGCAGACAAGCCGCAACGGCTGTTCAAATGGCAACGACAAATGCCTGTTTTTCACACTGATAGACAAGATTCACTCAACGAACGCGCCAAAATGATGCACACCTATTTCGTCGAACGCTCTTTTGGGAGGATAAAAAAATCGCGTTTTATGACAATTCAAATTAAAACAGCAGCAAAAAATATAATCAAAATAAGAACGCTCGTACGCAACAATATTTACATAAAAATAGAACGGGATAATCCCCTTTTATTATAAAAATAGTGTTTTTTTTGCGTGAAATATTCCCATTTTTAATTTATTTTTTCTATAAAAAATAACGCAAATCCCATAGCTATTATTAAGTTTTATTTTGCCCTGGCACAACAATTGCGTTAAAGAATATAAAAAATCCGCCGCGTATAATTTTTTCAAACACCAAATAAAACCTAAGACAGTTCTTCATCATTCTGAGATAAAACCGTAGTTTCTGCGCTTCTGAATTGATGCCGCCCGGCGCTTCAGCAGTAATGAAAATTAATAGAATTTGCTAATGCCGTTCGGCATGAGCACTACAAAGCAATCTCAAAAATAATCTTCGCTCCGTTATAACGCATTTGATGTAAAGACCAAACGCATCTGTTGTTGGATGTTGGTCGTTTCGCCGCGGGAAATTTTTGTGACTGCTTTGCTTGCAATTGGGAATCGTCCCACAACACTGCGCTTTTAGGAGAATTCAAATGGCTACGCTTTCCATCTCGAGATTTCAACGTGCTAAAACCGCCCTACGTCAACGTGGTCAGGGGATGTCTGAGTACATCATTATCGTGGCGCTGATTGCCGTCGTGAGTATCGGCGTATTTGCGGCCTTCGGTAGCACCATCCGTCATCAAGTTGCAGGTATGGCGGCAGAACTATCCGGAAATGATAGCGCTACAGAAATCACCGCAGCGGGTACTTCAGCAACGCTGGCCTCCACTAAGGCCGCAACCCAACGCACGATGAAGGACTATGGCACCGACAATCGCTAACCGTTAATTCGCAATTGCTGTAGCTGTAGCTGTCATAACAGTCGAACCTTGTGCCGGAACGCGCCCCGGCACGAGGGGTCATCAGTTTTGTAATCCATTATTTAAGAAGGACACCGGCTTCAAATCGCAATAAACCCAGCAGAACGCGTTTGTGTTTGACCATACGAAATCAATCATCGAAAAATTTTGTTCAAATACGGGAGGCACTTTGAAACACGCTACCGCCCGCGCGCGAGGAAAGACCCAAAGCCCCGTTTGGTGCGCAATTGCAGCGCCGCACCAATCGCGCGCAGTCCGCCAATTCCAGCGCGGTGCGGTACTTCCTATTGCTATCTTCTTTGCCGCGGTGCTATGCGTCGGTATCTTTTCCGTCTACAACATGGCGCAGGTCACTAGTGAAAAACGCCAGCTTACCAATGCTGCCGATGCGATTGCTTACAGTACGGCCAACGTCGCTGCAGAAGGTCTGAACTACACCTCGTACACCAATCGCGCGATGATCGCCAACTATCAGGCAGTCGGTCAAATGACGGCGATGTGGTCCAACATGACGATGTCCGACGAATACTGGCGCAATAACACCACCGTCATGAAGGCGGTCGCTGCGCTGACTAAATTTATACCGTACATCGGCACCGGCTTATCCGGTATTTTGAAGGCCGTCAGCACATTTAGCGGCTATTGGGAAAAAATCGTCGATGGCGTACGCGTGACCAGTCAGGTATTGGCGAATACCGGCACAGCAACCACCTCACTGACCAATTACGCGATTTTCGCCTCGCAGCAAATCCATTTGGCGACCACTGCATCGGCCATGATTTCGATGCAAAGGGACTTGCTGGCAGCGAACGCGCCGCAAGCTGAATACATACCGCAAACCATCGCGTATCAGATCGGCAAGAGCATGGTCGATTTCGGCAGCATGATCAAACTGCATCAGCCGCCGCGGAAATTTTTGGGCGATACCAAAATGAAAACCGATATGCCTAACAGTACGGGCATCGAATTCAATTTGGTCCATCGATTGATGATGAACGAAATGTTTAACTTCACCAGCGGTATGGCTGGCCGCCGCCTGTTTCCGAATGCGGTCGGTTTATGGACAGTCGATGGCTGCAACCTCAGCGCCATCAACGGCATTTTGAGCGGTTTATCAGTCAACGGTCTGGAACAAATCGTCCCTGCGCTAGCAGGCAATGTCGCTGCGGACGTGATCGGTCCCGTCATCGAAGCGTTCATGAATACCGTCGGCATCATCGCCAGCCCGATTATGTGTCTGTATGAGCGCACTGGCGGCACACGGATGATTCAGATGCAGGACGGCACTTATGCGTGGAGCAATATCGACATCATGGAAATCAACCCGCATCTATTCAATATTCATATCCCGATGGCAGGCGCGGTCACCATGTCTAAAGTCGGTCGGCAAGGATTGAACAAAAATCAGGAAATCCCGAATGATCTGAAGAAGTTTGTGGACGTGGTAAATGGCAACGAAGACTGGAAGAAATCGTATTGGGGTGAGGCTACGGGTCTGGATGATTGCCTGTATTTCACCTTACCCACCGGCGGCGTGTATGCGCCGCGGGTGGGCGGTGCCTGCGCCTCGCTGGCTGCCGGTGCGGCCAAAAAATATTATGAACGCGGTGTGATGAATATTGCCGGTGCCTCTGCGGATCGGGCCATGAAAGGCCAACCGCAGATCGCCAACGCAACCGAGGCGATCAGCAATGCCGCCATGGCCACCTTAGCGCCAGTATTGGAAACGGTCGGCGGCGCCATCAACGGCACCGGCTCAGCAGCATCGATCGTGAATATGCCTGATGCCAACGCTGGCAATCTGACTGGCGTGTTGGGCGGCGCGCCTGCCGGACTGCCGGCTTCAGGTACAGCACTGGACGCCCCAGCGCCCGGCAGCGGCGATCCAGAAGTCGAATTGGCTAGCGGATTAGCCCAGCAGGCCGCCAATTTCACCAATCTGTCCGGTCAGGGCGGCAATGTCTCCACAGCGATTTCTAATGTGCTGGGCAACGGCTTTACGCTGCCGAATATGTCCTTTACCGATCCGGTGAATGCGCCAAGCGCCTTTCTTAAATTTCTTCTCAATGCATTAGGTTTAGGCGATTTGATCGATGTTCTCGGGATGCGTACTTCACGGGGCACCGAAACATTATTTCAGAAGCCCGGTTTAGGCGGGGTTGTCGCGGCTGACATGGGGCTGCCAGCCGAACGCTTCGGGCTATGGGAAATGCGCGATGCGAATGTTGGCAACTATCGCGTTCATGCTGCCGATCAGGCCAACGCCGACAAGAGCAATATATTTTTGGCCAGCAAAGAAATTCAAAACAATGCGTTAAAAGATATTGGTCCGTCGTTCGTCGTGGCATTGCAGGAAACCGCTGACAAATTGCCTTTGCGCCCAGAGAATAAATTCAATCTGGGTCGCACTGCGTTAAACGATTATGACACCCAGACCAATCAAAGTTATCTGAAGGCAATTGGCAAAGCCCGCGTGTATTACCGCGCGCCACTGGAACGCTGGACTTCACGCATGCAAGTGGTATCGCACGCAAATCTGATGCTGCCGTACTGGAACGCAAGGCTTGAAGGTCTGAACTATCCGGAAAAATCGTTGTTCTTCCTGATCGACTAAACCCGACCAAACCTGCCAAACACTATGCGTCTACTCCTAAATCGCCTTACCAAGCCAGCCCGATCCAGCCTATTGCCACGTCGTCAGCTCGGTCAGGCGTTGGTGGAATCGATTTTGGCGTGTAGTGTATTTATGGTCTTGCTGTTCGCGTTGCATTGGGTCTGGCGTTTCGGCGAGCTGAAACAACTCAATACTGAAGCAACACGCTTTGCGATCTGGGAACGGACCGCCTACAACACCAATGGCACAGCCGACCCGCAATCGTTATACAGCAGCGATGCCGATTTAGCGCCCAAAGTATTTCGCAGCACGTACTTAACCCCACGCGGCGCACGCCAGTCCCAAACTACCGGCGGCACAGCATTGATGGAAGACCATCCTGACTGGATGACCACCGCCGCCCGATTTTTCACCAACGCATTTGATAGCGCGACCTTCGGCGGCGTCACCAATAGCGCCTTAACCGTCACCACCAGCGCCGATAAAACACCCGGCGGACCGATGGGATTCGATCCCACGCACAACACCTTGACCAGTCTGAAACTGGACGTGCAACCGTACCAAACGGTGCAAGTCAATGGATCGATCGGGCTGAGTGATTTTATTACCGCTTTTATGCAGCAGCGTTTTGGGATCGCACCGCCAGTCAATCCGACCAATCCCGGATCCATCACCGCCACAAAACTGGGCAGCCTGACCATGGTCACCAATTCATGGGCTGCGCCGGTCGCTGTGGCAAGCAAACGCATGTTTGACGAACTCAATCCGCTCGGCCCTAACAACCATGTCGGCATGGTGATTAACAATGGCAGCTACGGCAATTTGTCGCAATTAATCGGCGGTGCATCAGGTTTTGGCGGCAATTATCGCGTCGACAAAGTCGGGATTAATCCGGCGCAGATTTCGTCATTAGTCTCACAAGGGATGAGCTTCAATTACGACGGCCTCAAAAATCCGGGCGACCTTTTCAAGATTTTCAAACCCACCGACGATTACAAAGAAAATTTTACGTTTAAAGGCGGGCCGCCATTCGAACCGGATTATGTCGCCGTTGCCTGCACCTCTGACCCTGGCCGTGCTATTCGGCTGACGCAATACACGCAAGATGAACTCTGCCCGGCCGGTATTTTGCGTGCGCGCACGATCTCGATGTTCGATAACCCAGCCTTACGTTTTGTCTCGCCTTAGGCCGTCCCATGAACACAAACATCTGCACTTTAACGATGTCACTCTTTAAGGAAAGCGCTGGTTGAAAAATTTTATCCTGACATGCTGCTGGTGTTGTCTTCTCGTCGTCACCAGCGCCCATGCATTCGATAAATGGGCAGGCGGCGAAAAGCTGCTGCTAGAAGGGATACCGAAAAATTGGGGAACAACGCGGGTAGCCGACGAAATCGAGGTGAACGGTTTGCCGATACTGATCTTTCAAGTCGAGGGGCCACAAACATTGCGCGAGGCAGCTGTAGTAATCGCCACCGCGTGGGCCAGCGACAGCTGGAAAGTCACTTCAAAAGCAGCCGGTCACGAGGTCCAGGTTATCGGCGTCAGAGATGGCTGGTTAAAGCAGGCAAATCTTAGCAGCGGTGTGAGCGATAACGGTGGCAAAGCGACGCAAGGCTATCTCAGCCTGTCTGATCTTCCGGCGCGCATGAAAGCCGATATCGATACCAAGGCCCCGGTCCTGGCAAAGCATTTACGCAAGCCTTCCGGCACAGTGATTTTGAATGAGGTGCGCACCGTGGATAAAGCTGGCGAATCGATTTTGACAACGATGACGAATAATTTCGATCTCGAGCAAAACATCGCCTTCTATGAAGAAGATCGCGCCGCCGAAGCTTGGAAATTATCGTATCGCAGAGTCTCGCAAGAGGACGGTGGCACCGTCGTCAAGTTCGTCTCCGGTGCTAACCACGAAGCAACATATACATTTACTCGCCGCGCAGGACAGACTTTTATTGTCGTGAACTGGGTTACGCGATGAGATGCCATACGCCTCAAAAACGTCGAGGACACATTAACAATGCACCATTTTTCTGCAATCACATTGTCATGAAAAGCCGCCCACACAAGCGCACGGCGCAAGGCCAGATCGCGGTCGAATATTCGATCCTGCTGGTGTTTGTGGCCCTGGTCCTGTTTGTATCCGTAGATGGGGTTTCGGTGCTGAGCTTGTTACTGGATGCGATACGGCATCTGAACTTTAGTTACATCCAGGGTCTAGGCGTGGTTTCCACACCGATTTAGCCACTCTGTTTTACATCGTAGGCGACATACTATGCTGAAAAAAAATAGCCGCACACGAAAATTTTTAAGAGGGGCCAGTCTCACCGAATTTGTCATCGCGATTCCCGTCGTGCTGATTTTCGCCCTGCTTTGCCTGCAATTAATGTTGATGTACCGCGCCAAGTTGGCGCACAATTTTGCCGTGCAGGAAGCCGCCCGTATCGGTGCGATGAGTAATGGTCGGGTTGTGCCCCGCTTCGTGACCGATCCGCTGACCGCCCAACTTGGCAACCTTGGCTATGCAGCGGTAGGAAAGCTAGTGCATACCACCAATGCCGAGGGTAAAGATGTGGTCTCGGCAGTCACTACCTCCGGCAATGAATTAGGCGGCGCAAGTCAGGCTGGCGGTCTGATGGACGGTCCTGCCGCTGACAGCGATGTCGGCGCATCGGGCGGCGATAGCGGCGAAGCAGCCAGCAAACCGGGCGGTATCTCAGGCTTTCTGGGAACAGCCAAAACCGCGGTTACTCCCGCTGTCTGGTCCTTCATTCAGGGCCTGATGCGCTACGGCGACAGTTCTGTCTTGCAAGGCTTTATTAACGGTATCACGCCGATGTATATGGGCAATGGCACAGGCAAACTTGCCGTCGTCCAGGCCCAGGTCGCGGCGTATAAAGATGCCATGTTTAACTCTTGCATCCTGTATCACAATCCGACGCAAGCAGCATTTTTAGAATCCGGAACGATCGAATTGCAAGGGCTGGATTACGGCATACTGAAACTTCCCGCCGATTACATGCGGTTTCGCACGCCGCTTGGGATCACCGCAGACCCTGGTGGCGATGACGTCGGCAATGCCAATCTGCAAGGCAATCTGAGTGGCAAAAGCATTCAGGACAACACCATCCTGTCGATCGAGATCTTGTGGAGTTATCCGCTCAAAGTGCCGATTGCCAACAGCATCATCATCGGCATCACCAGAATGATGGGCACCTTAAATCCTGACTCCGGCCTCACTGCCGCATTTCAAGCCAAAGCGTTATCGCGCGGGCGCTATCCATTCTCCTCATCCGCCAGCTATCGCGCCCAAAATGCGCTGGCCTGGCACCTGTTTTACCCCTTAGGCACGATGGCGCCGCCCGCTGGTGGCAGCGGTGGCTATGAAGCCTTCGACATTGTGGTGTTGTTGTGGAATAGCGTCGTCTCTCGACTAGAAGGAAAATTTGACCCGGCAGAACCACAGATCGGCTTTTGTCTCGGCGCACTGGATATGGGTGCGTGGGCGGCAGGCGAACCGAATGACGTGAAAGAACATTGGTGGGGTGAGAGCTACGACCGCTCACATTAGGATAGCAGCGCAGATTTTTCCGGGTCATCGTAACGCCGGGAGCAGATGGATCGGCGCACGGAAACCATAGCAAACCATAACTTCAACACGACCCTTATGAATATAAAACGTTACATCAATCCTGACAAAATCAAAAAGGCGCTACCGCTAATTATTATTGTCCTGATCGCAGCGCTGGCGGTTTTTCTGGCGAACAGTTATCTACGAAGTCGTTCCAGCGAAATCGAAAAAAGTCTCAGCGACGAGGCCAGTAAAGTGCGCACCACGGTCACCGTGCCGCGCATCGATCTGGTTCCCGGTGATGTGCTAACGATGGACCAATTGGCATCGCGCACCGTACCCAAGGAATACATGAACTTTGATGTGATTAATCCCGATCAGATTGATGCCTTTATCGGCAAAAAAATCATTCGACCGGTGCGCAAAGGGACGCCGTTGCTAGAGTCGTATTTTCTGCTCTATGAATCGGTCCCCTTCTCCAAATCCATCGAAGCCGGCAGCCGCGCCATCACGATTCCGGTCGATGAGATTAATTCATTCTCCGGGTTGTTGCGCGCCGGGGATCACATCGATTTGTTTTACATGATGAAGCGCCCGCAAGATGTGCCGCAAGCGCCAACGCCCGGTCCTGCGCAAGAAGATACGATGCTGGCGCCGTTATTGGAAAATGTTGAAATCCGCGCAACCGGGCAGACTACCGAGCGTGAGGTTCTGGCCGCTGACCGCGCCAAGGCCAGCGGTTTCGGCGACAAACAGGGGCAAGCAGGCAGAACCACCTACAGCACGGTGACTATTTCTGTACCGGCTGCCGATGCGCAAAAAGTCATCCTGATCCAGACCGGTGCCCGTATTGTCGCCGTATTACGACGTCCTGACGATCAGGACGGCGTACAGAAAAAAACCTTCCTATCAGATGTCATCGATCCGGGCGCACGCGCACGTTACAAAATTCCGCAAGGTCCGCAGGTTGACTACATCATCGGTGGCCGTTTCAAAACCGGCGAATATATCGATGGCGGCGACGATCAGGCAAAAAAAATCGAAGCACTCAAGCGCTTCCTTGGCACAGTAGGTAACCCACAATGACTTTCTCCAAAAGACCACGCCCCCTTATGAATAATCAAAAAACTTTACGCGTCGGCCTACTTTTGTCGGTACTCATCGGCAGCCGCTCTTTTGCCGCCGGGAACGCGGTCGAATATCTGGATGGGAACGCACTGGACCATGACGGCAGCATGGTGACGAATGCTAACGGGCAAGACGGCCAGCCATCACGTGCCAGTAAAATCGCTAGCGAACTTGGTGCGCCACGCACATCGAGTGTCAAAAATGGGACGACTAAAGGCGCTGCGGTCGACGATGAAATCCTGATGTATGCAGGTGAAGCGCGGGTAATTGAGGTCGGGGCAGTGAATCGAATCGCCATCGGTAATGGCAAGATTGCCTCCACCGCCGTGATTGAAAAAACCAAGCTGCTGATCATTGCGCAGGAAGTCGGCCTGACCAATATTCTGCTATGGAAAAAACCGAATTTTTCGCGTGAAATACGGCTGCGTGTAACGGCCCTGAATGTATTGAAACAACAGCGCGATGTCAAAGCAACGCTGGCCGATTTACCCGGCGTCGATGTCGTGCGGCGTGGTGAAAGGCTGTATGTAGAAGGCCATATTTCGTCGCGCGAAGACCTGGCTAAGATCACCGCATTGACCGAGCAATACGCCAACCTTATCAACTCCACCAGGCTGGATATCGACACAGTCCCCGCCTATAAACAAGAATCGCAAATGCTGGTTTTTGATTTGTATTTCGTTGAATTTAAAAAGGGTTATCTGGAGAATCTGGGCGTCAACTGGGCCAAAAGCTTCAACGGTTTCAATATCGGTATTTTTGGCGAAGCCACACGCGGCAGCACCAATCTGCGACCGTTACCGCAAGACACCAGTACCACTGGCGGCAACTTCACGTTGCCGGATCAGAAATTGCGCGGTGTCAGCGCGGCGGTCAATGCATCGATTGCGATCCCATCAATTATCCAGTTAGCGGTTGATAGCGGCAACGCCTTCGTACTGGCTTCACCGAGTATTGCAACCCGTAACGGCGGTCAGGCCAAGTTCGTCGCTGGTGGCGAAGTACCCATTCCGACGGTCAGCCAAAATGGTACTAACGTCACCTTTAAGCCCTACGGCATCTTGATTGAAATCGCACCAAAGCTCGATCAATTCGGCAATGTCACCGGCCTGCTCAAAGCGGAAGTCAGCAAGATCGATCCAAGCGTCAGCGTTGGCGGTATTCCCGGCTTTACGACACGCCGTACCGAAACCGATTTTTCGGTCAAGACGGGCGACGCCATTATTTTGTCCGGTCTTTACAGCCAGGACGGCAGCACCGATATCCAGAAAGTACCGGGATTGGGCGACGTACCGGTACTCGGCAATCTGTTTAAGGCAACCGGCACCATGCGGAATCAGACCGAAGTGTTTTTGGTTGCGATACCGCATTTGCATGAAGGTGAAAATGCTGAAACCTCGAACGCGCTACGCAATCTGAATAATCGTATTAACGCGACACGCAAAGCCGTCGGTATGCCGGAACAAGCCGAGTTGCCATCCATGCGCAATCTGGAAAATCCAGCACCGGCTGAACCGGCTCCGGTGCCAGCTGCACCGGCACCAGTTCCGACTCGTCCTAGCGACACTAGCGGGCATTAATATCTACAAAAAAAGGAACGCCATTTCGACGATGCTTATTCTTCGAAATGGCGCGAAAAAGATAATGGAAAAAGAGTATGAAAGACCCACTCATGTCTGAAAACCATGGAAGTTTTTTGCTGACGGTGGCATCCGACGGCTATGACACGCTGGATGAAGTCGCCATTACCAAAGATCGTTTCGTCATTGGCAAGGCGGAAAGCAGCGATCTGCGCCTGAAAGGGTGGAGCGTCAGTAAACTACACGCGACGTTTCTGATCAATGAAGGCAGTATTTTTATCGAAGACAGCGGCAGTATTTTCGGCACCTGGATCGAAGGCGAACGAATCAATCGCCTTGGCCCGCTGAATGCTGGTACAGAGATGCGAATCGGCAGCTATACCTTAACCCTGCACGTGAATAAGCAAGGCAGCGAATGTGCGCCAACCTCAGCAAGGAAAGACGCCAATGAAAACGAGCCGGAGCGGATCGCAGCATCTGCTCATATCCCACCACCCGCGCCTCGGGCGATGCCGACTGCAACGCTAACTTCGGTTGAGGATATCAGTTTCGATGACGACGTTTTACTGTCTGAATCGTTGCATCGTGCGCCAGCGCAAACTGTCACTTCCGGGGCATTTTTAACCAATGGCGCGACACCGCCGCAGCAATCTTCAACACAGGCTAAACCTGCGCCCCCACCGGTATTTGTCGCGCCGCCGCTTTCGGTGAGATTAGCACCTGCTGTTGCTCTCAATTCCACTCCGACAGCATCCGCAGAGCAATCCGCACCGACTGTAAAAGCGCCATCCTCGCGTCCCACCGCCGTCGGCAGGCAAGCGCCTGCTGTGCAAGCACGCGTGATCGATCATGAATTTTCGCACTGGCGTAAAACGTTGCATGAGGCCGTACTGTATGAAATCGATCTACGCCGGATCGATGCCAACAAGATGTCGGAAGACGATCTTAAGGCCAACGTCAAGACACTGATCAAGGAGTTGTTAACCTCCACTTTCACGTTACCGGACAATATCGATACCGAGCGGCTGACCAGAGAAGTGCTGGATGAAGCGGTCGGATTGGGGCCATTGGAGCCGTTGATCGCCGATGAAAGCGTAACCGAAATCATGGTCAATCGCTTCGATGAAATTTGGGTTGAGCGCGGTGGTCGGCTCGAACTATCGACCGCCACATTTACCAGCGATCTGGCGGTGATGGGCGCCATCGAACGCATCGTCACGCCGCTGGGTCGACGTATCGATGAAAGCTCGCCGATGGTCGATGCGCGGCTGAAAGACGGTTCGCGGGTGAATGCAATTGTGTCGCCACTATCGTTGCGTGGACCGACCCTGACTATTCGTAAATTCTCACGCCGCAAGATGATTGCTGAGGATCTGATCAAGTACGGATCGATGACTGAGGATATGCTGCACATCTTGCGCAGCGCGGTAGAACAACGCCTTAACATCGTCGTCTCCGGCGGGACTGGCTCGGGCAAAACAACTTTTCTAAATATGATGTCAGCCTTCGTGCCTAACGATGAGCGAATTGTGACCATCGAAGATGCGGCGGAGTTACAGCTGTCACAACCCAATTTGGTATCTCTGGAAAGTCGGCCGCCTAATGTCGAAGGTAAGGGCCACGTTGCGATTCGCGATCTGGTGCGCAATTCGCTGCGGATGCGACCGGACCGAATCATCGTCGGTGAGTGTCGCGGCGGTGAGGCGCTGGATATGTTGCAGGCAATGAATACCGGCCATGACGGATCGATGACCACGCTCCATGCTAACTCCCCGCGTGATGCGTTGGCGCGGATGGAAGTACTGGTACTGATGGCAGGGATGAACCTGCCGGTGCGTGCGATTCGCGAACAGATTTCTTCTGCGGTACACCTGATTATTCAGCTAACCCGTTATTCTTGCGGAGCGCGTAAAGTCACCGCAATCACGGAAGTCGTGGGGATTGAATCAGAAACCGTACAGCTTCAGGATATCTTTAAATTTCATCGGGAAGGACTCGATCGCAATGGTAAGACATGCGGCGAATTCCGCTATTCGGGAATGATGCCCGCGTTCATCGAGAGGATGAATAATGAATAGATTGATCTTCCTATTTTCAATCATCGTGTTTGTGCTGGTCGTATTTGTGGCGTGGTCGTTGCTGAACTCAAAAAGCTACTTCCTCAAAGCGGCGTATGACATGCATGTGCGCTATCTGGAGCGGATAAAAGAATGGACCGGCCTGAACGATGGCCGCGTCTATTTAGTTCTGTTCGCCCAGATTGCGGCGACAGCAGTGCTGGCAATAGTGATCTATTTCGTGGTCCGAAATATCTTGCTGATCTTGTTGATCGGCTACTTCATTTTTAAAGCACCGTTGTGGATTAGCGATCATAAACGCAAGCGTCGTCTCAACAGTATTGAGTATGAATTACCGACAGCATTAACCGTGATTGCCTCTAGCCTGACGGCGGGGGTTTCACTGAGTATCGCACTGCAATCCTACGCTAAAGAAATCAGTTCACCGCTGGCGAACGAGTTTGCGCACGTGATACGTCTACAGAAAGTCGGTGTCGATTTTGAGACTGCGATTGAAGAAGTCGGCAAGCGTATCGATCTGATCGATTTTCAATTACTGGTGATGACATTCCGCATCTCTAAATCCGTCGGCGGCAATCTATCGGAGACCTTGATGAGCTTGTCGAATACGATTCAGCAAAAGCTTTCTATCGAGGGAAAAATCAAGTCATTGACCGCACAGGGAAAGATGCAGGGATGGGTCATGATCTGTCTTCCTGCATTGGTGGGGATTGCGCTGTATTTCATTCAGCCAGAAGAAATGAGCCAGTTGGTCACCACCTTCTACGGAAAAATCGTATTGTTTATTTGCTTAACCATGGCTTATATCGGTCACAAGGTTATTCAAAAAATTCTCGCCATTGATGTGTAGTCGGCCAATCGATATTCAGGCAATTAAATATCACTAAAGGAGGGGAAATATGAACAGTTCAGTGTATCTTTACAGCGCAATCATATTGGCCTTCGGCAGCCTCAGCGTATTTTTGTTTTACATCTTTAAACTGCTGGCGAACGCGAAGATCAATAAATTTCGTCCGAATATGGACCCTCTACCCCCTCTATTGAAAAGGGTCTGGAGCGGCGTATTATTTTTCGATTTCTATTTCGGTGCTTATCTATCCGACGCCCGTTTGCTAAGACGCAAGCAGATGCTAAACGCCGCTGGTCTTGAATATTTCATGACACCCAACGAAACTTTTGCGGTGCAATTCTTTTCGCTGGCGGTGTCGCTGTTTCTTGGCGTATTAGTCAGTCTGGGCGCGTTTGGGATCGACTATAAAGTGTTATATGTAGTGAGCGTTCTGGCGTTGATTGGATGGTTCTATCCGCTGCTGTGGATCAAAGATCAGAAGAAGCGTCGCAATCTGGAAATCTCTCGTTACTTTCCCTCCTTTGTCGATATTGTGACACTCTGCTGCGAATGCGGTCTGACGCTGAATACCGCTATTATCAATTTTTGCGAACGCGGACCAGCCTGCATTTTGCGGCAAGAAATCGAACGCGTCGTACGGGATATGAAAACCGGTGCCGGGCGAGCCGATGCATTAGAAAAATTTGCCAGCCGCACCGGCAACCTCGATATCAAACGCTTCGTTGGCATCGTTCTGCAATGCGACAAATTAGGTGTACCGTTAGGACCAACTTTACGCAAATTCTCTGAACAAAAACGTACCGAACGCTTTCAGCGCGCCGAAAAACTCGCGATGGAAGCACCCATGAAAATGATCGCACCATTGATCATGTTCATTTTCCCCATCACCTTCATTATTATCGCCTTCCCTATCGTCCTGACTATTCTGATGAATTTCAAATAGTCGCGACACTGCAGGTTATCGTCTTCTGTCATAAGTCGATCATTCAAGCAATCCATGGCGCCGTTAACATGTGAATTACATAATTGATTGCTATTTAATATTACTAATGAACCATTTTTATACACACAACTCGAACGACTACAACATGAAAAAAAATCTCGATGGGCTTATCCTGACGCTGATACTCTCTTGCAGTAATACCGCCTGGGGAGCAACCGTCATGCCGGAGCTAAAGAAGGCCAATACCGAAATTTGTATCAAAATGGGGCGTAGCGCGCAGGGTGCGCCGAAGAACGAAGCGAAGATGCCGGCGTTCTGCAACTGTGTTACGGATACCTACTGGGATAGCGTGCCTCAGGCTGAATATAATCTGCTGACAGCAAGCGGCAAGTCGCCATCGCTGGAAGCGAACATGGAAAAACGACTTAATCTGGCTAAGGCGATTTGTCTAAAAAAAGCTGGTTGATGGCGGATGCAGCACATTAGCAATCCGACGCAAAGTAGTCATCTATTTTATTTTCAAATAAATGGCATCTCACCGGCACGCATGGTTACTTATGGACACCAAAAAATTATTACCGCGAAGGCAAAAATTATAAACATTAGCGCCCCAAAAGCTGGTTTTGGCGTTGGGATGGAGGAATTCAGGATGATAAAAATACCAACAACTACCCTTTCCTTATTAGAAAACATCAAGCACGTGCTAAACAAAAATTTATTGCTGGTTGACGATTTTTATACTGACGAAAATTTGAAACTTGTTACCGGGGGTACGCAGATTAGCCGCGTCGGGGAGAATCGAGAAAACGTCAAACGTGTTGAAATCACCCGATTTGGTGCCATCGTTAAATCGTCCTGGGATGGTCGTCGCGATGACGACGGCATCGCGATCCTATGCCGCAAAGAAGATCAGGTTGGTGGTGATGTTGAGGGCCGTCTCAATCTATGGCTGCGTAACGAGGATGAACGCGTCAGTTACCGCAACATGGAAAAACTATTCGGTGATCAATGGGAAAAATCGACTGCGCGCAACGGCGAAAAATGTCAGCCATCGCTGCATAAACACGGCAATTCAGAAATGGAATTCTTTGCGTTGAACCAAGGCGTTGAACAGACTGTACGCCTGCTTTTTAGTCCGCGTGCCAATCTGGAGATGGCAAGTTTTCTTGAAGTGAAGCCATTCGACCTGTAAATATTTTCCATCATTCAGCACGCGTTGTTCGGTTCATCTGGCGCAGTTGCCGCGTTCGATTGCCCGAACCTTCTTCCGCCTCCCACTACTCATAATCATCATCTCATGCAAATTGATATTCTAGTCGCCCGTTTTTTTTGGCAGCGCGCTGTCGGTTTGCTTGGCAGGCGCTCATTAGACGATCAGCAAGGTTTATTGATTGTGCCTTGCAATAGCATCCATACTTACTTCATGCGCTTTGCCATTGATGTCGTATTTATCGACACTGCTGGCAATATCACGAGCATCGTTGAGCACGTGCAACCATGGCGCTTGGCGAAAGCGAAAGCGAAAGCATATTCTTGCCTTGAACTTAGCGCTGGTAGTGCGGCCCGTCTTCAGTTAAAGGTGGGCCAATCTTTGCCGCAACTGGCAAAACCGCACTCGGGAAAAATGATCCGCATCGACCTCGTAATGGATGCGGTTTAGCGTTGTCATCAGAGAGTTTTCGCAGATTAAAAACAGGCCAATCAGCCGATATTTCACGCTCGCATTGCATCAAAAAATCATGTCGATTTTATGTCCCCAATTTCGACAAAAATCGCCTGCCGTTATACGAAAATTTTTATGAAGATTCGGCCTAACGTCATCAGCAGGTAACAAACCCCCGCTACTATCAAGCCTCATTTCGATGACTCCTTTCGCTTCAGGAATCGTAGACGCCATCCATTCGCACTAATGTAATTTCACATGAAGGTGCCCGGTATGGTCAAACCCTTGACGCTGGCATTTACTTCATTCTGTTTATATCCTTTTGATTTTCACGCATCGCTTTGCACCCCGCATAGTGCGGACGTTATCTCGCATTTTTTTCAGCAATCCCGATCCGCTAATCCTCGATATCACAGCGGTCACCCAACCGTGCGCACTCAGCGCGGCGCGGTATTACCAATAACGATATTTTTTCTTGCAGTGTTATGCATCGGCCTGTTTTCCCTTTATAACCTGGCGCAGGTCACCAGTGAAAAACGCCAGCTTACCAATGCCGCCGATGCGATTGCTTACAGCACGGCCAACGTCGCTGCAGAAGGTCTGAATTACACCTCGTACACCAATCGCGCGATGATCGCCAACTATCAGGCAGTCGGTCAAATGACGGCGATGTGGTCCAGCATGACAATGTCCGATGAGTACTGGCGCAATAACACCGCCGTCATGAAGGCGGTCGCTGCGCTGACTAAATTTATACCGTACATCGGCACCGGCTTATCCGGTATTTTGAAGGCCGTCAGCACATTTAGCGGCTATTGGGAAAAAATCGTCGATGGCGTGCGCGTGACCAGTCAGGTATTGGCGAATACCGGCACGGCAACCACCTCGCTGACCAATTACGCGATTTTCGCCTCGCAGCAAATCCATTTGGCGACCACTGCATCGGCCATGATTTCGATGCAAAGGGACTTGCTGGCAGCGAACGCGCCACAAGCTGAATACATACCGCAAACCATCGCGTATCAGATCGGCAAGAGCATGGTCGATTTCGGCAGCATGATCAAACTGCATCAGCCGCCGCGCAAGTTTTTGGGGAGTACGGAAATGAAAACTGCCGTACCAAATAATAAAGGGTCGGTAGATTTCAATCTGGTCCATCGTCTGATGATGGATGACATGGTCAAATTAAATGGCGGGATAGGCGGCCGCCGCCTGTTCCCGAATGCGGTCGGTTTATGGACAGTCGATGGCTGCAACCTCAGCGCTATCAACGGCATATTAAGCGGCCTCTCGGTCAATGGATTGGAGCAGATTGTTCCGGCATTAAAGGGTAATGTCGCTGCGGACGTGATCGGTCCCGTCATCGAAGCGTTCATGAATACCGTCGGCATCATCGCCAGCCCGATTATGTGTTTATACGAACGCACCGGCGGCACCCGGATGGTCCAAATGCAAGACGGCACTTATGCGTGGAGCAATATCGACATCATGGAAATCAATCCGCATCTATTCAATATTCATATCCCGATGGCGGGCGCGGTCACCATGTCCAAAGTCGGTCGTCAGGGACTGAACAAAAATCAGGAAATTCCCGATGATCTGAAAAAATTTGTAGATGTTGTCGCTGCGAATAAAAAATGGAAAGAGTCTTCATGGGGCGAATCCACCAGTATTGACGATTGCCTGTATTTCACCTTACCCACCGGCGGCGTGTATGCGCCGCGGGTGGGCGGTGCCTGCGCTTCGCTGGCTGCCGGTGCGGCCAAAAAATATTATGAACGCGGTGTGATGAATATTGCCGGTGCCTCTGCGGATCGGGCCATGAAAGGCCAGCCGCAGATCGCCAACGCGACCGAGGCGATCAGCAATGCCGCCATGGCGACCTTAGAGCCAGTATTGGAAACGGTCGGCGGCGCCATCAACGGCACCGGCTCAGCAGCATCGATCGTGAATATGCCTGATGCCAACGCTGGCAATCTGACTGGCGTGTTGGGCGGTGCGCCTGCCGGACTGCCGGCTTCAGGTACAGCACTGGACGCCCCAGCGCCCGGCATCGGCGATCCAGAAGTCGAACTGGCTAGCGGATTAGCCCAGCAGGCCGCCAATTTCACCAATCTGTCGGGTCAGGGCGGCAATGTCTCCACCGCGATTTCTAATGTGCTGGGCAACGGCTTTACGCTGCCGAATATGTCCTTTACCGATCCAGTGAATGCGCCAAGCGCCTTTCTTAAATTTCTTCTCAATGCATTAGATTTAGGCGATTTGATCGATGTTCTGGGGATGCGTACTTCACGGGGCACCGAAACACTATTTCAAAAGCCCGGTCTGGGTAGCACCGTCGCGGCCGATATGGGGCTACCAGCCGAACGCTTCGGGCTATGGGAAATGCGCGATGCAAATATCGGCAACTATCGCGTGCATGCCGCCGATCAGGCCAACGCCGACAAGAGCAATATATTTTTGGCCAGCAAAGAAATTCAAAACAATGCGTTAAAAGATATTGGTCCGTCGTTCGTCGTGGCATTGCAGGAAACCGCTGACAAATTGCCTTTGCGGCCAGAAAATAAATTCAATCTAGGTCGCACTGCGTTAAACGATTATGACACCCAGACCAAACAAAGTTATCTGAAGGCGATTGGCAAAGCGCGGGTGTATTACCGCGCGCCGCTGGAGCGCTGGACTACACGCGGGCAGCTGGTATCGCACGCAAATTTGATGCTGCCGTACTGGAACGCAAGGCTTGAAGGTCTGAACTATCCGGAAAAATCGTTGTTCTTCCTGCTCGACTAACGGCCATGCAACTATTCCTTACTTCCCATATTTCTTCACGCCCTGATCCTCAAAGCGGTCAGGCATTGGTTGAATCACTTGTTTCGTGCAGCCTGCTGATAATTTTTTTATTTGCGATGCAATGGGTCTGGCGATTTGGCGAGCTGAAACAACTCAATGCTGAAGCAACACGCTTTGCGATCTGGGAACGGACCGCCTACAACACCAACGGCGCAGCCGACCCACAATCGTTATACAGCAGCGATACCGATCTGGCGCCCAAAGTATTTCGCAGCACGTACTTAACCCCACGCGGCGCACGCCAGTCCCAAACCGCTAGCAGCAGCGCGTTGCTGCAAGACCATCCTGACTGGATGACGACCGCAGCCCGATTTTTTACCAACGCGTTTGCCAGCGCAACCTTCGGCGGCGTCGCCAATAGCGCCTTAACTGTCACCACCAGCGCCGATAAAACGCCCGGCGGACCGATGGGATTCGATCCCACGCATAACACCTTAACCAGTCTGAAGCTGGACGTGCAACCGTATCAAACAGTGCAGGTTAATGGCGCGATTGGATTGAGTGATTTCATTACCACTTTCATGCAACAACGCTTTGGGATCGCGCCACCGGCTAACGCGACAAGCACTGGCACCACCCTCACCACCAGATTGGGGACGTTGACCATGGTGACCAATTCTTGGGCCGCCCCGGGAAGCGTGGCGATCAAGCGTATCTATGAAGAACTCAATCCACTGGAGCCAACCAATCATGTCGGGATGGTGATCAACAATGGCAGCTATGGCAATCTATCGCAATTGATCGGCGGTGCATCGGGTTTTGGCGGCAATTATCGCGTCGATAAAGTCGGGATTAATCCTGCACAGATATCGTCATTAGTCTCACAAGGGATGAGCTTCAATTACGATGGCCTCAAAAATCCAGCAGACCTTTTTAAGGTTTTTAAGCCAACTGACGAATACAAAGAAAACTACGCATTTAAGGGCAGCACTCTTGAACCTGAGTTTGTTGGCGTCAATTGCACACCGAACGTACCGAACGCTATCCGGCTGACACAATACACACAAGACGAACTTTGCCCATCCGGCATGCTGCGCGGGCGCGTGATTTCCATGTTCGACAATCCGGCATTACGTTTTGTCGCGCCAAAAAAAAATCACCATCGGCAACCTGCGTTGTCGTGGTGATGATGTTCTCTGTAACCTGACGTAGAAATTAGCCGGATAAATGCTCCATGTTAGCGACATTTTTTGACCGGAATAAAGCGCCATTCTGCATCAGAATGGCGCACTCCTTTATTTTTCATTCGCCAGATAATCATACGCAACAGTGCCGTGCGGCAAAGTCAGATCGGACATAATATGCACCGCTGACAACACCTCAAGCACTGGCAAATCCGCTATCGGCGCTAACGCATGCGGACGCAGATCAAGCGCTCCGGGGCCAGTCCATGCACCCTTGACGGTAACGTCGGTCAAGCTGTACTGCACCAACTCACAAATCCGCGGCGTGCCGTCAACGTGAGGAATAATTTTGAGTAAAAAGGTCGGCGCTTCGAGCGATTTTTTGATGGTGTCGTTGTCCAGCGGGCTATGCTTATATCCCATCGTGCCCACTGCAATCTGAATGTCGCTATAAGATAACGTGCCGACCATCGTATCTTTATGCACTCTGAGTTGCGGCTCGCCCATTTTTTTGGGAAATCCCCACAACTCGCGACCACCGGCAATTGGCGGTTGATCATTTAAATACATGCTGTGGACATAACCGCCAGCCACGCCATTCAGCCTCACTGGAATCACTTGGCCTGATTCGCAATAGTGACCAAATCCGGTTGAATCCGGCATTCTGATGAATTCAAATTTAACGATCGGCTCTACAAATTGCAGCGGGGCGGGAATGATTTTTTTAAGCGCTTCCGGATCGGTGCGATAAGTAATAATCAAAAATTCGCGGTTTACGAAACGGTAAGGACCGGGAGGAAAAGCAGGATTATGAAACGGCATGGCAAACGCATTACGGCGGATATCGTCTTCAGTCATATAGTTTCCTGATGAGTAAACACTACGGGCAATATTGCCCTTTTCGATGCAAGCAATTTACAGAAATACCTTATTCAGACTTTTCTTAGGCGGGAATGTTCCTGATGCAGCAACATAAAGCGAGCAGTAGATTCGGGTATTAACGACAGCGCCAAAGCCGGATAAAAGAACGCGGCCAAATGCCGATTTCATCAGTTAGCGCCAGCGTATCTAGTTGATTGCTTACTTAGTGTGATCAGGCACGACTACAATTTCCGATGGCGTAACGCTGGCAAACTCTCCCGCACGCTGCGCATAAATTCCGGATCGATAGCACCACTGATAACGCCCTCACCTTCTGGCAGCACCGCTTTGATTTCACCCCAAGGATCAATCAACATACTGTGGCCCCATGTACGACGACCGTTGGGATGTTTGCCACCTTGGGCGGCGGCCAAAACGTAGCATTGATTTTCTATGGCACGTGCACGCAGCAGGATTTCCCAATGGGCCTGGCCGGTGGTATAGGTGAACGCGGCTGGCATCACGATCAGACTGCAATTGCCCATGGCGCGATACAACTCGGGAAAGCGCAGGTCATAGCAAACTGACAGACCGACTTTGCCGCATGGCGCATCGAAAGTGGTGACGTCTTTACCGTAAGAAATGGTCCGCGCTTCGTCGTACGATTCTTCACCTTTGGTAAAGTTAAAAAGATGGATTTTGTCGTAATGGCTGACTTGCTCACCATCCGGACCATACACCAGCGTAGCGTTGAGCACCTTGCCAGCTTCTGGTGAAATCAGCGGCAACGTACCACCGATCAAATAAATCTTATGTTCTTTTGCCAGACCGGCCATGAAGTGTTGAATCGGGCCCTTTCCGACGGCTTCGGCAATCGCCACCTTATCGCTATCATGCCGTCCCATAATCGGCCAGTATTCGGGAAGTAATACTAGTTGAGCACCTTGCTGCACCGCCTCGGCGACTAGTCTGCGGGCGGTGGCGATATTTTCTTCGACGTGGGGTGTCGATATCATTTGGATGGCTGCGATATTGAATGTCTTTGCTTCATTCATGATGTTCATACTCCGACTGTCAGGTTAGTTGTATTTACGTCTTCTTGAAATGGTTGCAGCAGCGCCAACAGACTTCACAGGCTAGCGCGATGATTCACAATATGCGGTAACGCAATCATTCACAATTCAGTCATGACCGACAGCCGTGGCGTTGCTGTTCTTGCTGCCGCTTGGCGCATCTTTATGTGCGAGCTTTTTCACCACGGGATCGCTCCAGGGGCCGGTAATATCATACTCAAAAGTAAAAGCGCGCATCAACGGATCACGCAAAAATAACTGTGCGAGGAAAGTACCTATACCGACCACCGGATTAATCGCCAGCACAGCCAACGAAGCGGCTCCGGCATTGATTTCAGGCAGCACCGCAACATGCAAATTCTGCGTTTCCTTAGCAATATCGGCACTGCCAGCCATCAATACGGTCGCGGCAACGCTGCGCATTTTAAAGTCGTCCGTAGTAACTTTTCCTTGGGCGATGGCAGCCGTCGCAACAACGCTGTCAAACGCAAAGCCCGCTGAAAATACATCACGAAAATCTAACGTCAGGCGGCGCGGTAAAGACTGCAAGCTGAGTACTCCGAGCAATTTGGCTGCACCGGCATCAACTTTCAGAAACTGGCCCTCTTTCATATCCAGATTAATTTGGCCTGACAACGACGGAATATCGATTGAAAATGGCAAGCCCTTCCAGGTGATATCACCGTCCATGCGGCCTTTGGCACCGCGCAGCACATGCGCAAAACCGAAGCGTTCCAGCAGTTTGCCCGCATCATTGACGTCCAAGGCGTAGGTCAGATTAGTGACATTGTTGTCATTGATGGTGGTCCATTTCCCAGCGGCTTTTAGCTCTGCATCAGGGTTACGAATCGACAATTGCCGTATGCGCCATTCGCTGCCGACCTCGGCGCGCTCATTGTTGGCGACCAACTCTAATCGTCCCAGTTTTTTGCCCAACAATTGAAAATCTTCCGCAACGATGTCGAGGCCTGGTATCTGGGTCGATGCATCTTTACTTTCCAATATTTCCTTAACGTCCGTCGCCGCATTTTCCGGGATGATTAATGAGGAGAGCCGTGCTGTCACCTTGCCGATGCCATGGCCGACCGCCACAGTATTCCAGGTCACATAACCCGCCGCCTGCGCCGAGTCGATATTTGCTTGCCAGACATTTTTTTGATGGGAAGCACCGACCACGACATTATTCAGTTTCTTACCCATCAGGATAAGCTCGTTGGCGCGTACCGCCACCACTTCCGGCTCAACATACTGCGCAATGCCGTTGAACTGACTGGACTCCGCTGCGCCAGTTTTAGGACTTACGGCGTCATTGGCGGCATTGGCCAGACGGCTCCATTCATCCAGATTCAACGACTTTGTATTCAAATTGACAACCACACCGCTGTCCGGATCCGGCGTTGGGGTATTCACGCCGATACCGCCGCGCAGCACTTTCCATTCAGCGTCTTTTTCAATAGTTTTCTGGCGCTGATAACGCACCGTAATCGCGGTTCCCAGCGCTACACGGATTTCGTCGCGCAGGTGTAATGCATCGTCGGACGGCATGCCAACCCATTCAAATTTCAGCGGCAAACTATCATTAGCCGCTTTGCGTAAGGGCGCAGGGAAATTTAGCGCGACCCCTTGCAAGCTCGAATCGATCAGTAGTTCGGTGTGATGATCGTGGATCGTCACGGTAGCGCTGTAACGGCTGCCACCGTTGGCATGACTTAAAATACTTTGCGCATTCGCCATCGGATAAGCGGCTCTGATACCATCCAGTGAGGCATTACCGTCAATTTTGATTTTGCTGATACCGTCAGCTTGCGTGCCGCCGCTGGCTTGTACCGGACCGCCTAGAAAATTTCCTTTTAGGCCGTTCAGATTGAATCCTTTTTGATTAAATTCAAGCTTTCCGCTGACGCTTTGCAGTGGGGGAATTATCTTTTGCAAGACCATATCGTTATTCATAAACTGTAAAACGCCGGTCACTTTGGCATCCATCGCGTGCGCTAGCGGAATGTTCAAGCCGAGTTGCAATTGCGCGTTGCCCTTGCCCTCTGACTCATTCGTAAAATTGCCGATCCAGTGATCGACCGGACTATTGTTAGTGAACGACAGGAAGTCGTTGAGCAAACCCGCGCCCTTTCCATCGATATTCAGCATACTGTCATGCGACAACAAATCCGGTACGGTGGCGACCACTTCGGTCAGCGCGACATTCGACGTTTTGGCGCTATCGGCCTTGATCTGCAATCGGCTGCGATCCACCGCAATGGTGCCGTTAATTTGCTCTAACAACGGCCACAACGGCTGCTTGCCGTCTTGTCCAAAATGGCCGGGATCGTATTCCATCTTGCCGTTTTCGATTTTGCCAAAAACACTGAACTCGCCCTTCGCTTTCGCGGTGGGGTCATTCGCTGGCAGGTTGAACGGAAAATGCGCCAGATCGCCTTTCAATTTAATCGTGACATCGCGTGCTTTACCATCCTTTAATGCACCGACCAGCCAATCACGCAGATGTTGCGGCGTATGCAACGGTAAATAAGTACCGATCTTGTTTATTTGAAATTCGCTGATTTTTCCGGTCATATCAATCATGCCAAGTCCAGCACCGGGATGATCATCCAGCGGCAACAAATGACTGCCGGATAATGAACCAACCAAGCCATCCTGCACAAAATTCATGCTGGCAATTTGTAAAAGCAGATTTTTTCCATGCGCGGGAAGCGGCGCTTTTGCATCTATTTTTGCGTGAGTTGCAGCGGCCTTCTCTGGCGCGGCATTCTGAAAATGCCAGCTCGCCTGCACATTCAGCAGATCAAACGGCATGATCGGTTGGGCAAAATAGCCAGGCAACGTGAAGGACATTTTTTCCGATGCCAGTTGCAACGTGCCGCCGACCTCGCTGGCGTTGATACTACCCGTCAGATTATCGACACCCGGAATCGCGGGCATGGCAGGTTGGGCTGGCATCGACGCTGTTTTAGGCTGGGCCACATGCGCAAGCTGGGCGTTGAGATGCAAGCCCTTAAACTGCCCTTTCGCTTGATAGGAAACCAGCGAAGGATAAGCACCCTGCCACTGCGCAGAGAAATCCTGCAACTGACCACGCGGCGAGAAATCGCTCAACATCTGAATCTGTGAGGTCGTCAACGGCAAACGTTGCGCAAAATCTGCGACTGTTGCCAGATCGAGATGGTCAGCCGTTAATGTGTAGCGCTCCAGCAGTTTTCCCTTTGCGGGGAGATAAGATTCGTTAATAGTCGTGCGCGGCAAAGTCAGACCGTCACTGTTTTCTAACGAAAAATCGATCAGCGAAACATGATGCCCATTGGCACCAAAGGTCGGAGTGCCATCTACCGGCGTCGGTCCAATTTCTTCCCGTGCTGAAATCCTGCCGTGCACTTTGCGTAATGCCAACAATGCCAGATCCTTACGCAAGCGCACGGACAAATCTGACAACTCAAGATCTGCGGTGAAATTGCGTACTTTGGCTTGATCCAGATCCAGCCATGCCCGTACCGATCCTTTGCCTTGATTCAGCTCTACCGGATAGTCGATATAGGCCTTCCAGATGGTTAGATCTGTGTCGCGCAGATTGGCGTACAGCGTCCCTTTCCAGCGGCTGATATCGGCCCTTTTTCGGACAAATGCAGGATGGGCAAAATCGGCGCGCACGTCGATTGGTGCAGCGAAAGTAGCTGGAGGAGTCGCCTGTACCGATAGAAAATGATGACGCCAGCGATTACGCAACACTAAATTAACATTTGTCAATGTCAATTCAGGCGCCGCCCGCTGTTTATCGTTCCAGCGGATGCTACCTTGCCGGATCACAATTTGATGCTGCTCAAGCACCCATTCGGCACCGCCGCCGCCATTCTCTGTTTTAGTAATTGGCATGCCAGCGACAAACAGATTGCCCTGCGCGTCACGCGCAATTTGTAGATCAGGCCGATTAATCTCAAGCGCATCCAGACGCAATCTTCCAAGCAATACGGAGCGCCATGACAGCGTGGCCACGACCTCAGGCAAACTTAAGGCTGGCGCATTTTTCTTGTCGTGAACAAGCAGATTAGTCAACGTCAGCTTGGGCTGAAATCCATCCCAGGAGGCTGCAATCTCACCGATGGTGATTGGACTGCCGATAGTGTTACTGGCGATCTGTTCGACGTTACTTTTGTATAGATTAATGTTCGGCAGCACCACGTAGCGCAAAGTCAGAAATACGCCACAAAACAAAAAATACGCAACAATCAGGGTCTTCAGGACAAACCCGGCCACATGGTGGGTTATCCGATTGATGTGATTGTATCCGCCCACAATTTGACGCCACAAAAGTCTGAGGTGCTGACGTGGAAAACGCGACTCGGCAGGAGGGTTTTTTTGTTGCTCTTGAGACATTAAATCAATATAAAGATGTTTTATTTATTAATATTAAGCTAAGGAAAAACTGAAAACAAAGCAGAAAAATCGATGAATAATGCCGATAACGCAAGGTAAAATAAATCTATTGCGCGCTACCGAATTAATCAGACCAAGGATTTGTCACTATGTTCGCATGGATCGTTGGGGATAAATATTAAAACCCGTTAAAACACCTATAAATCGCAATTAAAACCGGGGGAAACGTATTTTCAAACTCATCTCATCGATGCCTTCATCGATCCTTACCGCGCCTTTCATGCGCTGTCATCTGGTAGTCAACGCGTCGTCACCGGACTGTCACCAAATAGTCACATAAGTTGCTGCAAAACGCGCTACGTCTATCAAAGCCCTACTCCATCATCTATTTCACGATAAAAAGCTGTGACTACATCTCTCATTAGCATTGCCTCTGCCTCCCATTTTTATACCCGCTGGGTCAATGCGGAAACTGGCCGCTCAGAAAAAATTGCCGATCTGGCGCAATTATCCTTAAGCAATGCGCCCTTTGCGCAACTGTTACAAAAGGAAATGGATGCTGGCATGCCATTGCCGCGTGCGATGCGGCGGCTGCGTAACCTGATTATTTGTACGCTAATTGCGCGTGACCTGAGCGGCGTGGCCGATTTGGAAGAGGTCGTCAGTACGATGACGGACTTTGCTGATTTTGTGGTGCAAACCCATTTGAGCAGCCTCATGACCGAAATGGTCGCGCTGCACGGTACGCCTATCGGGGAAGAATCAGGCCTGGCGCAAGAGTTAATCGTTCTGGGCATGGGCAAACTCGGTGGCGGCGAACTGAATGTATCGTCGGATATCGATTTGATTTTTGTGTATGCCGAAGACGGCGATACCCTGATCGAACATCCTGAACAACGCACTCTCTCCAATCACGAATTCTTTGTGCGTCTTGGCAAAAAACTGATAGCTGCGATTGCCGACATCACCGAAGACGGCTTCACTTTCCGCGTGGATATGGCGCTGCGGCCGAATGGTGCGTCCGGTCCATTGGTCGCCAGCTTAAATATGGTGGAAACTTATCTGGTGACGCAAGGGCGCGAATGGGAGCGCTATGCCTGGTGCAAAGCACGGGCAATGACCGGCAAACCGGAAGATATCGCGCTGCTGGAAAACATCTCCCGGCCTTTTGTGTTCCGACGTTATCTGGATTACGGCACCATCGATGCGATGCGTTTGATGCACGGACAAATCCGCGCCGAGGTACGGCGGCAGGAGACTTTGCACCCGGATCGGAATAATAACGTCAAGCTGGGACGCGGCGGCATCCGTGAAATTGAGTTTCTGGCGCAGGTTTTTCAGTTGATACGCGGCGGACGCGATCTCGATCTGCGCGATCGCTCTACCCGTTCTACTTTGCGGACACTGGTTAAAAAGAATTTACTCACGGCCACTGACGTTGACCAGTTATTAGAAGCCTACGATTTTTTACGCAATCTGGAACATCGCCTGCAATACCTCGAAGATGCCCAGACCCATACATTGCCGACAAGCGAAGAGCAACGTCTGATCATCGCGCAAGCCATGGGATTTGAGGATGTGCCCACCCTTTTGCACGAATTGGAAAAGCGTAGAGTGTTAGTTGCCGCCCAGTTTGACGCCATCTTTAGCGATAAACAAAACGGCCAGACCGCGAATGCCGATGGCGGCAAAAACGATAGCGATGGCGACTGCCCACTATGCGGCTTGAGCGACAGAGATAGCCCGGAGGCCATCGCCAGCACACTCACGTCGTTGGGTTTTAGCGATGCCGAAGAGGCCGCTCGTCGTCTGGCATCGATCTGGCAATCGCCGCGCATACAAAGCTTGCCGGAAATTAGCCGCAATCGTTTCACCGCATTGATTAACGTGGCATTGCCGATCATTGGCGCGCTGCCGGAGTCGAAAAATAGCGCCGAATCGACTTCGCATCTAAACACATTAGGCCGCTTGCTGGATTTTCTGGAAACCATCGCGCGCCGCGCCGCTTATCTGGCGCTTTTGACTGAATATCCGCATACGCTGACCCGCGTTATCCGCATGATCGGGGCCAGCGACTGGGCCGCTAAATTCCTGACACGTCACCCTATCCTGCTGGATGAATTGCTGGATAATCGCCATCTCAACACGGTGCCCGACTGGCCGGTTTTTGCGCAAGACTGTCAACGCCAGATGGACGCTGTTGCGGGCGATACCGAGCGCCAACTCGATCTGCTGCGCGAACTGCACCATGTTCAGTTATTCCGCCTGTTGGCGCAAGATCTGGAAGGTAAATTAAGCGTAGAAACTCTGGCTGATTATCTGTCGTTACTGGCCGATATTTTGGTCGACACGACGATCCAGTCGGTCTGGAAAACCTTTCCTAATCGCCATCGCGAAGTACCGAAATTCGCCGTCATTGCGTATGGAAAATTAGGCGGCAAAGAACTTAGCTACGCATCCGATCTGGATATCGTTTTTCTGTACGACGATGACGATCAGGATGCGCCAGCGCTCTACGCCAAGCTGGCCCAACGTTTTATCACCTGGATGACGAGCCATACTTCCGCCGGGATCTTGTTTGACATCGATATCGCCTTACGCCCAGATGGTGCCAGCGGCTTGTTGGTATCGTCATTTGCCACCTTCGAAAGATATCAACGCAATTCAGCGTGGCTGTGGGAGCATCAGGCACTAACTCGCGCCCGCTTCTGTTCCGGCGATAGTCAGATTGGCGAGCGCTTTGAGGCTTTGCGCGTAGACGTATTGCGGCAAGTCCGCGATCCGCTAAAGTTGCAGCAGGAAGTAAGCGATATGCGACAAAAAATGCGCGACGCCAACCGCAATCGCAGCACGCTGTTTGATCTGAAACACGATGCCGGGGGCATGATCGATATCGAATTTTTAGTGCAGTTTTTGATCTTGCGATACTCTGCAACACATCCAGAACTGACCGCTGATATCGGCAATATTGCGTTGCTAAAATTATGTGGCGATCTGGGATTGATCGACACAACGCTTGCCAACGAGGTGGCAAACGCATATCGCCACTATCGCAAATTACAGCATCAACGCCGCCTGCAAGGCGATGAACGTGCGCGCATATCGCCAGAATGGGTGACATCAGAGGTAACGGCGGTAACGGCATTATTGGCGACAGTATTTGCGACGCCGGCAACGTAGAAACAACTTGAAAACGTGAATTGCTGTTCAAAAAAAAGCCCCGACTCGCGAGGCTTTAATTTTACTGTCGTAGCAAACCTTTTACAGCTTACTTAGCCGACATCAGTGCAACAGTGGTATCCAACATGCGGTTTGAGAAACCCCACTCGTTGTCATACCAGCTCGATACTTTCACCAGATTGCCCGACACTTTAGTCAGCGTTGCATCGAAATTCGACGATGCGGGATTGTGGTTGAAATCGACCGATACTAAAGGTTCTACGTTGTAGGTCAGGACGCCTTGCAATGCACCTTCCGATGCTTCTTTCAGGATCGCGTTGACTTCTTCAACGGTAGTTTCACGGGCAGCAACGAACGATAAATCGACCAGCGACACATTGATGGTCGGTACGCGAATCGCGAAACCATCCAGCTTGCCGTTCAGCTCTGGCAAGACCAGACCAACGGCGGCAGCTGCGCCGGTTTTAGTCGGGATCATGCTCATCGTGGCCGAACGCGCCCGACGCAAATCTTCGTGATACACGTCCGTCAGTACTTGATCGTTGGTGTACGAGTGAATCGTTGTCATCAAGCCATTAACCACGCCGATAGTGTCGTTCAGTGGCTTGACCAGCGGTGCCAGACAGTTAGTCGTGCATGAAGCGTTAGAAATGACAGTGTCGGTGGCTTTCAGGACATCGTGATTGACGCCAAACACAATCGTTGCATCGACATCTTTACCACCCGGTGCAGAAATAATGACTTTCTTGGCGCCGCCGTGGATATGGGCGCTGGCTTTCTCTTTGGTAGTGAAGAAGCCGGTGCATTCCAGTACGACGTCAACTTTTAACTCGCCCCATGGCAGTTCAGCTGGATTACGCTGCGCCAGCACTTTGATGCGGTCGCCGTTGACGACAATCGCGTCGCCATCGACTGTGACTGTGCCTGGAAATTTACCGTGCGCAGTATCGTATTGGGTCAGATGGGCATTCGTTTTTGGATCGCCCAGATCATTGATCGCAACGATTTCGATGTCATGCTTTTTACCGCCTTCGTAATGCGCACGGAGGATGTTGCGGCCGATGCGGCCATAGCCATTGATTGCAACGCGAATAGTCATGCTTCTCTCCTAAGGTATGAACAATAATTCAATTCAGATGATTGCGAACAATCATCATCATTTAACTTTCACTAATCCCACTGTTTTGTCGCCGTCTTTTACACGTTTATTATTTAACGCGTATGGTACGCCAGCCGTAACCAGTCTCTTGCAAATCCAGACCTTCGTCCCAGCTAAATGCCTGTTCCTTCAGCAACTCAGCGCCCAGCTTGGTATAAAACTGCCGCGCAATATCATTCTGCGACAACACCCATACCAACATGTTATTTGCACCAGCGCTAGCCAACGTCGCCGCAACGTGCGCCACCAGTCGACGGCCAATGCCAGCGCGCTGGACTGACGGAAGCAAATAAATAGCGGTTAATTCACTGTCGAAGCCAAGCTTGGCCTCGCTTAACGTCATCCCGGCAGCAAACCCGACAATCTCGCCGCCAATTTCAGCAACAAACACACATGCAGCATCCGATGCGGCGCCGATTATGCGCGCCCACAACGCCGTACTCTCGTCAACTTTCATGGCGTCGAGATAGTCCACCGGAAGTATGCCGCGATAAGTTGCGCGCCAGCTGTCGATCCGGACTACCGCAATGTCCGCTGCATCGGCAACGGTAGCGCGGCGTACGGAGAAATCACCAACAACATTGGTGAAAGTGGTGACTTCAGTGATGTCATCTATGATGTCATCGGTGACGCCATCAACCACATTTTTTGCTTTATCTGTTTTTACGCTCATGCCAACGTCAGCTTGACTTTGGCAACGACATTTTCAACCGTGAAACCGAAATGTTTGAACAGCACATTCGCCGGTGCCGATTCGCCAAAAGTATCGATACCGACAACTGCACCTTCCAAGCCAACATATTTATACCAGGTCGACGTCACGCCAGCTTCGACCGCAACCCGTGGCAAGCCGCGCTCAAGCACGCTGGCTTTGTAGGAGGCTTCCTGACGGTCAAATACGTCGGTGCTTGGCATGGAGACCACGCGCACGGCGATGCCTTCCGCCGCCAATGCATCTGCCGCCTTAATCGCCAGTTCGACTTCGGAACCGGTGGCAATGATGATACCTTTTGCGTCTTTTGCATCTCTCAATACATAGCCGCCGCGTTGGATATTCGCGATTTGGGCGGCGTCACGTTGTTGATATGGCAAATTCTGACGGGTAAAGATTAATGTGCTCGGGCCATCATGACGCTTGACCGCGTGGCCCCATGCCACTGCCGATTCAACCGTGTCGCAAGGACGCCAGTTATCCAGGTTAGGAATCAGGCGCAGGCTGGAGACATGCTCAACCGATTGATGGGTCGGACCGTCTTCACCAAGGCCGATAGAGTCATGCGTAAAGACGAAAATCGAACGAATTTTCATCAATGCCGCCATGCGCAAGGCATTCCGGCTGTAATCGGAGAAGGTCAGAAAGGTTGCGCCAAACGGCAAATAACCGCCGTGCAACGTGATCCCGTTCATCATCGCGCTCATACCAAACTCACGCACGCCATAGTTAATATGGTTACCGGCCTGATCTGCCCGGACCGCGACGCATTCTTTCCAGTTGGTCAGATTCGAACTGGTCAAATCGGCGGAACCACCAAGAAACTCTGGCAATACCGGCGCGAATGCCTGAATCGCGTTCTGGCTAGCCTTACGGGTGGCAATCGTTTCTTGCTTTTCGACGCAGGTAGCAACATAAGCGCTTAACGTCTCGTCAAAATTGCCCGGCAATTCGCCCTTCATCCGACGCGTCAACTCAGCGGCTTGAGTCGGGAATTCTGCGCTATAGGCGGCAAATAGTGTGTTCCAGTGCGCTTCAAAACGCTGACCGTGGGCTTTTGCATCCCATGCGGCATAAACATCTTCAGGAATTTCAAACGGTGCAGAGGTCCAGCCTAATGCTTCGCGAACGGCGGCGATTTCTTTATCGCCCAATGCTGCGCCATGGACTTTATCGGTGCCAGCCAGATTTGGCGAGCCTTTGCCGATGACTGTTTTGCAGCAAATCAGAGTTGGTTTGTCAGCCAGCTTGGCTTGATGAATGGCCGCGTTAACCGCTTCCACGTCATGTCCGTCAACGCTGCGGATAACATGCCAGCCATAGGCTTCGAAACGTTTTGGGGTGTCGTCTTTGAACCAGCCTTCAACGTGCCCGTCAATCGAAATGCCGTTATCGTCATACAGCACGATCAATTTCGACAAACGCAACGTACCTGCTAACGAACAGGCTTCATGCGAAATGCCTTCCATCAGACAGCCGTCGCCGACAAAAGTGTAAGTGTAGTGATCAACAACAGGGAAATTTGGCCGATTAAATTCTGCTGCCAACAATTTCTCTGCCAATGCCATACCGACGGCATTTGTCAAACCCTGACCCAATGGGCCTGTCGTGGTTTCAATACCGGGCGTCACGTCTACTTCAGGATGGCCTGGTGTCTTCGAATGCATTTGGCGGAAATTGCGCAGCTCGTCCATCGGCAAATCGTAGCCGGTGAGATGCAACAACGCGTATTGCAACATTGAACCATGACCATTCGACAACACAAAACGATCACGATTAATCCATTTTGGATTAGCAGGATTGTGGCGATAGTGCTTGGCCCATAGCGCTACTGCGATTTCCGCCATGCCCATAGGCATGCCTGGATGGCCGGAGTTGGCTTTTTGTACTGCATCCATTGCCAAGGCGCGAATCGCGTTGGCCATCTTCGAGGTCGGGAGTGTGGAGGTCATGGTTTTTACAGTTAGGCAATGATTGGGCGGGATGCAGCAAGCGGCGCAGATAAATAATATTAAATAAATAGTATTACTAGTGCTGCTGAGTGTTATTTACACAGAAGGCGCCAAAGCGCAATATTTTACCAAAATGCTGCCCCTAACGCTGCATTTCCGCACCGATCGGCATTTGCAGCTAGTAAAACGCCCCTTTTTAGATTGCCGGGCCTCACGGAGAGTGAACGGATTCGGACTAATCACAGCCAGATCGAAATGGCGGATTGGCGCATATTCCTTCATACTGACCGCTTTTAGCCCTGCCCGATGCTATCCAATGCTGCGGCATCTGGTCCAAGCCGGGCGGCGACTGCCTGTTAATACTATTGCACTTTTTTTGCCTATGCCGCGTTTTTATATCCCCACCCAACTTGAAATCGGCGCCACTTTGGCGTTGCCGGACTCCGTTGCCCACCATATTCAAGTGCTGCGATTGGCGCTGGGTACGCCAATTACCCTATTTAATGGCGGCGGCGGCGAATTCACGGCGACCATCGCTAGTATTGAAAAAAAGCGCGTAAGTGTAGAAATTAAAACTTTTTCACCGCGAGAAGTCGAATTGCCCTACGCCGTGACGCTGGCGCAAGCATTGCCTGAAGCGTCAAAACTAGACTGGATTATCGAAAAAGCCGTCGAACTAGGGGCGGCGGCGATCCAACCGATCTCCGCACAGCGCTGCGTAGTGCGACTTTCGGCAGATCGTGTTGAGAAAAAACAAGCGCATTGGCAAGCCGTGATTGTTGCAGCATCCGAGCAAAGCGGTCGCAATCGCTTGCCAAATCTTGCTACATTAACATCACTGAACGACTGGCTGGGGCAGCAGGACTTGCATAAACGGATCCTCCTATCGCCGCGTGGCGAAGAATCGCTATCAAACTGGGCCCGTCACCAACCGCCGCAATCGGTCGCGTTGCTGATTGGGCCAGAAGGTGGATTCACCGAGGCGGAAGAAAATACCGCCTGCGCGCAAGGTGCTTTGATGCTGTCTATGGGCAGCAGAATTTTGCGTACTGAAACCGCCGGCCTTGCAGCGCTGGCAGCGTTAAATGCCATTTGGGGTGAGATGTAATAAAACTATGCGAGGATAGAGGCTGGTTTTTGAGTTGCCGCCAATTACAATGGAATGCAATAGCGGCGTAAATCGTTTTTCATCCGCCTTAATTTGGCGATCTTTTTACTCAGGAGAAAATGATGGGACTATTAGATAGCTTACTTGGCGCGGTCAGCAATGCGCAAGGACAGCAAGCGCAAACCAACGATCCGAAAGCAATGCTGATTCAAGCTGCCCTGAGCATGCTGACCAATCAATCGGGTGCTGGCGGTGCAAATTCGGGCGGCTTAGGTGGTTTGCTAAGTCAATTTCAGAATGCAGGGTTAGGCGATGTGGTCAGCTCTTGGGTAGGTCATGGTGAGAATCAGCCGGTTTCCCCGGATCAGGTGCAGCAGGCATTGGGCAGTAGTGGTCAATTGGACGAATTAGCGCAAGCTACCGGTCTGTCTAAAGAAGAAACCGCTGGTCATTTGTCGGAAATCCTACCGGAATTAATTAATAAATTAACACCAAATGGCCAGGCACAGGAAGTCAGTGGCGGTTTAGGAGAGCTTGCCGGGATGTTGGGAAATTTGTTAGGCAATAAACCGGCCTAATTATCTTTTTGTTAGTGCGCCTCTGCTATTTCGAGGCAATCTTCTACGAAAATCGCCCTTTTGGGCGATTTTTCAGTTGATTTCCACGTTATTAAAGCAAATATTAATAGAGAACAATCAACCATTCCGCCACTAGGCGCAAGTTGCGGCACGAAAGCATTTATAATCTACCGTTTTGCAACATCTATCCCGGCCATTTCCATGAAGGTATTTCGCGGACTTCCCAACGCTGAATCGCGTGCACCTTGCGCGTTAACTATCGGCAACTTTGACGGCGTACATCGCGGCCATCAGGTTTTGCTCGCGTATGTGCGTAAAGCAGCGACAGAATTAGGCATCGATGCCGCCGTGATGACATTTGAGCCACATCCGCGCGAATTTTTTGCACAGCAATCGAATCATCCCGTCACACTACCCACCCGCGTTGCCAATTTGCGCGACAAGCTGCAATCATTGGCGCAGGCCGGTATCGACCGCGTGATTGTCGAACATTTCAATGCCCATTTTTCCTCCCTGTCACCACAAGACTTTATCGAAAAAGTGCTGGTTCAAGGCTTACACGTCCGTTGGTTGATGGTCGGTGAAGATTTTTGTTTTGGCGCACGTCGTGCCGGCAATATCGCCACCCTGATCGAAGCGGGTAAAAAATACGGTTTTCAAGTAGTTACTTTGCCGAACGTCATGAACGACGGTGCCCGCGTATCCTCGTCTGCGGTACGGGCTGCGCTGGCAACGGGTGACTTTACCTCGGCGAGAACTTTACTCGGTCATGCTTATTCCATCTCCGGACACGTCGTTCACGGCAAAAAACTGGGGCGTGAAATCGGCTTTCCCACGCTAAATTTGCGTGTCCACCACAAACAACCGGCACTTTCGGGGATCTTCGTGGTGCGCGTGCATGGTTTGACGCCACAACCGCTGCCTGCGGTAGCCAGCATCGGCACCCGCCCCACAGTGGATAAAAGCGGACATGTTTTGCTTGAGGCCTTTATCCTTGATTACAGCGGTGACTGTTACGGTAAAGTCGTAAAAATTGAGTTTCTGCAGAAACTGCGCGATGAAGAGAAATACATCGATTTGCCGACATTAACTGCGGCAATCGAGCGCGATGTTCAAAATACGCGCGATTACTTCCGTCAGCATGACAGCGCCGCGATTTCAGCGACCGACCGAATTTGACGCTGTCCCGTTACAGCCCATCGCATTGTTCGCATTATGTCTGCGCATCTTGACTGACTTATAGTAGTGTTACCGCTGTCGTAGCATTGCTCACCGCAAGTGCCAATTTGTCGCAGACATCCACTGAATTTCATTGAAGAAAAATTATGTCCGACCAGCCAACTCAAACACCTAAGCCAGAAAATAACAAGACCGCAAAAGCGGCTAAAGTGCAAAGCAAATATCCGGTCAACATGACCGAAACTGCTTTCCCGATGCGTGGTGATCTCGCTAAACGTGAGCCGCAATGGGTCAAACAATGGCAAGAAAAAAAGGTCTACGAGCGGATTCGGAAAGCCTCCAAAGCACGTCCAAAATTTATTCTGCATGACGGCCCTCCGTACGCCAACGGCGAAATTCATCTGGGCCACGCAGTCAACAAAATCCTGAAAGACATGATCGTCAAAGCCCGCAATATGGCTGGCTTCGATGCGCAATACGTTCCCGGTTGGGATTGCCACGGTATGCCGATTGAAATCCAGATCGAAAAGAAATACGGCAAAAATCTGCCAGTAGCAGAAGTGCAGGCCAAAGCCCGCGCCTACGCTAACGAGCAAATCGATTTGCAACGTAAAGACTTTATCCGTCTAGGCGTTCTGGGTGAATGGGACAATCCGTACAAAACCATGAACTTCAGCAACGAAGCCGATGAACTGCGCGCACTTGGCACGATACTGGAAAAAGGCTATGTATATCGCGGCCTGAAGCCGGTCAACTGGTGTTTCGATTGCGGCTCTGCGCTGGCGGAGGCTGAAGTCGAATATCAAGACAAGCGCGATCCATCGATCGATGTTGGCTTTCCCTTTGCAGAACCAGAAAAACTGGCTGCAGCATTCGGACTAGCGACATTGCCGGTTGAGAAAGGCTATGTTGTTATCTGGACCACCACGCCGTGGACCATCCCGTCGAATCAAGCGCTGAATGTGCATCCAGAAGTCGATTACGCATTGGTGCAAACCGAGCGTAAGGGCGAACCGCTATTGTTGCTGTTGGCGCAAGATCTGGTCGCCGCCTCGCTCGAACGTTTCGGTCTTGAAGGCAAGATCATCGCCACCTGCAAAGGTGAGGCTCTGTCACTCATCAACTTTAAACATCCATTAGCCAGCGCACATCCGGGCTATGACCGTTTGTCACCCGTGTATTTGGGCGACTACGTCACCACCGATAGCGGCACCGGTATCGTTCACTCGGCGCCAGCGTACGGTATCGAAGACTTTATTTCCTGCAAAGCACACGGCCTGAAAGACGACGACATTCTTAGTCCAGTGATGGGCGATGGCCGTTATGCGTCTACTTTACCGCTGTTCAATGGACTGACAATCTGGGAAGCATCCAAGCCGATTTGCGCTGCTTTGGAAGAAGTCGGCTCGCTGTTCAAACTGGAAATGTTTGATCACAGCTACATGCATTGCTGGCGGCATAAAACGCCGATCATCTATCGCGCAACCTCGCAATGGTTTGCCAGCATGGATAACACGCCAAAAGACGGCGGCGACAGCTTGCGCAAAACGGCTATTCAAGCGATTGAAGACACCTCCTTTTTCCCGGCGTGGGGCAAAGCCCGTTTGCACGGAATGATCGCTAACCGTCCCGACTGGACCTTGTCACGTCAACGCCAATGGGGCGTGCCGATGGCATTTTTCGTTCACAAAGAAACAGGTGAATTGCATCCTCGCACAGCAGAATTGCTAGAACAAATCGCGCAGCGCATCGAAAAAAGCGGCATCGAAGCATGGCAAGCACTTGATCCTAAAGAGCTACTCGGCGACGAAGCTGATCTGTACATGAAGAACCGGGACACGTTGGATGTCTGGTTTGATTCCGGGCTGACACATCAAACCGTATTGCGTGGATCGCATCATTTGCAATCGCAATTTCCGGCCGATCTGTATCTGGAAGGCTCGGATCAGCATCGCGGTTGGTTCCACTCTTCGTTGCTGACCTCATCGATGTTGAATGGCCGTGCGCCATACAAGGCGTTGTTGACGCATGGCTTTGTCGTCGATGGCGAAGGCAAAAAGATGTCGAAATCGCTAAAGAACGGTATCGAACCACAGAAAGTATCCGATACGCTGGGTGCAGAAATCCTGCGGTTGTGGGTTGCGTCGAGTGACTATTCGGGCGAGATCACTATCTCTGACGAGATCCTGAAACGTGTCACCGAATCCTATCGCCGTATCCGCAACACGCTGCGCTTCTTGCTAGCCAATACGTCCGATTTCAATCCGTTGACAGATGCGGTGCCAATCGGCGAGTTACTGGAAATCGACCGCTATGCAATCGCTAGCATGACGCAATTGCAAGCAGACATTCTGCAACACTACGAAGGCTACGAATTCCATCCGGTCATCTCAAAATTACAGATGTACTGCTCGGAGGATTTGGGTGGCTTCTACCTCGATATTCTGAAAGATCGCCTGTACACCGGTGGCGTCGCCTCGCATGCCCGACGCTCAGCGCAAACTGCGATCTGGCATATCACGCAAGCACTATTGCGCTTGATCGCCCCAACGCTGTCGTTTACTGCTGAAGAAGCATGGTCGTTCTTCGCCAGCAAAGAGGTCTATGCAGAAAGTGACGAAACGATTTTCACGCAAACCTACTACACGCTACCAGTCATTGAAAATGCCGCGGCATTGATTGAGAAATTCAATGCGTTGCGTACTTTGCGGGCCGAAGTGACCAAGCAACTCGAAGAAGTACGTGCTGCTGGCGGGATCGGTTCATCGTTGCAAGCGGAAGTAGAACTGAAGGTGACGGCTGCCAAATACGCATTATTGAGCAGCGTTGGCGACGATCTGAAATTTATCCTGATCACCTCTGCGGCCACTGCCACAGAAGTCACCTCAGAGGCGGAAGAAACGATCCTCGTCACGCCGTCGACACAACAAAAATGCGAGCGTTGCTGGCATTATCGGGCTGACGTTGGCAGCCATGCTGAACATACGGGTCTATGCGGCCGTTGTGTTTCCAATCTGTTCGGCAAAGGCGAAAATCGTCATTTCGCTTAGCTTAGTCTCGGTGCAGACCTGAAATCAGCTTTGCGGTGATTTCAGGTCGCTCTTTACCACCATTCATTACGATTACTTAGCGTCCGGTACAACTTTTTGCATATTGAAACAACCATTTATGGCCACTAAAAAACGTTCTTCCCCGACCAGATCCGGCTCCCCCACCAAATTAAGCGCAGGATTACTGCCGTGGATGGGAATAGCAGGGATCGTGATTCTGCTAGATCAGTTATCCAAAGTCACCATTACGCGCCTGTTTACTTACGGTGAATCGCATCCGGTAACCTCTTTTTTCAATCTGGTATTGGTGTACAACCCCGGTGCCGCCTTTAGTTTTCTCGGCTCTGCTTCCGGTTGGCAACGTTATTTATTCACAGCGGTCGGCATTGCTGCCGCGATTTTCATTATATTTTTGCTCAAGCGGCATGCCGGTCAACGCATGTTTTGTACCGCACTGGCTTTGATACTGGGCGGCGCGATTGGCAACGTCACTGACCGCATCGCTTATGGTCACGTCATCGATTTTGTCGATATTTATATCGGTCGCTGGCATTGGCCGGCTTTTAATATCGCCGATAGCGCTATTTGTATAGGCGCGGTATTGTTCATCATTGACGAGCTGCGCCGCGTGAATAAATAAGTCTGTAAATAGACGCGTATATTGGCAAATTAATAGGCGATTGACGTCGCCTTGTTTTAGATCGTTTTACTCCAGGAGTAATCATGGATCTCGCTGGTAAAAAAATTGTACTCGGCCTGACCGGGGGCATTGCTTGCTATAAAGCGGCAGAACTTTCACGTGCTTTCATCAAAGCAGGCGCATCGGTCCAAGTCGTCATGACCAAAGGCGCGCTACAATTCATCACTTCAGTCACGATGCAGGGCTTGTCAGGACAACCGATATTTACCGATCAATGGGACGCACGTATCGGCAACAACATGCCGCATATCGATCTCACCCGAGATGCCGATGTCATCGTCATCGCCCCCTGCTCCGCTGACTTTATGGCTAAGCTGGCCCATGGCGTCTGCGATGATTTACTGTCCACGCTGTGCGTGGCGCGACCAGCCTCATTACCTCTATTAATAGCACCTGCGATGAACGTAGAAATGTGGCAAAACCCAGCCACCCGTCGCAACGCCAGGCAGTTAGCAGAAGACGGCATTCAATTACTCGGCCCGGCAGCTGGTGAACAAGCCTGCGGTGAAGTTGGTTTGGGGCGCATGCTGGAAGCCGATCAATTGCTAGCAGAAGTGATCGCCGCATTTCAGCCTAAAACCTTAAAAAGCAAACGCCTGCTACTGACCGCCGGGCCAACGTTTGAAGCCATTGATCCGGTGCGTGGCATCACCAATCTTTCTTCCGGAAAAATGGGCTATGCACTGGCACGCGCGGCCCGAGAAGCTGGCGCTGAAGTCTTGCTGATCTCCGGCCCCACTGCATTACCGGCGCCATTTGGCGTGCAACGTGTAAACGTTCTCAGTGCGCGCCAAATGCACGATGCTGTGCTGGCACACGTAAAGGGGCAGGATATTTTTATCGCCGTGGCGGCAGTAGCTGATTGGCATGTCGCCAACTCCAGCGACCAGAAACTTAAAAAAGATGCTTCGGGAAGTACGCCGGAATTAGTATTCGCGCAGAACCCGGATATTCTTGCCGAAGTCGCCGCGCTGCCTTTAACGCAAAGGCCTTACTGTGTCGGCTTTGCCGCAGAATCTGAAAATCTGCTGGAATATGCAGAAGCAAAGCGCCAAAAGAAAAACATTCCCCTGCTGGTTGGCAACATCGGCCACGATACATTTGGAAAAGACGAGAACCAACTCGTGCTGTTCGACGTCGAAGGTCATACCAGTTTTCCTCGCGCGGACAAGCTGCAACTGGCACGTCAGCTAATTGCGGAAATTGCAAAACGTCTTACCTAGTTTTGCTGATGGCATGGCAGACGTCGCTATTATCGTGATCCGTGGTGATCCGTGGTGATCCTTCGTGATGCAACTGTGCGATGGTGAGTTGGTCGATGCGTATTGCAGCCGTATTCTGTAGCTGAACTTACGCACCTTTTAACCAGATATTGAATAGATAAATTTATTCCATGAAAACAATAGACGTAAAAATTCTCGATCCACGCATGCAAGATCAATTACCGATGTACGCTACCGAAGGCAGTGCCGGACTGGATTTACGGGCCTGCCTCGATGCACCATTGACGATCAATCCCGGTGAAACGCATTTGATCCCCACCGGGCTGGCGATTCATCTCGGCGATCCTGCCTACGCCGCCATGATTTTGCCGCGTAGTGGTCTGGGTCATAAGCACGGTATTGTGCTGGGCAATCTGGTCGGTCTGATTGACTCCGACTATCAAGGGCAACTGATGGTCTCCACCTGGAATCGCGGCGACACGACATTCGTTATTAATCCGATGGAACGGCTGGCGCAGCTAATCATCGTGCCGGTAATGCGCGTCGGTTTTAACGTCGTTGCCGAATTCGACAGCAGCGAACGCGGGACTGGCGGCTTCGGCAGCACAGGTAAACACTGATGGGAAATCCAATGAAGGTAAACAATTATCGACAATGGCTAGATGTAAAGCGTTACGCCGTGACGTTACCCCTGATCCTACTTACCGCTTGCGCCACGCAAGAACCTCTCCCCGTATCACCCTCGTTACCACCTGCGGTTGCGATAACCAAACCAGTATTACCACCGATAAAACCGCCGAAAAATCCTCAAGAGGCTGAATTACGCGCGCTAGTGACGCAACAAGACCGCTTATATGCTGTAGCAGCACCACTGCTGGTCAATAACGCAGACCTTTGCCGCAACAATGCGCGCAATCTGCTTGGCTTTACTGCAAAAACAAAATATTCTTATTCAAGTGAATTCATTGAGGCAGCACAGGCTTCTCTCGGCCTGTCAGACGAACTTCAAGTCACGGGTGTATTGGCCGGAAGTGGCGCTGCTGAGGCAGGCGTTAAACCTGGCGATTTACTGGCGACGATACAGGGCAAACCTGTGCCATCCGGCCCAAATGCCGAGCGCCAGGCAGCATTAATGCTTGGACCATTGGTCAGTCGAAGCACGACGATTAACTTGGGATTAACACGGAACCGTCAGAACATTAATCTGAACGTGCCGCTAACGCGTGCCTGCGCATTTGGTATCGAGCTGGGAAATACCGATAACGTTAATAGTTTTGCCGATGGCCGCCGCGTCCTCATTACCGCCGGCATGGTGAAATTTACCCAAACTGATGACGAACTGGCTTACGTAATCGCACGTGAAATGGCACATAACTCATTGATGCACATCGTCCGACTACGCATGACCGCCACGATGAGTGGGATTATCGACAACTTGATACGTCTGCGACCTGATACTACTTCACTATCAGGCGGCGCTGGCGTCAAACCTTATACGCAGCAATTAGATGTCGCAGCGGACAAACTTGCGCTGTATATGGTCGCACGCGCTGGCTATAAGGTTGATAACGCCGCCGCATTTTGGCAACGTCTGGCAGCAGCCTATCCAGTCACCGTAGCAAATGGCTATACCGCCATTCATCCATCTACAACGGCTCGATTGGATATCATCCAGAAAACGGTTGCCGACATTACTGCCAAGCAGGCAGTTGGATCAGCATTGACGCCTTAATGTTTTTGCTGACAACGCACTTGGATGTGGTGTGGTGCGTTGTGTTTGCTCTTATTCTACTGGAGGGTGTGCAAAACTGCTTCGGAATCGGGTTGGCTCGTGTAACTACAAGCCAATCCTTGGCAGCATTGAGAGAAGGTAACGATCTGTGGATTCCTTAGCATCCTTTAGCAGTACCGATGCAGTTTTAGGTAAGTCATACAGTTATTCACCGTAAGATTTCATTACCGCTGCATCACAAACAGCACATTGGTTGTTAAAAAGCCCGAATCACTTATGTGATTCGGGCTTTTTTATAGCATCAGCAACTGACGATACGCAAACTTTGCTAGTGACTATTCAACTTCAACAGTTTCTTGCGACGCGGCAGGTTTTGCCGGGTTTTTTGCCGGAAACTCCAGTTTGATCTGATCTTTTTCGTCCAGATCCACTGTTACACGACCGCCAGCCACCAGCTTGCCAAACAACAACTCATCAGCCAGCGCCTTCCGAATCATGTCTTGAATCAGACGTGACATCGGTCGCGCACCCATTAACGGATCAAAGCCTTTTCGGGCCAGGAATTTACGCAAATTCTCAGAAAAGACAGCTTCCACTTTCTTCTCATGCAATTGCTCTTCCAATTGCATCAGGAATTTATCGACAACCCGCAGAATGACTTCTTCATCCAGAGCACGGAAGCTGATGATCGAGTCGATGCGGTTACGGAACTCCGGCGTGAACATCCGTTTGATATCCGCCATTTCATCGCCAGCTTCCTTCTTCTCGGTAAAGCCGATGGTCCGTTTTTGCAAGCTTTCCGCCCCTGCATTTGTGGTCATGATAATGATCACATTGCGGAAGTCTGCTTTACGTCCATTGTTGTCTGTCAGCGTCCCATGATCCATCACCTGCAACAGGATATTAAAAATATCCGGATGCGCTTTTTCGATTTCATCCAGCAGCAGCACTGCATGCGGTTTCTTGGTCACGGCCTCAGTCAATAATCCACCTTGGTCAAACCCGACATACCCCGGCGGCGCACCGATTAAGCGACTGACAGCATGACGCTCCATGTATTCGGACATATCGAAGCGAATTAATTCAATACCCAAAATAAACGCGAGCTGTTTTGCAACCTCGGTTTTACCAACCCCAGTTGGGCCAGAGAACAAGAAAGAACCAATCGGCCGATCAGTCTTGCCGAGTCCCGCACGCGCCATCTTGATCGCTGACGCCAATGCATCAATCGCCGGGTCTTGACCAAATACGACATTACGCAAATCGCGGTCGATCGTTTTCAACTTGCTACGATCGTCCTGATTAACAGTTTGTGGCGGAATCCGCGCAATTTTCGAAATAATGTCTTCAATTTCGGTTTTGCCAATTGTTTTCTTTTGCTTCGACTTCGGCAATACGCGTTGCGCAGCCCCAGCCTCGTCGATCACATCGATCGCCTTGTCAGGAAGATGTCGATCATTGATAAAGCGGGCTGCCAACTCCGCAGCAGTCGTCAACGCAATCGCAGAATACTTGACACCGTGATGCTCTTCGAAACGCGATTTCAAACCACGTAAAATCTGCACGGTTTGCTCAACTGTCGGCTCGTTAACATCGATCTTCTGAAAACGCCGTGACAACGCGTGATCTTTCTCGAACACGCCACGAAACTCTGTGTAAGTAGTCGCACCGATACATTTCAGCTGACCACTGGACAATGCCGGTTTCAACAAATTCGATGCATCCAAAGTACCGCCAGAAGCCGATCCAGCGCCAATGATTGTATGGATTTCATCGATAAACAAGATACCGTGTTCACTGTCTTTCAATTGCTTCAGCACTGCTTTCAGGCGTTGCTCAAAATCGCCACGATATTTAGTCCCGGCCAATAAAGCGCCCATATCCAAAGAGTAGACAATCGCGTTACTGAGAATTTCGGGAACATCGCCCTGCGTAATCCGCCATGCCAGTCCCTCTGCGATAGCGGTCTTACCAACACCGGCTTCACCGACTAGCAATGGATTGTTTTTACGGCGACGGCACAAGGTCTGAATCACCCGTTCGACTTCAAATTCACGACCGATCAGCGGATCGATCTTGCCTTCGATTGCCAGCTTGTTCAGGTTTTGCGTAAATTGGTCTAACGGGCTTTCTTTTTGCTGTCCTTCGGCCTGCACTTCTTCCACGCCCTCGGAAGATTTTTGGGTATCGCCGATCTGATCTTTACGAACACCGTGCGAAATAAAATTCACCACGTCAAGACGGGTTACGCCCTGTTGATGCAGGTAATAAACAGCGTGCGAATCTTTCTCGCCAAAGATAGCGACCAGCACGTTCGCGCCAGTGACTTCTTTTTTGCCATTCGAGGCTGACTGCACATGCATGATCGCACGCTGAATCACGCGTTGAAAGCCCAGTGTGGGCTGCGTGTCAACTTCGCCGGAGCCTGGCACTGTCGGCGTGTTATCGCCGATGAAAATCGTCAACGTCTTACGCAGATCTTCGATGTTGCCAGCACATGCCCGCAGTACTTCTGCCGCTGATGGATTATCCAGCAACGCCAGCAGCAAATGCTCAACAGTGATGAACTCGTGCCGTGCTTGTCGAGCCTCAACAAACGCCATGTGCAAACTTACTTCCAATTCCTGCGCAATCATGCTTCCTCCATTACGCATTGCAGGGGGTGCCCTGCTTTTCGCGCGTGCGTTAATACTAATTCGACTTTTGTAGACGCGATATCTTTAGAAAACACGCCACACATTCCCTTACCTTCACGATGCACTTTAAGCATAATCTGCGTCGCGGTCTCCCGATCCTTGTTGAAATACTCTTGAATCACAGCAACGACGAATTCCATTGGAGTGAAATCATCATTCAACAAAAATACCTGATACATAGGGGGCGGCTTGAGCTTTTGCTCCTGTCGCGTCGCTACCGTTCCATCTTCATGCTTGGTTACCATGCGTCTATTCTAAAACGTTCATACAAATAAGTAAGTAGCAGAATCTCTGCGAGACACTGAATTAAACCAAAATTAATTTAATAGTACGCGCTTTCTTCTTGCAGTGCAGATGACGTTACAACGGCAGAATTCAAGAGTGGTTTTTTGAAGAAAACATGCCGCACATCATCGCTCCAACTGCACCAAACAATTTTCTTGACTTTTATTTTTTTTACGCGAACAATGACATTTATTGATAAGTATGTTTTTCTTGTTAATAGAAGTGAGCAAGTTTTAGAAGAAGCAGCGTTCTGCGAGGTTTCTTGCTTTTACGGCTCGTGTGATTAGTCATTATTTGAAAGACGCTATTTTATGGCAACAGGTACAGTCAAGTGGTTCAACGACTCTAAAGGCTTCGGCTTTATCACTCCAGATGATGGTGGTGAAGATTTGTTCGCACACTTTTCAGCAATCCAAATGAACGGCTTCAAGACCCTTAAAGAAGGTCAAAAAGTACAGTTCGAAGTCACGCAAGGCCCTAAAGGCAAGCAAGCTTCTAACATTCAAGCACCTTAATTCACCCATTAATGCTTGTTTTAAAAAACCCGCTTCGGCGGGTTTTTTTATGGGGCGGAAGAACCAAGACACCCCAAAAGTCAAAAAGCCAGAACAAGGCTCTGGCTTTTTGATCTTCATGTCACTTACTTGGTTACATATTTTCAATCAATACATCGCCGAATCCTGAGCATGAAACTTGTGTCGCTCCCTCCATCAGACGTGCGAAGTCATAAGTAACCTTTTTCGAAGAAATCGATTTTTGCATTGAAGCAATGATCAGATCTGCGGCTTCCAGCCAGCCCATATGACGCAGCATCATTTCAGCCGACAAAATCAACGAGCCTGGATTGACGTAATCTTTACCAGCATATTTAGGCGCAGTGCCATGCGTTGCCTCGAACATGGCAACAGAGTCCGACAAGTTAGCACCTGGCGCAATCCCGATCCCACCAACTTGCGCTGCCAAGGCATCAGAAATGTAATCACCGTTCAAGTTCAGCGTAGCAATCACACTATACTCATTTGGACGGAGCAAAATCTGTTGAAGGAAAGCATCGGCAATCGAATCCTTAACGATGATATCGCGACCAGTCTTAGGATTCTTGAATTTTGCCCACGGACCGCCATCAATCAGCTCAGCACCAAATTCTTTTTGTGCAAGTGCATATGCCCAGTCGCGGAAACCGCCTTCAGTGAACTTCATGATATTGCCCTTGTGAACGATCGTCACAGATGGCTTATCATTATCGATAGCATACTGAATCGCCTTGCGCACCAGGCGTTCTGTACCTTCACGCGAGACGGGCTTAATGCCGATACCTGATGTCTCCGGGAAGCGAATCTTCTTAACGCCCATTTCATTGATCAGGAAATCGATCAGCTTCTTGGCGCCTTCGCTACCTTCTTGCCATTCAATACCAGCGTAAATATCTTCAGAGTTCTCACGGAAAATCACCATGTCGGTTTTTTCCGGCTCACGCACTGGCGACGGTACGCCCTTAAAGTAACGAACCGGGCGCAAGCAAACGTACAGATCAAGTTCCTGACGCAACGCAACGTTAAGCGAACGGATACCGCCGCCAACTGGTGTGGTCAATGGACCTTTGATCGAAACGACATAATCTTTGATCGCTGCCAATGTTTCCGCCGGAAGCCACACGTCAGGACCGTAGACGTTAGTCGACTTCTCTCCAGCATAAACTTCCATCCAACTAATTTTCCGTTTCCCAGCATAAGCTTTGGCAACCGCAGCATCCACCACTTTAATCATGACCGGGCTAATATCGATGCCGGTGCCATCACCTTCGATGTAAGGAATGATCGGGTTATCAGGGACATTGATAGAATAATCAGCGTTAACAGTGATTTTTTTGCCTTCAACAGGCACTTTAATATGTTGGGACATTCAGTATCTCCGGAGATGATGCGAGAAGGCGGGCTTGAAATTTAGCTGTCACATTAAGCCAAGTCTTATATAAGACATAAGACAGCGGTTTCATATTATGCACTAGTATTTTACTAGACGCTATGTTTTTGCGACACTACGGTATGCCCCTAATCCTATTCAATAAACCCTTTCAAGTGATGTGCCAATTCTCCTCGCATCCGCAGCGAGAAACCTTGGCCAATTACTTGACCATTCCCAACATCTATCCGGCTGGAAGGCTCGATGCCGATAGTGAGGGGTTACTATTACTCACCGATGACGGCAAGCTACAACATCGCATCAGTCATCCGGCCTATAAACAACCCAAAACTTACTTAGCCCAAGTTGAAGGCATCCCCGATAAGGAAATGCTGACGCGCCTACGAAATGGCCTCGATTTGGGGGATTTTGTGACGCAACCCTGCGAAGTAAAACAAATTGCTGATCCTGAGTGGCTTTGGCCGCGCAATCCGCCAATACGGGAACGTAGCGATAAACCAACTAGTTGGCTGGCACTCACTATTACAGAAGGAAAAAATAGACAAGTTCGCCGCATGACGGCAGCCGTTGACCTACCAACGTTGCGTCTGGTCCGGGTAGCGATCGGCAAAATTTCTTTAGAAAGTCATCCGCTCTGGCCCGGCGAATTCCGCGAAATCGATCCATCTGAACTGACGCGCCTACAAAAACCTAGTTGAAACGTACTTTCCATAGGGCCTTAGTGATTGCCTGCGGGAAGCACACCCTTACCGTATAAAAGATATATTAATTTTCAAAAAGTCTGTCAACCAGATATCGTGACCACCGTTAATGACAGTGATTCGAATGAATCATCGATGCACTTACATGATTAATAATCAAAAGGATTCTCAAATGTCTAAACTGATCGCTGTTTTAGTAGCTGGCCTGTTCGCAACTTCCGTTTTCGCTGCTGATGCTGCCGCTCCTGCTGCTGCGCCAGCCGCTGATGCTCCTGCTGCTGCCGCTCCTGCTGCTAAAAAAGCAGTAAAGAAACACAAAAAAGTAGCCAAAAAAGCTAAAGCTGCTCCTGCTGAAGCCGCTCCAGCTGCTGATGCTCCTGCTAAGTAATTTAAGCAGCAGTTTCGATAAAAAAGACAGGCATTGCCTGTCTTTTTTATTTATCTGTCCAGTTTTAGACTAATAATTGTCGTTCTGCATCGCAAAAAAGCTTCTCCCTCCCCGCCTCCCATCTTCTGCAAGCCTCTGTATAATCCTGTGAAATATAAAAAGGACTTTTTCAACATGAGTAGATATCGCGCATCTTTTACTGCCATGGCGTTCGCACTATTGAGCAGCACCGTCGGCCTATTCAACAATGCCGTAGCCCAGGAACCGCAACACTTTCCGGTCATTTCCTTAAATGCCGGGATACACCTAATTAAGGCAGAAGTCGCATCGACTGAGGCACAACGCGAACAAGGGTTGATGTTTCGCAAACAAATGGCGACTAATAACGGCATGGTGTTTGTCTTCGACGAACCCGCTGGCGTGTGTATGTGGATGAAAAATACTTTGATACCGCTATCCGTCGCGTTTCTCGACAAGAATGGCGCGATTATCAATATCGAAGAAATGAAAGCTCAGACGCTCGACTCCCATTGTGCTGAAAAAGCGGCGTTCTATGCTTTAGAAATGAATCAAAACTGGTTTAAGCAACGGAACCTCAAACCCGGCACGGTAATAGATGGCCTGCCTCGACAATAGTCGCAGCAAATAACCAGGTGCAGATTGGCTTTCGGACGGAGAACCAAACGCTTACGTTTTGCAGTTAGCAGTCCGAATCATTGCAGTGGCTTGTCGAACTACTACAAATAGCTATACAAAAAAAACAATCAATTTAAAGCAAAAAATCCCTGAATAACCGAAGTTATTCAAGGATTTCTATCTAGCAAACTTAACCTACCAAGCGAACCCGGTACGTTAATTTACTTAAACTGCCAGTGCTTTCAGAGCTGCATTTAAACGGCTCTTATGACGTGCAGCTTTGTTCTTGTGAATGATTTTCTTGTCTGCAATACGGTCGATAGTCGACACAGACTTTTGCAGAACCAATGCTGCAGCAGCTTTATCGCCACCAGCAATTGCTTTACGCGCAGCTTTGATAGCTGTACGCAGAGTCGAACGCTGACTAGAGTTGTGCAGGTTTTGAGCGACTGCTTGACGAGCACGCTTACGTGCTTGTGCGGTATTTGCCATTTATATTTCCTAAATCAAGGTCGGGAATGCTTACGCGGCAAAATAAACCAGACCGCGACGCAGAATTCTGTAAAGCCACGGAGTATAACCAGTTTTTCGTCAATGGGCAAATGTATCTTACCTTTATCGCCATTTTGGCTTTCGCTTACAACACGCAATAGTATATAGACTAATAATTTAACCATCCATATCACCTAGCTCATCACCAGCAGGCTATATATCGCCCCCTACCGCGCCGAAAAGCTTTGCGACAAAGCTGTGAGGCAACAAACAACATCAGCAGCTATAATGCCGCTCCATGAACTTGCATAAAACGCTTGCCACCGTCTCTGGCATGACGATGTTGTCGCGCATAGCGGGATTGATACGCGAAATCTTATTTGCGTCTACTTTTGGTGCTTCAGCCTACACCGACGCCTTCAATATCGCTTTCCGCATTCCTAACTTATTACGTCGCCTGTTTGCAGAAGGCGCTTTCTCCCAGGCTTTCGTGCCTATTCTGGGCGAATACAAAAATAAAAAAGGGCAAGATGCAACCAAACATCTCGTCGATCATGTTGCCACAGTGATGATCTGGGTGATGCTGGTCACCTGCATCATCGGAATTCTTGCATCGCCATTGCTGATTTACTTCATAGCAACAGGGATGAAAAATGATCCGAACGCGTTTAATGCTTCAGTCGTTATGACGCGCATCATGTTCCCCTATATCGGCTTCATGTCATTTGTGGCATTGGCCGGGGGAATCTTAAATACTTGGCATGAATTTAAAATTCCGGCGCTCACATCGGTATTGTTAAACCTCGCATTCATCGTCGCTTCGCTTTTCGTAGCACCGTATATGGACCAACCAATCTATGCGATGGCTTTGGCAGTCTTGGTCGGCGGGATTTTGCAAGTGGCGATTCAAATCCCCGCATTGCGCAAAATCGGGATGATGCCGCGCATTATGTGGAATCCATTTGTCGGCCTACGTGATAGCGGCGTAAGACGCGTACTTAAAAAAATGGGTCCGGCTGTGTTTGCGGTCTCCGCCGCTCAGATCAGCCTGATGGTTAACACAAATATCGCATCACGACTAGAGCACGGCAGCGTCTCATGGCTTTCCTACGGCGATCGCCTGATGGAATTCCCGACTGCCCTGCTAGGCGTTGCGCTCGGCACAATATTGCTACCCAGCCTCTCTAAAGCCAACGCAAACGCGGATCATCGTGAATATTCTTCGTTATTGGATTGGGGCTTGCGCCTTACCTTCTTATTGGCGCTACCTTCCGCCGTTGGGCTTGCCACGCTATCTATCCCCCTGACAGCAACGTTGTTTCATCATGGCAAATTCGATGCCATTTCGGTCTTGATGACTAGCAGAATTTTGATCGCTTACGGTGTTGGTTTGATTGGTTTGATTGTCGTAAAAATTCTGGCCCCGGGCTTTTACGCAAAACAAGACATCAAAACGCCGGTAAAAATTGCTATCGCGGTGTTGATTGTCACGCAGTTGATGAACTCTATTTTTGTTCCCATTTTTGCGGTGGCAGGCTTAGCCCTATCCATCAGTATCGGAGCCTGTATGAACGCTGGCCTGCTACTGTGGAGTCTGTTACGCCGTGGCATTTACAAACCTGAAAAAGGCTGGATCGTCTATTTTATCCGACTGCTTGGTGCGTTATGTCTGATGGCCGCGGTAGCACTATGGAGCTCTGATCACTTTGACTGGATTGGCCATAGCAGCTCTTTAGCGCGAGTTGGCGCGTTGATGGTCATTCTGACGCTCTGCGGCGCCACCTACTTCGGATCGCTGCTTGCAATGGGATTCCGTTTCCGCGACTTCAAACGCATATCCCACTAACTAATACGCCATGTTGCTGATATTTTGGTAGCATGGCTAATATGACGATATCTTCTCTAGACTACTTTACGACCCTTGTACAAGAGGCGAACAATGTGCCGCTGTTTGAAGCGGCGCTTGCCATTGCTCAGGACGCCTATCCTATGCTGGATATGGCTGCACCGCAAATCGCGTTAGATAAATTTGCCAATACCTTAAGGCAACGCATTCATGCCGATGCCTCGTTAATAAAAAAATTGCAGCTTCTGAACCACTTCTTTTTCCAAGAGTTGGGTTTCGCAGGGAATGTGAATAATTATTACGATCCGGACAATAGCTATCTGCATTGCGTCATCACCAAACGCCGCGGAATTCCCATTTCTCTGGCAATGGTGTACATGGAATTAGCGCAACAAATCGGCTTAACTGTGCGCGGCATTTCATTTCCGGGTCATTTCCTGATGAAATTGACGGTACAGTCCGGCGACATCGTCATCGACCCGCTGAACGGGACCAGCCTTTCACACGAAGAATTAGAAGAACGATTGGAGCCCTATTTAAGCGCCTCGTCCCATCAAGGTCATGAGAAGAGAATATCGTTACAGCCCTATTTACAAAATGCCCATCCGCATGAAATTTTGGCACGCATGTTGCGTAATCTAAAAACGATATTCATGCAAGGCCAGCAATGGGAGCGGCTTCTGCTGCTGCAACAACGCTTGCTGATCCTGTTGCCGAATGACGCCGTTGAATTACGTGACCGTGGCATCGCCTATGCGCACTTGGATTGTCCTCAAGCGGCTTTGGAAGATATTGAAAACTATTTGCTACAACGACCTCAGGCAACGGATGCCGATACATTGCGCGAGCAAATAAGTGAATTGAAAAAAGCCTGCAAACGACTAAACTAATACTCGTTGCAGCAAAAAAAGCGGGATGCCTTTGTCAGGCACTCCCGCTTTTTTAACTATTAAATCTAGCCTTTATTACGCGCTTCAATTACTTCCCATTTTTCCAGTGCTTCAAGCAACAAACCGTCTAACTCAGAAAACCGTGCATTCAAGCGTTTGACTTCATCCGGCTTTTTGATATACAGGTCGGCATCAGCCAACTGCGTAGTAATCGCCTTTTGCTCGGACTCCAACTTTGCAATCAGCACTGGCAACTCATCGAGTTCACGCTGCTCTTTATAGCTCAATTTTTTTTGCTTAGGTGCGACTGGCTGTGCCACTTCAGTCTTAGTCTCTGCTTTAACTTTAGCAGCCAATGCCGCAGGACTTGGGCGAACCCGCTCCCAATCGCTATAACCGCCAACGTATTCACGCCACAGTCCATCGCCTTCGGCAGCAATCACTTGCGTCACCACATTGTCGAGGAAGGTTCGGTCATGACTGACTAGAAACACTGTGCCTTTATAGTCCTCAAGCAACTCTTCCAGCAATTCCAGCGTATCGATATCCAGATCGTTGGTCGGCTCATCCAGCACAAGTACATTCGCTGGCTTGGCAAAAAGGCGCGCTAACAGCAAGCGATTACGCTCACCACCTGACAACGATTTGACCGGTGAACGCGCGCGTTCCGGCGCAAATAAAAAGTCATTCAGATAGGTCATCACGTGTTTGCGCTGACCATTGATCTCCACCCAATCGCTACCAGGCGCAATGGTGTCCGCCAAACTGGCGTTGTCATCCAACTGCGCGCGCATTTGATCGAAATAAGCGACTTGCAATTTCGTCCCTTGCTTGACCGTCCCACCATCCGGCTGATCCTCACCCAAAATGAGTTTCAACAATGTTGTCTTACCCGCGCCGTTATGCCCGATCAAACCAACCTTATCGCCACGCAAAATCGTCGCAGTGAAATCTCGCACAATGACTTTTTCGCCAAAAGCTCTGCCGACGTTTGTCAACTCGGCAACGATCTTGCCTGATCGCTCGCCCGCCGACACATCCAGTTTGACCTGTCCCTGCTGGTCACGACGCGCATTACGATCCAAACGCAACGCCTCCAGACGCCGCACACGGCCTTCATCACGCGTACGACGTGCTTGCACACCTTTACGAATCCAGATTTCTTCTTGCGCCAGAAATTTATCAAACTTAGCGTTTTCAACTTCTTCAATTTCCAGTTGTTCAGCCTTACGTACTTGATAAGCAGTGAAATTACCGGGAAAAGACAAAATACGGCCACGATCAAGCTCTACGATGCGGGTTGCCACGTTATCCAGGAAACTACGATCATGGGTAATGAACAAGACGCTGCCTTTGTAATCGCGCAGCAAACCCTCAAGCCACATGATCGAACTAAAGTCCAGATGGTTGGTTGGCTCATCCAGCAGCAAGACATCGGGTGCGCTGACAAGTGCACATGCCAACGCGACGCGTTTTTGCATCCCGCCCGACAGCGTTCCCATCAGCGAATCTTTATTCAGGCTCAACCGGTCTAGCGTAGTCTCAACCTTATTCGTCAGACTCCAGGCATCGGCAGCATCGAGCTTGCTCTGAATCACATGCATGCGTTCCATGATGGCTTCGTCATCATCGCCACCAAACTGACCGGTTAAAGCGTCATATTCATTTAAAAGAGCCTGCATTTCTCCCATACCGGAAGCCACGGCATCAAACACCGACATTTCGGGCGCAAAATGCGGCTCCTGATCAACATAAGCGATTTTAATGCCTTGCTGCATCACCATCAGCCCGTCATCCAGCTTAGAAACGCCAGCGATAGTCTTCAGCAACGAGGATTTACCGGTCCCATTTCGGCCAATCAGCCCGACCCGCTCCCCTGTATCCAGAGAAAATTCAGCGCGATCCAATAACGCAACGTGACCGAACGCAAGCTGCGCATTGGTGATAGAAATGACTGCCATAGTAGAAAACCAGAAAAAGAAAGTCTGCGGAAATCCCCACGCAGCCAATTAAATGAATGAAGTGCGCATTGTACCGATAGCTGATGCCATCCCGCTACAAGATGTGTATTTTAAGGGACTGGTTGTTGCATATTGCAAGGGCGTTGGGGTATGTGTTGTATTTTTAGAATGACTTATAGGCAATAGAAAAGTTGCTCATTAGGTCCAATAAAGAAGTTTCGAAGCAAATTTCCTCTACCGAGGGGTACTGCTGAATTAAGTGTTGTGGACCCCTTGCCGCCCTGTCCTCTATGTTATGCAATGCAATCTTCCAAAGCGCCTCAGAAAGGTAAACTTGCATAGTTCACGGTGCGGAATTATGCAACTGTCCCGCACCAGCCTTACCTCAAGCGAATTGCTATAGTAAATTTGTAGCACTTACTTTCTAGGAAAGTTAATAACAAGATCGCCAATTTGCATTTGATACCTGCTCACACAAGCCCAGAATCAGACACGCCCTTCCCTAGTTCATCTGCCCCTCTGCAAGCCTCCAAAAAATCGGCATTACAGCGCAATCAACCAAGAAACACTACTCTTCCGGCCAAAATAGCTTGTAAAAACAAGATGCAAAAAAATCTGTCAAGATATTGGCCCGAAGCGATATCTTACGGCTACCGCATGGGCGGAGCTTTAAATCCAAGCAAAGATTAAGCAGCGGTACTCAACTCGGCACCAAGGCCATCTAAAAAACGAAGGAAACCAAAATTGTCAGCGAATAATTCATCGGTAATCTTAGGTCGATACAGTGCACTCCTTTTCGATATGGACGGCACTATTATTAACTCTATCGCTGCCGCAGAACGTGTCTGGAGTGCATGGGCAACGCGTCATGGCCTGGATGTCGCAACCTTTCTGCCCACCATTCACGGTGCACGTGCCATCGATACTATCGCGAAGTTAGCCCTTCCCGGTGTTGATGCGGAAATGGAAGCTGCCGGGATTACTAAAGCGGAAACCGCTGACGTAGAGGGGATCATCGAAATATCTGGAGCGAAAAGTTTTTTACGATCACTGCCATCGGACAAATGGGCAATCGTGACTTCGGCGCCAAAAGCGTTGGCAATTGAGCGCTTGAAAGCGGCAGGCATTCCCCTCCCCGACAATATAGTGACCGCTGACGATGTCGCGGCAGGCAAGCCGCACCCTGATTGCTACTTACTTGCAGCTAGTAAGCTGGGCGTGGATGTGACCGCCTGTCTTATATTCGAAGATGCCCATGTCGGCATTCTTGCTGGCGAAGCAGCCGGGGCAAAACTGATGGTCGTGACCACAACACATCTTCACTCAATGCCTACTCCTCATCCTACGATCAATAGCTATGAAACCATACTGGCCACAGTTGGCGAAGACGGCTTGATTCACCTTGAAGAGCGGCAGGCTGTGTAATATCAGAAGTCTAAGTATAAAACTTGATCGGCGCGGCAACAAAAAGCCAGCCCCTGAAAGTTAACCCCAGCGCGGCGGCGCATAAATCAGCATGAATCTGTTTTAAGTCCAGTGCTGCTTTCGAGATTTTTTCTTTAATTTACGCAATATCCTTTGTAAAATTGGAATACAAATCATATTGCGTAAAAGTATTTTACGTAACATGTTGCGTTAAAATAATTTACGTAACATTATGCGTATAATCTTCATTAATGAAAGAATTGTATGAGCGACTTCCCTATCCATACTGCTGAGCAATTAATCCCTTTATTTTCTGCCTTTCGAAAAAAACGACAGTTGTCTCAAGCAGCCCTGGCTCACCGGGTTGGGGTTGGACAGCAGACAATTTCGCAATTGGAACGCCATCCGAACAAAGCTACAGTTGAAAGGCTATTGCGCGCACTGGCTGTACTTGACGTGGAACTGGTGCTTAGAGAAAAACAATCAACAATTGCCAACGTGCAAGCTAACCAAGAAGTGTGGTGACCAATGGGGCGCCGCTCTCATACCCGTCAGCTTGAGTTGTACATGAATGGTGAACTTGTCGGACATTGGAGAATTACACCGCATGGTGAAGAACTCCAATACACCAATTCCTGGCTTGAATCTCCCTTGCGCCGCCCCATTTCGCTGAGATTTCCTCTGACGCCGGATGCGAGGCCATATTCCGGCGCAGAGGTTCACGATTACTTCGAAAACCTATTGCCCGATACCAAAGCCATTCGAGAACGGTTAGCGCAACGTTTCAAAATTGGTTCAATCAGTGCATTTCCTTTACTTGCCGAACTCGGACGTGATTGTGTAGGCGCATTACAAATCGTCCCCGAAAATACAGAACCTCCAACTGTGAAGGAAATTTCAGCTGCCACTTTGTCCGAGGCAGATGTGGCCAAAATTCTTCGTGAAACGGTAACCAGCGATAGTGGACATTTCGGAAGCGATTATCAAGACGATGACTTTCGCATCTCAATTGCCGGTGCGCAGGAAAAGACGGCATTGCTGTGGCATGAAAACAGGTGGTGCCGTCCTCTTGGCGCTACTCCCACCACACACATCCTAAAGCTTCCGCTAGGCCTTGTCGGCAATATGCAGGCAGACATGAGGGGTTCTGTCGAGAACGAATGGCTTTGTTCTAGAATTCTTACTGCCTATGGGCTGCCGACAGCGCAATGTGAAATTCACCAATTTGAAGACCAAAAGGTGCTTGTTGTGGAACGGTTTGACCGCCGCCATGCGCAACATGGTGAGTGGCTGCTGCGTTTGCCTCAAGAGGATATGTGCCAAGCAACCGGGACCTCATATCTCAGAAAATACCAGAAAGATGGCGGGCCCGGCATGGACCGCATTATGGATTTACTGCGTACTTCTGAGAACGCATTCGAGGACAGACGTAAATTTTTTGCATGTCAAATTGTTTTCTGGCTGCTTGCAGCCACAGATGGTCATGCAAAAAATTTTAGCATTCATCTAAAGCAAGGTGGTGCTTATACACTGACACCTTTCTATGACATTTTGTCTGCATATCCTGTAATAGGTTCAGGCAAAAATCTTGTTTCTCCCCGTAAAGCAAAACTGGCTATGGGCGTAAAAGGGAAAAATATGCATAGTCATATTAACGAAATCCAGCTACGGCATTGGAATGTCACTGCGACCAGAAACGGACTAGCATACGGTGGAGAAGATATCATCAGCGATTTGATTGCGCGTACACCGGATGTCATCGCCAAAGTACGTATACAGCTTCCCGCCGATTTCCCTGAAATTATTGCCAGCTCGGTGTTTTCCGGAATGCAAGAAGCTGCAAACAAGCTAAGAAACAGTCCCGCCTATTTGCGCATTCCTCTGACGCCTCCATAAACAATCGCCAGCAGAATTCGATACGTTTTTGCCGATTTGGAAGGAAGGCAGAAAATGCCAGAAAGCCTGTAAATACGTGGTTTGTGGCGATTTTGGGGATGCTTGAAAAAGCTGGATGGTCCACCGCCAACAGGTATTTTTATATCAAAAAAATCAAATGCTTATTGATGGTTTTCGTAAGATTTTAGTAATCAGATAAGAGTTTTGAAAAGCTACTACTCCGGCCACATAGTGGCATCAATGATGTGCTGCCATACCCGAATATAGTATCAGGGTACCGCTGAGGAAATTCAAGCTTAGGCTAATGTCCGGAGATAGCATCTTTTTTGATATTATTCGTTTCGCAACGATAAACTCAAAATACTGGCTAAAAATACAGTAAATGCTAAAATAAAAGGAAATGCATGGGGCAGGAACATTCGAACAACAGCATATTTAAAAGTATTTTGTGTAAGTGGCTTGCTAAAGAAACAAGGGGCTTCCTAGGTGGCCTAGTTGGCGGTTTGATAGGCGGTTTGATTGCATTCGCAGTCGTAAACCATTTTGGAAAAAGTGCCGGCACCATCAGTGGAAGTGATGCAGTATCTATTGCAAACACGTATATTGTGTATACGACTTTTGTCATTGCAGCCGTCGCTATGCTTTTGACGGTCGCTGGACTTATTTTCACGCAACATTTTACTGTTGAAAAAGAAGCTCATATTGCTCATGCATTTTCATGCTTACTAGACATCGTCCGAACGGATGACGAGAAAGCTATCATGCTGATTGGCAAAGCTATGGAAAATCCTAACGTAGTCCAATTTGTGAGCGATTCGCTACAAGTTAAAATTCTTGAAGAGATTCAGGCGAGAAAGGCTAACGCTGACGCCCGCGCTGCTGACGCTATGAATGAGGCTGGAGCAGCAGAATCGTTAAGTTTTAATTTGTTGGCCAGTACACCCGCCAAGAACGGAGCCTAGATGAAACAAATTCTGAAAATTCCTCAGCTCTTGAATTTATCGGCCCTCAACGATTTTCTTAAAGAAAAACGAGACTATGATCTTTTTGAAAATGCACCCCCGATTGCTATTGACACTGTTGCTGAACTTTTGGGAATAGAGGTTAATGACACTCCAAGCTTTGATTTGGAAGACCTCTATACCGTCGGAAAAATAACCCTTGCGATAGATCAGCCGGCAAAAATATGGATCAATCCGATGGAGAATTCTTATACCCCTCGGCGGAGATTTACGCTTGCTCATGAAATCGGACATTTTTGCATGCACCGGTCAGACAACCAAATGACCTTTGTTGATACTAAAGCTACGATGAATAGAAGCGAGTCTTTCTGGAATAGGCACGAGTCTGAAGCTAATACTTTTGCTGCTGAGCTATTGATGCCTGCGACATTGATTAGATCAGTGGGTAGGAAGGTTATCGACCTCTATAAAGTGGAACAAAATGTCGAAAAAATGCCTATGGCTAATTTCATAGAACAGATGGCAGTACGATTTAAGGTCTCGAATCCAGCTATGGAATATCGTCTCAAAAATCTAGGCATCAGAGCAGTCAAGACTCCAGCTAACGCATGACAAGTCTGTAAAAATCCCTGACAATAAAAAGCGCTTTATGTTTAAAGCGCTTTTTTTACACTTCGACTGAACTGAACTGCATAGCAGGCATCCGTCAATTCAAACAAAGACAGCTTATTTGCTACAAATTTTTAGCATATACGAACGTCCTATCCATTTTATCTACAGCTTCTCGCTGAGGTATTACCATCTCCACGTGCTTGAGTCTTTCTGGACATCGCCTAAAAAACCATTTATCAAGCTTGTCGAACGCCTCATGATATTTTAAAGGGCCATCAATTTGCTTTTTGCCAATCAATATTTCAATATCCGTTGCATCTTTCGGGAGAGCCCTTTTTTCCCAAAAAATAGAAGTGAAAAATTCGACCTCTTCAGCTTCTTCTTTCGATTTAGCATGTGCCAAAATATTACGGACGCTAATTAAAGATACTAGCTGTCTATATACCCAATGTTCCGTGTTTATTCTGAATTTATCCCCACTTAGAAGTGGCACGATCACATTCAATTTTCCCCGAAAACTCATCGATTGATACGCTTCAATGAGTAAAGTCGACGCCCCTTCCCAACGTTCATTTAAGTGTAGTAGTAGTTTATCGTTGAGTTTGGCCTCCAAAGCCATTGCACAGCACAATATGTAGGGAACAATTAAATCTTCTGGCTCCCCTTCAGCAATATAGCGCACTCTCATTTTGTCTAGTGCGCGAATTAAAGGCGCACTTTTCATGCGCAATACACTGAACAAATTTTTGTCATTTTTGCGATTTTTTGCCATTCCCTCGCTCTCCTTCGAAATGTGGTTCGGATCTAAGCATGCGTCAAAATACCGCGTCGCGTGTACCTCCATGTGCATCATTTTGCGTCATTTTTTTGAGACGTGTTGTTGCCCTTCGACGTTAGGTCTTCTCCTATGTGCATCAATTTCAAAAAAGTGAATCAAAACCACCCAATTTAGCGGGCAGGCGTGGCGGGGGGATGACTGCGCGCCAGCGGGGTAAAGCACTATAAATAGTGTCAAAAAGAAACAATTCATCAGACGTTAAAAAGGCCGCTCAAGGCGGCCTGTGTTGACGTAGTACGCTTCATTCGTCTGACCTAAGCCTAAGCAAGCGCAGTTAAGCTCCGGCACGCCGTAGCGCCGCCTGCTGCTTCTCATAGTCATCCCGGCAATCGACATTACAGAACAGCAGACCATCCGAAACCAGTTCGTCACAAAACTGGCAGCGGCCGTCGCTGTGAAGGCGATGCGCACGCCGTGTCTGATCCAGCGCAGACTGTATGACATCAGCAATGCGCAGGTCAGCGCGGTCGGCGTTATCACTCATGGCTTGCCCCTTCGCCGGTCACCAGTACGTACTCTTCAAACCTCACCACCTCCTGCCCCAGCCAGTCATTCAACGCCATAAACTGCGCTTGCAGCGGCACCAGCTCGTTGCGTGCAAATACTCGCGCAGCTGGCTCAACCGCGCCAAAGCCCCCGGCATTGCTGGGCATGATGCCGAGCAGCTGCGGTGGCACGCGATGCGCTGCCAGCACATCGTCCCGTGTCACGCCCTTCACATTGAAGAACTCATCCTTGGCGGCCACGTCGGAGACCGGCAGAATCTGAATCCCGTCCTTCATACCTTTCGGTGAATACACAAACAGATTGCGAAAATTTCCCGGCCCTTTGCTCTCGCGCATAGCCTGTCGCATCGATTCGACATCGCCGTTATTAACGCCAGGATCGGTCAGATAAAAAATGAAGCCAGCGTGCGAGCCGTTTTTGTAATACTTACGGCGGAATAACGTCGCCGCCTCGTTAAGCCACGCCGACTGCAACGCGCTCAGATATTGCGGCACGCCATATACCTCCTGGTTGATATCGGGGTCCATCAAATGAAAGATCGTGCCCTTGTCAAACGTATGCTCCTGCTGCAAACCGTTGATGAAGTAATAAATATCCAGATCGCGCCCGCGCCGCACGTATTTCGCCAGGGCGTGATCCAGTTTCAAGGTCAGTCCGATGCGGCTGCTACGCTTCTCCAGATACGCATTACCAAACGTTAAAAAATCCAGCGCAAAGCGTTTAAAGGTATCCCGTGACAGATATTTATGCGGCACAAAGGTTGAGGTCAGGATGTTGGTTTTGAAGTACAGCGCGCTGCTGTGATGTACGCTGGCATTGAATGATTTGGCCAGTCCAGGGAAACTGACGGGCGGCTCGTACCAGTTGCCGTTGAGCCAGCATTCAAAACTGTCCAGCACCTCGCTATGATCCAGCACCGGCGTCGGATCGCCAAAGGTAAAGGCCTCGATGTTATTACCGCTGCCGTCTGTCGTCGACATGTCCGGTACTACGGACGGAACCGCCGCCGTAAATGTCGCGACTTGATTGCTGGGTTGTTTTCGTTTGCGCATTAAGTGTAAATTTCCATAAAAGAAAGACTGCTTTCGTGTGAGCCTTCGAACGGCTCGTGATCAAGAGCGTGCATGCAAGCCCAGGCCAGATCGGCGTGCCCGGTCTCGTCAGTACGGCCTGCGTCATAGGTAACCTGTCGCCCGCTGGGGGTCAGGACTTTGCGGATGGTCATAAACGATTGGGCGATGTCGGTCCATCCGGCGTCGAATTCCAGCCGCGCTTTATTAATGATGTTTTGTGCCTTCAGCACCATCCGGGTTTTAACTTCCGGCGAATAGTTGATCGCCGTCACCATCGGAAAGAATTGTTTGACCAGCGGGAATACACCGATCCCCATGCCAGTGGTATCGATCCCGATGTATTCCACGTGATAACGCTCCGTCATTTCTTTGATCGCCTTGGCCTGCGCTTCGAAGTCGATCCCGCGCCATTGAAAGCGCTCTAAAATTCGAAACTTGCCACCGGCGACCAGCGGCGGTGCAATCACCACGCAGCCAGCGCTATCCCCGTTCAATGACGGGTCGTAGCCGATCCAGACCCCCCGGTTGCCAAAAGGCCGTGCTGAAAACGGCTTGTAGTCAGCCCAGTTCACCCACGAATCGATCATGCAACGTTGCAATGCCATCAGCGGAAATACCGATTTCGTATCATCGATAAAATTGCACATCAGCAGGTTGTCGAACTGATCCGGGCTGTATTCAAAATTGCGCAACTCTTCAATATCGAACAGATTGCAACCACCCCGCTCGGCATCCAGAATCGTCACGATCTGGCGCCAGATTTTGTCCTCGCCAGTGAACCCAGACGCCAACCGCCGGTGACTGACATCGATCTCGCGCTGGTCCGCTTTGGCGCGGCGCTTGTTGAAAAGCTCACCGGTCCAGAACGCATACGCCTGATGCGTAATCGCCGACGGTGTCGAAAAATACGTCTTGCGCCACTGCTTATGCAACGCCATGCCAGACGCCACCGTGTTCAGCTCGGCAAAGTTATGCGTCCAGAAAAATTCATCAAAATAGAAATTGCCGTGATAGCCCTGCGCGGTGCGGGCATTGGTCCCAAGGAAGTACAAATGCGCACCGTTCGGCAACACTATCGGGTCGCCGCTCAGATCCACACCTGCCGCGTCTTTGGCGAACTGGATGATGTATTGCTTAAACACATGCGCCTGCGATTTTGAGGCCGATAAAAAGATTTGATTGCGCCCAGTCTCAATCGCATCCGCCAGCGCCTCCCGCGCAAAGTACCAGGTCGCCCCGATCTGGCGCGACTTCAAAATCACGCGTGTGCGCTGGTCGCTATTGCGGTGCCATTCTTTCTGATAGTCAAACAAAGAATCCTGAAACGCATCCAGCAATTGCTTTTTTTGTTCGTCGCTAAAATCGTTGCGGCTAGGCTTCTTCTTCGGCCCTGCATTGCGCTTTTCCAGATTCGGATTCAGATCGACTTCGTTACCACCCGGTGCCTCATACCGCCGCACCCGCGCCATGCGCTCCACCTGCCGCCCCAGCAAATCGATCTCTTTAAAATCGCCGCCGGTCTTCGCCTCTTTGTTAATCAGTCGGATCAGGCGCGTCGACAAAGACGACTCCACCCGCGCCATCTCCGGCGCCTTCTCCCATTCGTCGCGCTGCTTCCAGCTTTCAATCGTAGAACGCTTCAGTTGCAAATGATCGGCAATCGACGTCACCCGCCAGCCGCCCCAATACAGATGCTTAGCGATGCGGCGCGGATCGGTTTCCTGTTCGTTAATGCTGGGGATTTTGGTAAGCAATTCAGACATGCCGTCAGCGTAGGCGTCACGCGCGTGTAACGGGGATGCCAGCGGGCCACTAAGCCCTTTATCAACTCGATGCCGGTTGAAGCAGTGCGCGCAAGGGCCGACTATGGGCACCTGAATCTAGCCGCCATCGAGAACCCCATGCCAAATAAATCAAAATCCAAATTCTTCCGCGTTGCGCTGGAAGGTGCCACGACCGATGGCCGCGTCATTGACCGCGCCTTCATTGAACAGATGGCAGCACGCTTCGATCCCGAACTCTACGGCGCCCGCGTCTGGCTAGAACACCATCGCAGCAAGTTACCCGACGGTCCCTTCAAAGCCTACGGTGATGTGCTGGCCGTCAAGGCCGAAGAAGTCACGCTTGGCGGCGTCAAGAAGCTGGCCTTATTTGCGCAGATATCGCCTTTGCCAGAACTCATCGCGATGAACAAAGCACGTCAAAAAATTTATACCAGCATCGAAATCAATCCAGAATTTGCCGATACCGACCAAGCCTATTTAGTCGGCCTCGCGGTGACCGACAGTCCCGCCAGTCTCGGCACCGAAATATTGACATTCGCCGCCCGACACCCAGAGGTCAGTCCCTTCATCAATCGCAAGCAAGACCCCAACAATCTCTTTTCAGTAGCAGTCGAAACCACACTGGAATTTGACGATGTACTGCCTACCGACCCTTCAGGAAACACCTTGTCCGATACCGTTAAAAATATCCTCAAACGCTTCACCACAAAAACCACCCGTGATCAGATACAGTTTGCCGACATCACCGATGCCGTCGCCACACTGGCGACCCATGTCAGCGACAGCGCCGAACAATTTACCGCTAGTCAGGAACGCATCGCCGAGTTGGAAACAACGTTAAAAGATACCAATGACGCGTTCATCAGATTCAAAAACCTGATGGAAACACAAGACACGCATAGCAGTCATCGCCCACCAGCCACCGGCGGCACCGGCACGCTGCAAACCGACTTTTAAACGGCAGCGCAGCGCGCCATTTCACCCTAATTACATCCCCACCGGAGCCGCATCAGATGAGAGCCAATACCCGTATCGCCTTCGACAGCTACGCCGCCCGCGTCGCCCAGTTAAACGCCACATCCAGCGTGCTGCATACCTTTAGCGTTGCACCCACTGTGCAGCAAAAGCTTGAAGATAAAATTCAGGAATCCAGCGAATTCCTCACCAAGATCAACATAATCGGCGTCACCGAACAAGAAGGCGAAAAACTCGGCCTCGGTGTCTCCGGCCCCATCGCCAGCCGCACCGATACTAGCAAAGGTGATCGCCAGACACGTGACGTGGCCGGTCTGGAAAGCCGCCACTATCGCTGCGAAAAAACCAACTTCGACACCCACATCGGCTACGCCAAACTCGATGCGTGGGCCAAGTTTGCCGACTTTCAAAGTCGCATCGCCAGACAGATTCTGATTCGTCAGGGATTAGACCGCATGGTGATCGGTTTTAACGGCACCAAGATCGCCTCCAACACCGACATCGCCGCATATCCGCTGCTGCAAGACGTCAACAAAGGCTGGCTGCAACACTATCGCGATGAAGCGCCGCAACGTGTGATGGCGCAAGGCGAGGCCAAACCGGGCAAGCTGCTCATCGGCACGGGAGGCGATTATCTGAATCTGGACGCAGCAGTCGCCGACGCCATCAACCTGCTCGACCCGTGGTATCAGGAAGATACCGGCCTCATTGCCTTCGTCGGCCGCAAGCTGTTAAACGATAAATACTTCCCGATAATCAACACCAAACAAGCGCCCACCGAAGCACTGGCCACCGACATCATCGTCAGCCAGAAACGCATCGGTGGACTGCCTGCGGTACGCGTCCCGTTCTTTCCAGACAACGCGATTCTGATCACCCGCTTTGACAACCTGTCGATATATTTTCAGGACGGTGCGCGCCGTCGTCGCGTGGTCGATGAAGCCAAACGCGACCGTATCGAAAACTACGAATCATCGAACGATGCCTACGTCGTCGAAGATTTCGGCCTCGGTGCGATGTTAGAAAACATCGAACTGGTGCCCGACGTACCGGTCGCGCAGGCATAACGCGATGCGCCATCTCTCTCCTGCGCTGCGGCATCAGGCGCGCATATTGGCCGAACAGTCGGCGGCCAGCAGTGCGCCCGGCCAGCCGACATCCGGCAGCGCCTACGAATTGCAGCTGTACCAGTTAGCCGAGCACAAGCGCGCCCTCAAAACGATCCAGTCGATCAAAGGCAAGATCGCCCACAAAGCCACCTTGCTGCCGGAATATCAAGCATGGATAGAGGGCGTGCTGGCCGCCGGGAATGGCGGTCAGGATGATGTCCTGACGACCCTGCTGGTCTGGTCGATCGATGTCGGTGAATTTGATCGCGCTCTGGAAATTGCCCGTTATGCGGTCCTGCACAAGATGACCTTGCCGGACCAGTACAGTCGCGATATCCCGACCATGTTGCTCGACGAATTTGCCGGGGCATATCTTCACAAAAACGGCGGCGGCATGCTGGCAAAAGACCCCCGGCACGCAGTCGACGTCCTCGGCGCTATCGGCGAACTGACGCAAGACAGCGACGTACCCGATCAGGCCCGCGCCAAGCTGCATAAGGCGCTCGGCTATGCCCTGCTGGCGGTGGCCAATAACGGCAAAGATGACAAGGTTGACTTCAAGCCCGCCCAATTAGCGATGGCAAAGGCCGCCAACCTCAACCTGAAACGTGCCCTGACGCTATTTGAAGGCGTCGGCGTTAAGAAAGATATAGAACGCCTTGAACGACGCTTGAAAAAAGCGCCGCAAGGCTAAACGAGCACCCCCTGGCGCACGGCGGCGCGGGGTGATCTCGGACAGGTTCGCTTAGGCCGCCGCATCCGTTTAACACCCGCCCACCGCCGTTTTATTTAGGACTTACGCAAAACCGCCCCAGCGGCGTTGTGCTTTCCTAGCCGTACTAGCGTACTGTCTTCGTCGGCACGCCTTGCTGGGACGATTTTGTGTAAGTCCTATTATTAAAGAAGAGTTCTCTATGAGTTTCATGGCTGTTGCCCCCATTTCACCCCAGCAAGAAACGGACACCACCGTCGTCGAAAACGACGGCTGGTTTCCCGATATCGCCCTGCATCACATGCGCGACGCGATGCGGCTTGATGGCACCGTGACCACGCCCCGTCTGGTGCAAGCGGTGGCCGAAGCGATTCTGCATGTCAATCGTGAACTCGATCAATGGCAGAACGCCCAACTCGATGCTGGCTACAGCACGCTCGAAGCCGTGCCCGCCAAAAAGATCAATCGCGAAAGCAAACTATTGATCCACTATCGCCGCGCTGTCTACAGCACCGCAAAAGCCGACTTGCTGGAAAAGTACCGCGATTACGACAGCACCGGGGCGTCCATGACGGATAAAAAATCGACGGAGTTTCTCGACAACGCACCAGGCGAACAACGCCGCAATGCGCATTGGGCGATTGCCGATATAGTGCACCGGCATCACTTAACCGTCGAATTGATCTGACGCCATGATCGTGCGCGCCCAACAACACGACACGCTGGATTTGCTCTGCTGGCGACATCTCGGCGCGACCGCCAACGTGGTCGAAGCGGCGCTTGAATGCAATCCCGGTCTGGCTGATCTTGGGCCGCTAATGCCGCATGGGCAACTGGTGATCTTGCCAGACAGCACCGGCTTGCCGACTAACACCATCCTGACCGTCAATCTCTGGGACTAAGCATTCCAACCAGGCACCTACCACCAACCGCGAGAACACAATGGCCGAACCCAGCACTGCCACTTTATTACTCACCACCGCCGCAGGCATCGGCGTGTCGTCGCTTGTGCCCGGCATCGACGGCAACGCCCTCATCGGTGCCTTCGCCGGTGCCGCACTCGTCGCCATTTCCAGCAAAAACCTGCCGCTATTGCAACGACTGGCGTACATGGTCATTTCGTTAGCGGTCGGCTATCTGGCCGCCCCGGAAATCATTCATAACACGCCGCTAAAACAATCCGGCGTGGCCGCCTTCATCGCCTCGGCAGGCGTAATTGCATTGACATTGCACGGCATCGATCTGATCAAAACCATCCGCCTGCCAGACTGGTTACGTAAAGGGGGTCGCAATGATTAATCCAATCGATAACCTAATGCATCAATACCTTACCGCCATCGCGTTGCTCTGCTACGCAACTACCTGCATACAACTACTGTGCTATCGGCGCGGGAAGGCCAACTATCGCATTAACCTCTCCTGCATAGCGTGGCTCCTGATTGCGCTAAACGGTAGCTGCGCGTTGGAAATTTTGCTCGGCAACGTCCATATCTCGCTCGGACAAACCGTTCTTGCTTTTACCTTGTGCGTGTTAGTCCATCACGCCAAAGGCAATGTCGCCAACGTTTTACGAGAAATCTATGACTACACTCACTGAACATTTCACGCTAGAAGAACTGGTCCATAGCGACACGGCGCGTATCCTCGGCATTGCCAACGTGCCGACGCCTGCCATCGTCGCCAACCTGCGCCGTCTCGCGCAATTTAACGAAATGGTGCGGCTGGCATTGGGCGGTGCTGCAATGACCATTTCCAGCGGCTATCGCTGCCCGGCGTTGAATCGCGCCGTCGGTGGCGCGCGCAACAGCGCACACTTGCATGGCTTGGCGAACGACTTCATCGCGCCGACATTTGGCACGCCGCTTGCAATCTGCCAGACGCTAAAAAAATCCTACCTTGAATTCGATCAACTGATTTATGAGCGGGCCGGAGGAGCAATCTGGGTGCATCTGGCGATTGCTCGCGAAGGGTCACAGCCGCGCCGTCAGACATTAACGGTCGACAATAAAAGTACGCGGATCGGATTGTGGCAATGATGACCCGACTGATGATAGCGATGCTAATGATCGGTATGGTGGGTGCGACGTTCTACATTCAGCACGATACCCTCAGCGCAGAAACCAAGCGTGCAGACCGGGCCGAGAGCAACGTCACCGACCGCGACCGCACCATCACCGCGTTAAAAGATGCGGCCGTCACCCACCGCAAAGCCCTTGGCATATTACAAGCCCAGCGCACCGCCATCGCCGCCACGCTCACACAACGCGAACAAACCATCCAACAACACCAACATGAAAACATCGCTATCCGCGCTTGGGCCGAGTCTGCTGTGCCTGACGCTATTGCCCGGCTGCGCCACCGTCCCGCCTTCACCGGCGCAGACGCTTATCGTCAACGCCTGCCCGCCAGTGACGCTCTGCATCCTGCCAGCAAGCGCCCCGACAACTAACGGCGCGCTCAATCTAGCGCTAGAACGCGCAGAAGCCGCATGGGCAGACTGTGCCGCCCAGATCGATATGACGCATACCTGCCAAAGCGAGATTAACAATGTACAAACACGATAGCCTGCGCCAGCATCTGAGCGCTGCCACCCCAGACTTACAGCGCGATCCCGATAAATTTCTGGTGTTCGCCGACGAAGGGCAACTCGTCGCCTGCGGCACCGGATCGCTGTCATTTGAATACCGATTTACGCTCAACGTTATTCTCACCGACTACGCCGGCAATCTTGATGGCGTCATGGTCGCGTTGCTAGCCTGGATTGCCGTCCACCAAAGCGAACTGTTAAACAACCCCGAACTACGTAAAACCGGGATCAGCTTCGAAGTCGATTACCACAGCCACCACAGCGTCGATCTGTCACTCAAACTCAGCCTGACAGAACGCATCATTGTCAGCAACAAGGAACAAGGCCGCCTTCAGATCAAAAGCCGACCAGAGCCACAAGCAACACTGGACTATGCAGCACCGTTCTGGGCCTTGTACGAAGGTGACAACAAAATCGCGGAATGGGCCACGCCCCAGACACCACCATGAGCGACGATCTGTCATCGCTGGAATTGTGGGCCGGTGCGCTGCTATCAAAGTTACAACCCGCCGAGCGACTGGCCGTCAATCGCAAAGTCGCGCAGGACCTGCGGCGCAGCCAGACCAAACGCATCGCCAGCCAGCATGATGCCGAAGGCAACGCCTATGCAGCCCGCAAAAACCGCAAGAAACTACGTGGCAAACAAGGCCGCATCAAGCACCAAAAAGCGGCTATGTTTACCAAATTGCGCACGGCCGCCAATCTGAAAATAAGGCCCGACGCCAATCAACTATCGGTCGGATTTTTTGGAAGAGTGGCACGGATAGCGCGGATACATCAGGAAGGACTGAGCGACCGCGTATCGCAAAAAGGGCCGGAATATCTCTATCCGGCCCGTGGCTTGCTGGGGTTTAGTGCAGAGGATCGCGAGTTGATTCGCGATTCTTTATTGCGCCATTTGATGGTGCGATCTTGATTCTCCTTAGCTTTGCGCGGGACGATTGCTAACGATTAGATAATTATCAATTGCAAAATGCTAACTCTAATTTTTGTATAAACAAAAAATACTTGACGTAGCCAATTCTTGTTTATACAATAAATCGAATGAACTACGAATTCGACCCAGCCAAAGATGGAAGTAATGTAGATAAACATGGCTTGTCGCTAGCCGATGCAGAGGATTTTGAATGGGAAAGTGCCGTAGTATCTGAAGACACGCGCCAGCAATACGCCGAGCACCGCTTTCAGGCAACGGGCTACATTGGCGACCGTTTGCATGTCATGGTTTATTGCCTTCGCGCCGACACTGTACGCGTCATCAGCCTGCGCAAGGCCAATCCAAGAGAGGTGAAAAATTATGCCGAAACTTAAATCAGGGACCATCATTCCCACCCCCGAAGAAACCGCTGCCATCAATGCTGGCATTGCCGCTGATCCTGATAATCCAGAACTCACGGAAGAATGGTTTGCCAAAGCTAAACCAGCCAGCGAGATACTGACGCCAGAAACTTATACTGCGTTAGTTGCGAAGCGCCGTGGCCGTCCGAAAGCCGAGGAAACCAAGGTTTTCACGGCAATTCGTCTGGATGCGGACCTGCTGGATGCTTTCAAAGCGACCGGCAAAGGCTGGCAGACCCGCGTCAACGCAGCCTTACGCCAATTCATTACCGAGCATCCGCTTCACCGGTAATAAAAACTATGCAAATAGTTGCCCCGAGGACCACGCATCCCAATTGGTAATCACCAATTCACGGCTGGTCCCCGGCTGGCCATGCACGCTGCCCATGCTGTATTTGATATCAATCCCCATCATCGTAAAGCCCTCAAACACCGCCCGGATATCCGGGTGGTCGTTAATACTCACCATCACCTTGCCTTTACAGGTACGCATAAAATCCGCCATCTGCTGATACTGCTCAAAGCCAAACGCCACGCCATACCCTTCGGTCTGCCAGTACGGCGGATCAAGATAAAAGAACGAATGCGGCCGGTCATAGCGCTGCATGCATTCCAGCCACGGCAGATTTTCAATATAGGTCCCGGCAAGACGCAAATGCGCAGCGCTCAGATTCTCTTCGATCCTGCACAGATTGATCGCCGGACCGGTAGTCGCGGTGCCGAAATTCTGTCCGGTCACCTTGCCGCTAAACGCATGCTGTTGCAGATAATAGAATCGGGCCGCCCGCTGGATATCCGTCAGCGTCTCCGGACGTACTGCTTGCTGCCATTTAAAAATCTGACGGCTGGTAATGGCCCATTTGAATTGCCGCACGAATTCTTCCATGTGATGCTGCACCACACGGTACAGGTTCACCAGTTCACCATTGATATCGTTGATGACTTCGGTGTGGGCTGGGACCGGTCGTAAAAAATACAGTGCAGCACCGCCGCAGAACACCTCGACATAGCATTCGTGCGGTGGGAACAGCGGGATAAGTTTGTCAGCCAGGCGGCGCTTGCCTCCCAGCCACGGGATGATCGGACTTGCATCCATGGTGTACTCCAGAGTCGGATGCTCGACGGCATGCTGGTGCGGGGCGCGTGGCCCTCAGATGATTTAATGTGCCACAACGGGGGCATTTGATGGTGAGGGTGATGTATTCACCCTCACCGAGTTTTCGGGAACAATTCCCACAGCGGATGTCCAGCATTTGGGTATACCTGCTAAATATGCTAGCCTTGCAGCGCCTGTGCACAGGTGCGCGGCCTTGGCTCTACTTGCAGCTCCTTCTGCCGGTACGGTGGCGTGCTGATTGCTCTAACAATCAGCACGTCGCCGCGTCTAAGTGCTACTTTCTCACGCGCACGCAGGGTGGGACATAGTGGTGCTGCTGATAAGCCGCTTATCAACCCTCTGGTAGGTGCACTTCCGTCAGCAACCCGGCAACATGCATCGCATGACTGCTGACACCGCCGAACTGCTGCGTTTAATCCTCAACCTGATCCGCTTCGGCACCATTGCCGAGATCGATCATGATGCCCAACGTGTACGGATAAAGGTCGGCAACAATCTGACCACCTGGCGGCCGTGGGCAACTGCCCGCGCTGGCACTGCGCAAACGTGGTGGCCGCCGACGCTGGGCGAACAAGTCATCCTGCTATCGCCGGAGGGCAATTACGATAACGCGGTGATTTTCCCCGCGATTTACTCCGATCAGTTCGCGCCACCATCGACCAATCCTGCGCATCACACTACCCGTTATGCGGATGGTGCGATTGTGCAATACGACAGCGCCGCGCACGCATTAACGGCGACGCTGCCGGACGGCACCAGTGTTTCGGCACTCCCCGGCAAAGTGACTTCCAATGCAGAAGACACGCTCTGCACCGGCAATCTGACCGTCTTAAAAAACCTGGTTGTCAGTGGCATGAGTACGCTAAACGGCGGCATGGCCGTCACCTCTGGCGCAGGCGGCGGTGCGGCTGCAACCATCAATGGCACGCTGCAAGCCAGCGGCGATATTGTCGCTAGCGGCATCAGCCTGACTAGCCATACACACAGCGGCGTTAAACGCGGTGGCGACAATACAGGCGGACCAGAATGAGCGGCATGCATCGCAGTACTGGCCGCGCTTTATCCGGCCTCGCCCACATCCGCCAGTCACTGGCCGACATCCTCACCACGCCGCTCGGCGCACGCGTGATGCGGCGCGACTATGGTTCCGAAGTGCCCGAGCTAATAGATCAGCCGTTAAATGGCGCAACCACCTTACGCCTGTATGCCGCCACCGCCCACGCAGTGCGATTGTGGGAACCGCGCATCCATCTGACCAGCGTGCAATTAGCGTTAAACAACGATGGCAAAGCGACGTTGCTGCTGGATGGCATAGCCAATGAACAAAGCGTGCAACTGACCATTCCCGTCAAGCAAGAAGCCGCGCTATGAGTACCTCCGCAATTGATCTGTCGCAGCTGCCGGTGCCGAACATTATCGAAGCGCTCGACTTTGAGACAATTCTAGCCGCGCAGCTGGCCGACCTGATCGCACGCGATCCGGCCTTTAACGGCTTGCAAGAATCCGATCCCGCAATGAAGGTTTTACAAGTCACCGCCTACCGTGAATTACACGTGCGCCAACGCGTCAATGAAGCCGCCCGCGCCGTGATGCTGGCGTATGCAATGAAGGACGATCTCGATCATTTAGGCGCATTAATGGACGTGCCGCGTCTGCTGCTGTTACCCGCTGATCCAGACAAAGGAAAGGATGCCGTCATGGAATCCGATGCTGATTTCAGAAAACGCATCCAGCTGGCCCCGCAAGGCTTCTCAGTCGCCGGTCCGGAAGGCGCCTATATCTTCCATGCGCTGGGGGCCGATGGCAAGGTGCTGGATGCCTCCGCCACCAGTCCATCGCCCGGCGTAGTGGTCGTCACGGTGTTATCGCGAGAAGGTGATGGCACCGCTTCGCCCGCATTAATTGACCGCGTCACCCGCCGCCTCGGTGCCGACGATGTACGTCCCTTAACCGACCATCTCATCGTCCGATCGGCGCAGATTGTCGATTATCAGATTCGCGCTACGTTATTCACCTTTCCCGGTCCCGACGCAATGGTCGTCATTCAGGAAGCACAGCGACGGATGCAGCAATACGTCACCGATGCCCACCGCATTGGCCGTGTACCGACGTTGTCCGGCATTTACGCGGCCTTACACGTGGCCGGGGTCCAGCGCGTGGCATTGACCGCACCGACCGCCGATCTGGCCGTGTCACATCTTCAGGCCTCGTATTGCGACGATATCGCGGTCACTTATGGCGGCGTCTATGAGTAAGTCATGCAAGTCACTATTGCCACCGAACAGCACGCCGCAAGAACGTGCGCTGGAAGCAACCTTAGCCCGCATTTCAGACGTGCCGGTGCCACTGCGCCAACTCTATAACGCCGATACCTGCCCGATCAATTTATTGCCGTGGCTGGCGTGGCAATTGTCGATAGACAACTGGAAACCGTACTGGAGCGAAGCCGTCCGCCGCGCCCGCGTGCGCAGCGCCATGACCATCCATCGGCAAAAAGGCACCGCCAAATCGGTCAAGGATGTCGTCGCCGCTTTTGGTGGATCGATTCTTTTGCGGGAGTGGTGGCAGAAGACGCCAATGGGCGCGCCGCACACCTTCGATTTGCTGATGACGTTGACCGGCGCAGGCGGACAAACGGCGACCGCCGCCTTTGTCGATGACGTCATCGCCGAGGTCAACCGCACCAAACCAGTCCGCAGCCATTTTACGTTTACGCAAGGCACCCATACCCAGACCGCCATCGCCATCGTGACCGGGCTGCGCCCCGTAATCTATGCCCGTCTTAACCTTACCGAAGCCTGATTACCCTATGTCCGGACTCCACATCATGACCACCACCGCAGGGCGTGCCGCGCTGGTCAACGCCGCACACGACGGCACCGCGCCGCTGACGATTGCAGAAATTGGCTTAACGGCCGCCGTTTTCACACCCAGCGAAGACATGACCAACTTGCCGGAGGAATTCAAACGCCTGCAAACCATCTCCGGCGAAGTCGTTGCAGCAGACACGATCCACGTCACGATCCGCGACGATGGCACGGACACCTACACGGTCCGCGGCATTGGCTACTGGCTGAGCAATGGCGTACTGCTGGGCGTCTACGGACAACCCGAACCGATCTTAGAAAAGTCGGCGCAATCGATGTTGCTGTTATCTGCCGATACGATCTTTACCACCATCAATGTAGCCGCGCTGACATTTGGCAACGCTAACTTTACCAATCCTCCGGCAAGTACTGAACGACAAGGTGTGGTTGCGTTGGCGACCGCAGTTGAAACCGTTGCAGGTATAGATAGCGTGCGCGCCGTCACCCCGGCCGCACTAACCCCGGCGCTGGCCCACACTATCGCCACGCACAAAGCCGAAGCCGATCCACATACGCAATATCTGACGCCGGAACGCGGCAATAAACTGTATTTCCGCACCCTGGCGGCCTACACCAACAGTGACACTGATTGCGATACGCTGATGGAAACCGGCGTGCGCGAAGTCTCCGTCGCCAACGATCGCGGCATGCTCGCCCATACCCATTTGCCATCAGGCTGCGAGGGCTATGGCACGCTGATGACTGTCGTTGGCGGCGCGTTCATCCGTCAGGTCTATAGCGATGGCGGTCTCGCACAAAGAACGTGGGAACGTACCGGCTATCTGAATGAAGCACCGCCCTTCAAAGGCCGCCCCTGGAAACTGGCATGGGATACAGTGACCTTCGATCCGGCATCCAAACAAAATACGCTAGGCTTTAGCCCGGTGCAGCAAGGCACTGGCATTCAACAAAATCCCAATATAGTCAAAATCGGCTGGGCAAAAAACAGTCTTAAAGCAACCGTCGATGCCACCGATCTGGGCGACTTTGTATTCCAGAACAGGCTGAACGCCGATCTTGCACATTACCTGCCGCTGACCGGCGGCAACGTCGATGCGCTGGCGATTGCTGGAAAGCGCGCATTGACGCAAGGACAAAACGGCACATTACCCGATGGCGGAACGCCAATCATTGCCGATATAAATACGCCCCCGATGGGCTGGGCCACCTACACGTTAGAAGCGACCGCAAACCGTCCCAGTGCGTATGGACAAGTCTTCACTTCCTCGTTGAACGGCAGTATTGCGCCCGGTGGCGGTAACTGGCTTATGCAAAAGGCACATACCACCGATAACCAGATATTGACCCGCGTCAATATTAACGGTTGGACCGCATGGATCGAGGCGTGGACCGGCCAAAATTTTAATCCCGGCGATAAAGTCAGCGGCAGCGGCGGCATTCGGCTGCAATGGGAAGGGCGCAGTGGCAATCCGGCATGGGTGCACGGCGGCGATGATAATCCTGCCGATTGTGCGCTATATAACCCTGCCGGTTTTAGCGTCAATTACGCCACCACAGCCAGTTATGCGCATCAACTGGCGGGACCGGGCGTACAAGAAAATACAATCGGCTCTTACCGACTCAACAAAAATCATACGTCATCCGAGGTGGGTGTCGGCACCTGGGAATTGCGCGGCGCGGCCTACGACTATGGCTCGGGCGGCGACGGCAACATCGGCACACGCATCTCTTTATGGCAAAGGGTCGGATAATGACAAAGCAAAAAAACCCCTCCTCTCTCACTGACATCGCATCGGACCTGACACCGCCGGTGGCGTCTGCTTCGGTTGCCCCAGCGGACCGTTTTAGCTATGCAGATGTCCGCAATCCAGTGCGACAAGCTAACGGCATTCTGTGCGAAGTCAAATTCGACGCCAATCCGGATTACTGGCTCTTTCTGGCTGCGCCATACGATCCCGAAACACATGGCCGCGCCATTTATGCCGAATGCGTTGCCGGGCACTGGGGCGACGTTTCGGATTACTTCCCCACCGAAGCCGAGTTCTTCAACGCCGCCACAGAGCGCATCGAACGAGCATTGCACCATGCCAGCAGCGCCATCACCAAATACCAGGATCGCATCGATATCGACGATGCCAGTGCGACTGATATCGCCTGCGCGCGCGCCTGGAAAATCTATCGCGTGGACTTACACCGCCTGCCCCGACAAAACCATTTTCCACACCGCATCACATGGCCGATCGCCCCCGACGCGCCAGCGGATTAACCCGACTACTGACCAATCACAGGAATCAATATGGCAACCGATTACCACCACGGCGTGCGCGTCATCGAAATCAATCAAGGCACGCGCCCGATCCGCACCATCAGCACCGCCGTCATCGGCTTAATTGCCACCGCCGGGGATGCCGATCCGGAGGCGTTCCCGTTAGACACGCCGGTACTGCTGACCAACGTCATCGCCGCCCTCGGCAAAGCAGGCACGCAAGGCACGCTGCGTCGTGCCTTAGAAGCCATCGGCGCGCAAACCAAACCGTTCACCATTGTCGTCCGTGTCGCAGAAGGCGCAGACGACGCCGAAACCACCAGCAACGTGATCGGCACCGTCACCGCCAGCGGCAAATACACCGGCATCAAAGCATTGCTGGCCGCGCAAAGCAAACTCGGCATCAAGCCGCGCATTTTAGGTGCGCCCGGACTCGATACCAAACCTGTCACCAATGCGCTCGTCAGCGTGGCGCAACAACTGCGTGCGTTCGTCTACGCATCGGCCCACGGTTGCCTGACCAAAGAAGATGCCGTCGCCTATCGTAAAGATTTCGGCCAGCGCGAACTGATGCTGATGTGGCCGGATTTCATCAGTTGGGATACCGCCACCAACGCCGACACCAGCGTTCCGGCCGTCGCCTACGCGTTGGGCTTGCGCGCCAAAATCGACGAGGAAACCGGCTGGCACAAAACACTATCGAACATGGTCGTCAACGGCCCGACCGGCATCAGCAGCGACGTCTTCTGGGACCTGCAAGATCCGGCCACCGACGCCGGTTATCTGAATGGCAAAGAAGTCACCACCTTGATCAACAACGGCGGCTTTCGTTTCTGGGGATCGCGCACGTGTGAAGTGCCGGAATTTTTCTTCTTTGAGAACTACACCCGCACCGCGCAGGTATTAGCCGACACCATCGCCGAAGCCCACTTTAGTTATGTCGACAAGCCGCTGCATCCGTCGCTGGTCAAAGACCTGATCGAAAGCATCAATGCGAAATTTCGTGATCTCAAAGCGCAGGGATACATCATCGACGGCACCGCCTGGTATGACGAACAATTCAACAGCAAAGAAACGTTGAAGTCCGGCAAGCTGGCAATTGACTACGATTACACGCCCGTCCCGCCGTTAGAAAATCTGACCTTCCAGCAACGCATTACCGACCGTTATCTGGCCGATTTCGCCAGCCGCATCACGGCATAAACACGTCCTTACCAATCGGAAACTATCATGGGCCTACCCCGCAAACTCAAAGACTTTAATCTCTTCAACGACGGCGCAGCCTACATCGGGCTGGTGCCAGAACTGACCTTGCCCAAACTCAGCCGCAAGATGGAAGAGTACCGCGCCGGCGGCATGTCCGGCCCGGTCATGGTCGACATGGGCAACGAAGCATTGACGCTGGAATGGACCGCTGGCGGCCTGATCCTCGAAGCCCTTGCGCAATACGCCGCCAAATCGCATAACGCCGTCCAGCTGCGCTTCGCCGGTGCATTTCAGAATGACGACACCGGCGAAGTATCCGCAGTCGAAGTCGTCGTGCGCGGTCGCCATAAAGAAATCGATATGGGGTCGTGCAAGGTCGGTGACGACACCACGCATAAATTTACCACCGCCTGTAGTTACTACAAATTGACGGTCGATAACGTCGAACTGATCGAACTCGACTTCATGAACAGTATCGAAAAAATCAAGGGTCTCAGCGTCAACGACAGCCTGCGTAAAGCAATCGGCTTGTAAGCCAGACCACCCTCTTTATGTCATCCAACATCCACTAGAAAAAGATCACACCATGCCAAAAAATACCGCTGCAACAATCTCCGTCAATGCGAACTTCGTGACAGTCACTCTGGACGAACCACTCCAGCGCGGCGATACCGTCATCACCACCATCCAGCTACGCAAACCAAAAGCCGGAGAACTACGCGGCGTCTCGCTAGTCGATGTCGCCAACCTCGATGTCATGGCGCTGCAAAAAGTCTTACCCCGCATCACGCAACCGATCTTAACAACGCAAGACGTGAACAATCTCGACCTCGCCGATCTGATGGCGCTGGGTGCCGAGGTGGCCTATTTTTTAGCCAAGAAAGCGGATCGGAACATGGTCTCCCAGACTGTGTAGAAAACGCGATGGCAGACATTGCCGTGGTGTTCCATTGGGACCCGGCGGCAATGGCTGATTTTGAGATCAGTGAATTAATGGACTGGCGTGAACGCGCCCGCCTGCGCAATACAGCAGAGCAATAAGCAGAACAATAAGTAGAGCCATAAACGAAAGAATAAGCGGAGTAAAAATGGCGGACCTGAGACTACAAGTCATCCTGACAGCGCTGGACAAAGTTACCGGTCCGCTCAAAAAAATCCGGGGCGCAGCCACGCCCACGTCCAAGGCACTGAAAGCAACCCACGACAGACTAAAAGAACTGAACAAACAGCAAGGCGCAACCGGCAAGTTCCGTGAATTGCATGCCGGACTAATCGCCACGTCAGACAAATTAAAGACCGCGCAAATCAAAGTGAATGATTTGGCGAAAGAACTTAAAGCGGTGGTGAACCCCACCAAAGAAATGACAAGAAGTTTCGAGAGCGCCCAAACAGCCGCCAAAAAACTCAAAGAACAATGCCATCAGGACCGGATCAAACTGCAAGGCCTGCGCGACGAGATGGCAAAAGCCGGGGTTCAGACCGGCGCACTCCGTGGCGCGATCACCAATGCAGGCAAAAGCAGTGCTAATTTCGCGCAGCATCAACGCCAGTTGCGCACCGAGATCGCTGCCACCACCGCCAGAATGGAAGAACAAAAACGGCAACTGACCGCCGTCGCCCACCAGCAGGAACGCATGGCAAAAGTGCGCGCCCGGTTTGACAAAACCCGCCAATTTGCAGGCAAGGCGGCTACCGTCGGCGTAACCAGTGGCGCGTTAGGCGGCGGCCTGTTAATGGGCGCTAAAAGAATGCTCACGCCCGGCATCGACTTCAACGCCGCCATGTCCCGTGTGCAGGCATTGACCGGCCTCGATCAACGGTCCGGTGACTTCAAAGGGTTGCGTCAGCAATCGCGCGATCTGGGCGCGTCGTCCAGTTACACCGCCACCGAAGCCGCACAAGGGCAAGGCTATCTGGCGATGGCAGGCTTCAGGCCCAAAGAGATTCTGCACGCCATGCCAACCATCTTATCGGTGGCAAAAGCGGGTGACAGTGACCTGGCGCGCACCGCCGATATCTCGTCGGATATCCTGACCAGTTTCGGTCTGCAAGCCGATCAGATGACCCGGGTCGGCGATGTGCTGACAATGACCTTTACGACCGCCAACACCAATCTGGAAATGCTGGGCGACACGATGAAATATGTCGGCCCGGTGGCAACAGCGGCGGGCATGTCGTTAGAACAGGCCTCGGCTATGGCGGGTCTATTGGGCAACGCCGGGATTAAAAGCAGTCAGGCCGGGACCACATTACGGTCGATGATCCTGCGGCTGGCTGCGCCCACTTCCAGGGCTGGTGCGGCCCTCAAAGAACTCGGCATCAATGCCCGCGATATGCAGGGCAATGTGCGCGATATTCCCAGCCTGTTGCGCGATGTCGCCACTGCCACCAAAAACATGGGCAGCGGCCAGCGGCTTGATTTCATCAAACAAATATTCGGTGAAGAACCCGCCGCCGGAATGGCCGCACTGATCGAAAAGCAAGGCGCCGAAGGGATCAACAAATACGTTGCCATCATCGAAAACGCCAAAGGCATCGCAAAAAAAAACGGCAGCCGTTATGGCCGAAAATTTAGCGGGCGACTTGCAAACGCTGAAATCCTCTTGGGAAGATCTGGGTATTACCGCATCGGATTCCATGGATAGCCCGTTACGCAAGGTCACCAAGGAAATCACGGAAATCATCCGCAACACCAGCAAGTGGATGCAAAACAATCCTGAACTGACCGCCACGCTGCTCAAAATTGCCCTTATCATCGGCGTCGTTCTGGCGGTCGTCGGCATGCTGGCGTTGGCACTGGCGACCATTGCCGTGCCTCTCGCCGTTGTCAAAGTGGCGTTCGGGATACTCGGCATTAAGGGCGGTGGCGTCGTCCGCGCAATCAAAAATATTGGTAAAGCGTTCTCTTTTGTTGGAAAATTGCTGCTGAGAAACCCCCTATTTATCGCCATTGCATTACTCGCCATCGCCGCCTATCTGATTTATAAAAACTGGGAGCCGATCAAACAGTTTTTTAGTGATCTCTGGGATAAGGTCACCGCCATCTTTGAGATCGTATGGGACAAGATCAAAGCAATTTGCAAAGGGCTGTGGGATGACGTCAAAACCGCGTTCAGTGGCGGGATTGCGGGAGTCGGTGCGCTGATCCTCAACTGGTCGCCAATCGGACTGTTCTATACCGCCTTTGCCGCAGTCATGCGCTATTTCGGGGTGGAGATGCCAGATAAATTTACAGAGTTTGGCGGCAACATCATTTCAGGACTGATCAAAGGCCTGCGCAACAAATTCCCTTTGCTAGATTCTATCGCCACCGGCATCGCCAGGATCCTCCCCAAAGCCGCTACAGAAAAAGACAGCATCAACAGCCCAAGCCGTCAGTTTGCCGGATACGGCGCTAACCACGGACAAGGCCGCACCATCGGACTGCAACGCAATAAGCGTGCGCCGATTAATCCAGCCAGCGACATGGCAAAGCGCCTCTCCCAATTGCGTGCCGGGATCGCCATCGGTGCAGCGACCATGCCCGCGATGGCGTTCAATGTCCACCCGCCATTAGCACCGCGTGCAGCCGGCAGCGGCATGGTCGTGCACGGCGACACCAACCAGATCACCATTCAGGCACCCCCCGGCATGGATGAAAACGCCATCGCGCGATCAGTTGCCAACGCGCTGGAACAACGTGATCGTAAAAAGGCCGCGCGCCTGCGTTCCAGCCTGCATGACTACTAAACTTTAAGGAGCATTGCCATGATGATGTGCCTCGGCATGTTCGTATTTAGCCTGCCCACGCTGGCGTATCAGGAGTTGCAGCGCCAGACCGCCTGGAAGCACGTCAGCAACGCCCGTGTCGGCGCGCGTGACGCCTGGCAATACACCGGCAAGGGCGACGACACCATCACGCTGTCCGGCTGGATCGCGCCGGAACTGACCGGCTCGTTGTATTCGCTCGACGCGGTGCGCCTGATGGCCGATACCGGCAAATCGTGGATATTAATACAGGGCACCGGCCGGATTTACGGCGCATTCGTCATCACCGGCATGACCGAAGGCCGCAGCCTGCTAGCACGTAATGGCGATGCGGGCCGGGTGGAATTCTCTATCAGCTTGACACGCACCGATGAATCCGTATTAAGCATGCTGGGCGGATTGGGCAATCTGGGCAGCATCAAAAACATGCTCAGTCTGGAAGGGATCGGCAAGACCGTCACCGGTGCGGTCGGCAACATCGTGGGCAATGCTGTCGGTGGCATCGGCAAACAATTATGACGTCCCGCATTCCCGATTTCCGCGTGACGCTCGATGAGCGCGACCTGACCGCTATCCTGCGTCCACGCCTGATCAGCCTCAACCTGACCGAATGCCGCAGCGATGCAGCCGACCAGCTCGATCTCGTACTGGACGATACCGACGGCAAACTCGCGATCCCGTCCAGAGGTGCCAAAATCCATCTGCACATTGGCTGGCGCGGTATCGGCAACGACATCGGTCTGGTCGATAAAGGCAGCTTTACCGTCGATGAAGTCGAACATTCCGGCGCACCGGATACCATCACGCTGCGCGCCCGCACTGCCAACCTGATCGACACCTTTCGGCAATTAGAAGAACACAGCTTCCACGACACCACGCTGGGCGCAATCATTGAAGTCATCGCCTTTCGACAAGAACTCAAAGCCGGGATCGCCGACGCCTTGCGCAATGTCGCCGTCAGGCATATCGACCAGACCCGCGAAAGCGATGCCGCCTTTCTGCGGCGTCTGGGTAAAAAATACGACGCCATCACCACTGTAAAAAACGACACATTACTGTTTGTGCCGATCAATCAAAACCGCAACGTTACCGGCAAAGCGCTGCCAGTGGTCCAGATCCTCCGCAGTCTGGGCGACAATCATCGCTATCACAGCGCCGAGCGGGATAGTTACAGCGGCGTGCGGGCGTTCTGGTATGACCAGCGATATGCCCGTCGCCGCAGCGTCATCGTCGGCATCGCGGGGAACAGCAAGTCTTTAAAAACCACTTTCGCCAACGAAGCTGATGCACGTACATCCGCCATCGCAGAATGGCAGCGCATTCAACGCGGCGTATCCACCTTTGAATTGCATCTCGCGCTGGGCGATCCCCGCCTGATCGCACACTCCCCAATCATTACCACCGGCTTTAAATCGCAGATTGATGCCACCGAATGGCTTATCGTCAAAATCGGCAGCAGCATCAGCAGCAGCGGGTACACCCAACAGATCGAACTCGAAATGAAAATGGCGCAAGAAGAGGCCGAACGCGAGATAGAAAAAGACCCTGATGAAAACATCACCGGCGTAAAGGCAGTCTGGCGGGATAAAACGACCAACAAATCAGGTCAGGTACAGGCCGGAAGCAATCGCCATCTCAAAAGCAACCCCCGCGTCTATGCCAGCAGGCAAAGTGCACAGCGTGCGGTTAACGGGGAATGGCATGACATTAAGGTTGTGCGGGAGATTATTCGAGAGAACAGCGATAACCTCTGACGATGCCAAAACGTTACGTATGTTACGGATGTTACGTAACTTACGTAACGACAACAGATTAGGTTACAATCCACTCACATTTCCGAGTAAGTGCAATTGGATTTTAACAAGTGGCTTGGCCATGCTTTGCACTTAAAGGGAATCCCATTGCCATCCGGACCAAAAAATATTCAGGCAATTCAAGCCTTGCGAGGTGTTGCGGCCCTATTGGTCGTCGCGTTTCATGATCGCGTTGGCGTTAATCTGACATTCCCCCAGCTCGGCGACAAAACACACTTCAGCGTCTTGGGCGTCTCTCCATTTCTTTGCATTAGCGGCCTTTTTACTTTTTGTATCGCCCCTAATCACAACACTAGCAACCGTAGCGCCGACCCCGGCAGACACTTTTTCAAACGAATCTGCCCCGTCCTGCCCCGCGTTTACCGCATCAACTTGCTACCGCTAACATCGATTTATAACATCGTCACATCTCCCCTCTGCCCTCATCGGGGCGGCGGAATCGGCAATTACGCCTATGCAGGCAATCTATTTCACCGAGATGTAAGAGGGAATTTATTCAATAAATAGAGATGAAACACACGCACTCATAAGCTTATGCCCTAAAAAAACATGAGTTGCATTGGTAATTGGCACCTATTTTGAACCAATATAGAAACATGCAATCTCAATAAAGACGGCCATTCAATCAGTATCTCAAGGAAGTGTAGGGATATGAATACAGTAACAGCCGAACAGCTTTTCCAAGCCCTTCAAGCCATGCCTATGGAAGAACGCGTGCGTTTTTTCTCTCTGCTAGCCATTAACGCGTTCCGTGACCAACACGCGTACCAGAATCTACAAGATCAGCAAGTATTCTGGCATCTCGACAACGACGAATTTACAGCGCAAGAGGCAGCCGACTATCTTGAAGTATCGATCGGCACGTTCCGACGCTACGTGTATGACGGCCGCATCAAACCATGCAGCGCCCCAGGCATCACTCAATTGTTTGCGACCCGAAATCTGAAAGCATTTAAACATGCGACCCATGACGTGAAGCTTACTTTGGATGGTGGCAAGGGCAAGGGCAAGCCAAACTAAACGTGGATATATTGGGTAAGGCCCAGACTGCTAAAGCGGTCTGGGCCTTTTTTCCTGTTTAAGCATGCAAATGGTAATGAAAGTGACCGGCTTGCCAGTGATTGTTCATGCCATATTGCGTTTTAAATCCACCATACAACAGTCTGGTGGACGCTGCCATAAATGCCAGGTATGGATTTTCATAAAAATCGACCTTAGCGTAGACGTGATCTTTCAATCTCATGCCAATGCGCCCCCCCGTTGCTACCTGAATTCAGGCACTCCAGGACTTCGCCTGATGGCATTTTTCTTGCGCTGCCTACTGAGTAAATTTTATCGTCCACCATGCAGGTCAAGCGAACCAGTTTGAGCGTTGAAGCACTTATGTCTGGTGCAGAGCAAAGCGATAGCCATACGCATACGCAGACACAAACAACAGCTAGGGCAAACGCGACTAATCGCCTGCTGACATTCACTGATTGGTGGATATCTCCCAATACAATTTGTCGGATATATCCTTGAAGTGCGATGACTTTTCCGGTTGTTGCGGGGAGATTATTCTCGAATGTCTTTTTTCTTTTTTTTACTGACGACGCGAACGTTTAAGTCCCCGGCTGTGTGCTGATCGCCGTTACTGACACCACCAACTTCTCCGTGAAATTGGACGCTGCCAATGTTATGTCGGGTAACGGTGGATGTAGTCACTGTTGGCGCTGTCGCGGCTGCACCCATTACATCAAGCATGCCGAGCATATTAGATTTACCGCGAATGTCTAGGGAACGATACCCAGACAGCAATTCTTTCTCGTCCTTCGTGATTGCTGATGCCGCTTTCTCTCCGGTGAGAATGTACTGCACATCAACTCCAATAGTCGCCAGCGCTCGTAAATAAAGCGCGTCCGGTGCTCGTTCATTTTGCTCATAAAGCGTTTGAGCGCGCCGCTTTAACCCGGCTACTGCGGCAAAATCGTCTTGATTCATGCCTAACCTTTGACGCTCTTCTTTTAATATTTCGCCGACTGATCTCATTTGTGCACACTTATTTCTTTACATGCTCTCAAATAGGAGCTATATTTGCGCCATCCCTAGCGAATACAGAGCATACCATTATGAAAAGACTTACCAAAGTACGACGCGCTCCCAAAAACATTCTCGCCCAATCTCTCGGCATTCGTTTAACACCAGAGGAACAGGCCGCCATAGAGAAATGTGCCTCTGATGAATTCCTGTCCCGCGCCTCTTTCCTTCGACGCATGATTCTGCGCGGCCTGGCCGATTACAAGCGTGAACTTGCTTCAAATCCATAACCTTAAGGTTCAGCTATGCAAACAAATCTTCAGCGCACTGACATTGCGATCAATCAAGTGCGTCGGTGGCTCTTTGCCATAACCTCTTCTTCAATATGCATCGCCTTACTGTATGCGTGGAAATTGCAGAATATCAATGTAGCGGGCAACTTATTATTGTTTTGGCTGTGGTTCATATCAGCGGCCTTTATCGCAGTGCTATTTGTCCCGGAAGAGCTCGCCAAAATTCCACGCTGCAGCAAGAACTTCGCCAGATTTAATTTGTGTATCTCTCTCCTTATGACTTTTGCGATGGTCTGGTTTGGTCATTTTTTGACTGCCGGATTTTATATGTTGGGATGGTGTGCCCGAAGTGCTGGCCCCAAAATAGCAGCATCGCAACAAGTCAAAAAATGTTAAAGAAAAACAACCTGCATTGGTGTCACAAGGATCGCTGCGTGCGCGCCTGGGCTTTAGCTTTATCTTCGGTTAATTGAATTTCATCACCATCACGGAGCATGTGATTTATTTGTTTTGCCGAATAGCCAGTAGCGTCAATTTTTTCGTATTGCCCATCCGGCTTTTCTCTCGTCACAGTAACGCGACGATTTGAAACGTGGGAGAGCCAAGCGATTAGCACTCTTTCGATGCTGGACCAAGGCATACCATCATTAACTTTACCGATGATTTCGAGAATAGGGGTGGAGAAGCGATTAGAAAAAATGTGTATTTCATTGTAGCTAATGTCGGACGCGTCCAGCACTTCCTTAAACGATAGTTCGGTATTAGGTTGCACATATATTCTGATAGAAATCATGAAAATTTATACTTTCAATGTCATAAAAAAGATTGGCGAAGCAGGTTGATCACTGCCCACCAGTTATGTCGTGCTGCTTTTTGGGTCCTCCTTTATGGACAGTTCAAATTGGCTTTTATTAAAGAAAAAAACTGATGTAAATCATCCATCCCAACTTTGATTTTATTTCATCAAAAATTTCGACAGGACGCACCTATGTATCCCGATATCAATCGCATCCGTACTAACCGCCTGACCGTTCGTCTTGATAAATACGAGCACGACGTCATTGTCGCGCTGGCTAACTATCAGGGCGAACATCCGTCAGCCTTGGTACGGCAACTTGTGATGCAAGAACTGGCAGATCTGTTTGGCAACCACGACCATGCCATCGTAGATAAAAAGTCCGCTTAACAGAAGACCACGAAAGTCTGACGAAAATGGCCGACTACGCATTCCCTGCGGAATACACCGATACGCAATTGGCGCAACTTGAAGCGATTCGCCTGCAGCATGGGCTGGATAGCCTGGAGCAAGCGCTGACGCTGGTATTGAAGGCACGCATACGCAAGCAAGTAAAAGTGATGACGAACAAAAAACGTGCGTTATACGTGGTTAAACCGCTGATTGATCCGGACGCGCCACCATGCGCGTAATCAGCATCCCTTGCCCCCATTGCCAATGCCGCGTGCGCGCTGCCAAAAGCCGCACGATGTCTACCCTGATGAAAGAGATCACCTATATGTGCCAGAACCCGGATTGCGGTCATAGTTTTGTCGCCAGTCTGGAAGTGCTGCGCACGTTGTCGATGTCTGCCATCCCTAACCCGGAGGTGCGGATTCATTTGTCGCAGCACGTCCGCAACGCTTGCGCTAATCAGTTGGCGTTATTCAAGAACGATTGAACTGATATGACCGCACACCACATTCTCGCGCCGCCATAACTCTTCGCTAGCGCGTTTCCCCTCTTACGTTGGTCCCGGCAATGCCTGACATCAGGCATGCGGGATTTGCTCACCCTGAAATAAGGAAAACATGATGAAAAATATTATTAATACGGCACATCAAGGTCAAGACGACGCGAAGAAAATACCTTTAGTGTGGGCTAAAGATGGCGTCAAAACCATTCTTTGGGTCGGTCGCAGCTTCAAGTTCATCGACCAGATTCAGACTGACCAGTTGAGTGATTGTATTAAGAAAGAGTCCCAGTCCAGTGACGCCAATGACACGGTAAATCTCGCGTTGCTCATTACGGATACCGATGATCATTTTCTCTCTTGTAACGGCACGCATTTCGAAGGTGTGCAGTTCGAGCTTATTGAGAATTTCGGCATCCAGTTTTCCGATTTCCTGGGCGGGGATAAGGGCTGTTTTCATAAAGTTCCTTCGGTTGTTTTAAAAGGCGTATCACGACCTGACATGATCGGATACGCGCAAAAGTATATGCGCAAGTCACTACTGAATAGCCACATTGCAGGTGTGATTTAAGTATGAAGACCTATCTCGATATTTTTTGTTCGGGTCTTTTGTGTGGCTTTGTGATGTTTGCACCAGCGTTTGCGGTGGCGCTTGGTTGGGTGGGAGATTAAGCCGATGATCGCCAACACACCTTACGCCTTGTTGATCGGCAAGCTGAACCTCCGCAACTGGTTTCTGGCGCGCACGCATTTGATTAGCGCCAGCCATACAGCCACGGTGGGGGCGGTTCTGGATGAGCAGATCGCCGTATTTATTGGTCAACTTGGCGGCATGGCGGGGGACTGGTAATGGGCGCATCGTTGATCGATAACCATCTGTCATTTACGCCTGCCAGTCAGATCATCGCCGGGTGGGAATTGGCGGCCGGAACGCTGACGCCGGCAGACACCGCGCAGGTGAAATTGCTGGCGGCGCGGCGGTTAATTAAGCTACGCAATGATGCGCCGCAGATTCAGCGCCTGACAGCCCAATCGTGGGGCGCGACGCCCGAACATGCACGACGTTACGTCTTATACGTGGCAGGCTTGCCGATGACGCGCTGGGATAGTCCGATTCATTCGTTTTCGGCGTCGGAACGGGCTGCGATCAAGGCGGCAGTGGTGGCCTCGGTCGGGATGTTTGAACGGGTTTTGCATGCAGTCTAAACGCATCGTTTTACCCAGCCGACAGCGACATCTGACCTTCTTACAATCGGACCGATTTGCACCGGAGTTGGCACGCCTTCCTTACAAATGGCGCAAGCGCGTTATCAACCAGACGCTGGATAAAATGGCGTGGTCATCGTGGCACAAAATTTACGAATCACTGGCGACCGATTTCGTGCGGGATTTTGCTGAACGGTATGTTCCGGCCGGCGTAGATTTATCGCAGCACGATGCGGATATTGTTGCCACGGCAAAGAAAGCGGCGGCGCATGTTTCCTGTGCTCTCTGGGGCGCGACTTCGGACCGCCACGCACAGCAGATCATCATTTGCGAATGTGCTGAATACGGCATCGATCCACCGGAGTTTGAAGAACTCAAAGATGTGATCGGACGCGCCGTCAATCCGCATTGGTGGCGCGGTCAATTGCGTAAGCGCATCGGGCGCGCTTTTGAGGCGGGCAATATCCGACTCGGCTACGTCCACTATCGCGGCGAAGCCTACGCCAGCCATGATACGGTCATCGCAAGACTTGCCCAAAATCGGCGCAATGCATTGGCGCTAGAAAACCAGAAACTTGAAAACGAGCTAGGCCAGCAATACACGCTGGCCGAACTGGCCGGGACCAGCACGGCCAATAAACCCATCCGACGAGGAGAATTAATGTTGCGCATCAGCGGCTTCGAAACCATCGCCAAAGAACTTGGCGATGAAGGCCTATTCATTACCTGGACTTGTCCGTCCCATTTCCACGCCACTTTGCATTGCGGCAAACCGAATCCGAAATACAGCGGCGCTACGCCACGAGAAGCGAATGATTATCTAAAGAAAGTGACGGCGCAGTTGCGTGCCGCGCTGGACCGGCGCGGCATTGGTCTGTATGGATTTAGGATTGTAGAACCGCATCACGACGGCACACCGCACTGGCATTTACTGATGTTTGTGCGCTCTACCCCTGACTATAAAACGCTGCATGTGAAAGACGTGGCCAGTCGTGTCATCCGCTTGATGAAACGCTATGCATGGCGCGCTGAGCGTGGCGAACCGGGCGCGTTTGCACGGCGTCTGAAAGTCGAACGGATCGACTGGAGCAAGGGCAGCGCCGCCGCTTACATCGCTAAATATGTCGCCAAAAATATCGATGGCGCGCACGTCGGCGACCATAAAACCAAAGACGGTTATGTCCTGGCCCCAGACTGCATCGGCGGCGTTGAGCTGGTGCCATCAATGCGCATCGAAGCATGGGCTGCGTGCTGGGGCATCCGCCAGTTTCAGCAATGGGGCGGCGCACCGGTAACGGTCTGGCGCGAGTTACGTCGTATCAAAGAAGAAATGGTGAACGAAGCGCCAGAGCCGATGCGCCGCGCATGGAATGCTGCGCAAAAGATCGAAGGCGAAAAGCGCGCCGACTTTGCCGAGTATCTGCGTGCGCAAGGTGGCCCGCTCGTGCCGCGTAAAAACCTGATCATCACGCTGGCCAAGGATATCAAAACCTTTATCGGCCGGTATGGCGAGACGATTAAATCTACACCTTACGGTGTGCATTGTGCGGCCTTGTTTGGGGTGGTGTTTAAGTCGGTGCGACATACATGGACGCCGGTGAAGGCAGACGCATCGGCACGTGGCGGGGCGGCAGTTGACCTTCCTCGGACTCGTGTAAATAACTGTACGGTCCCCGAAGTGGCACCGCCAGAAAAGCAGCCGGACTGGATGATTCCTGATGCGAATTGCTTTCCCCTTGATGCCAAAAATGCGCTGATTGACGCGTGGGCGGCACTCAATGCTTGCCCCTTCCCCCGCATTTTTGATGAAAGGAAATAGCGATGAAATTGCTGGTGCAAATCTGCCTCTTGCTGTTCTTTATTTTTGCGTTTTGGGGTGGCGCTAACATTTTTAAATGGGTACTCGATCAATCAAAAGTACCGTTCAGCGCCTTCATCAGCGCGACGTTGTCGGTGACCGTCCTCTGCGTGCTGACGGCGGGCATGTTGTGGGGAGCTAGCGATGGATAAGCGGCAATCCACACATTTTATAAGCGAAAGCGATCTATGAAAATATTAGGACATCCCAAAACATGACGACAAAAATTGGGGACCGCGTGTCCTTTGATACTGACGAAGGCATTCAGATTGGCTATGTCAATGCGCTGCGCCGGGATGTAGGTAACGGTGAGCTAAATGCCTGGATAGAACTTGATCATCCCTGGCCGGGTCTGTTCCGCGCAGTGCCTGTCTCGGCCCTCCTCAGTTCAGAAGTACTCGGGCCGCCTTCGACGATGCATTTTGAAAACGATTCGGTCGAAGCGGTCAAGGAATTCAGGCGGTGGCATTTGGGGAATTTTGGAACAGTCATGACCCAGGAGCATCGTGATACCCCTGACGCGGCCGACGACAAGAAAAGCGGCATTTCCGCTTCCCGGCCAGTGGCACATTTACAAAAATGGAGGCTTCCCAATGTGGTTTAACAATCTGCACATTGAGCGTATTCCCGCGCCGGTGGAGAAACGAAAGCATGAACCGCTTTACATCTATTACGTAGGATTAATTAAAAACATGAATGAGGTGAAACTATGGCGCTATTAACACAAGCATATATTTTGGATAACTTTGGCATACGATTAAATTTGCCGCAATTAGCGAAACTGCTCGACATTAAAGAAGGCACCCTCCGCAACCAAATAAGCGCTCGGGCTTTTCCGATAAAAACGTACATTGAAGGTGGGCGACGTTTTGCTAGCTATCAGGCGGTCTCGGAATATTTGGATAACCAGCATCTGATTACGCAAGAGAGTTAGTACGCAAGAGAATTAGGAAAATCCAAGGCCTGCCGACTAGGCCAGTTTCTTCGGGAAGATAATCACCCTTCCCTTTTCTGCGATATCCTCCGGCTTAAGGTTGGTATAGCGTTTTAAGTTGCGCCAATCCTTATGACCGGTCACCGCGGCGACCTCCGGGATCTCCCAGCCCGCCTCGAACAACGCGCTAGCCGCCTCGTGCCGCAAATCGTGTAAATGTAAATCCACGATTTTCGACGCATCACACGCCCATTTAAAATACTTGCTGGCCGTCCCTGCTTCATACGGAAAAATACGCGCATCATTGCGCGGCTGGCGCATCACAACGTCATACGCATCGGCAATCAACGGCACCCACTCGTCATTACCGATTTTCATCCGCGGATGCTTACGATCACGCACCATCACCATCCGCGCATCCTCATTCAGATCGGCCCAGGTCAGCCTAAACAACTCGCCCCGCCGAAAGCCAGAGCGCAATAAAACCGTAATCACGTCCTTCATTGGCAGCGTGTATTGCGGATTATTGACGAACCAGGCAAAGAGGGACGTCAACTCCTCCACAGTAGGACGCCGCTCACGTTTTTTACCCGCCTCCACCAGATGTAAATGCTTCAACATTGGCCGCGCTTTTGCAACCGCGTCCGGGATATTGGCATCCAGCATGCCAGCCATGTGACGCAGAACCGTGCCGAGTTTGGATAGCTCCATGTCAACGGTATAACCGCCAACGCCATCGAGCGTACGCCGATTTTGGGCATAACCAACAATGTCCTGCGTAGATAATCCAGCCGCAGTTTTACCGCCCAATTTCTCAATCAGGCGCCTCAGCAAATAATGTTCGTTTGATTTAGGAGAAACTCCGCGCCCGGATTTTTCACGCACAGTGCGATAGCTGTCAATGAGCGCTTCGACGCTTAGTTTTAAGGTAGCCGGATTACCAGATTCCATCTCAATCTGTATAATTCGCGCCCATTTCTCAGCTTCTGCCTTAGTTCTGAAAGTTTTTGCTATACTCTTGCCCTTGATGCGAACTTGCCCGCGCCAACGTTTTCCCACCGCTAATATAGATGCCATACACCCCTTTATTTCAGGGTGCGGATTGTAGCAAATATGTAGCAGGACGAACGTTAAATCGGGTTTACTTGCATCAATCGGAATGACGAATCAAGGGACAGAATATTCTTATAAGCCATTGAATTTATTGAATTTTTTCTTTAAAATCAAACGCTTATTCCATCCCTTGGATTTCCTTCCCTCGCCATAGTTCAATGGATAGAACGAGTGCCTCCTAAGCGCTAGATACAGGTCCGATTCCTGTTGGCGGGACCAATTAGATATTCAGTTTCAAAAAAACGCCTAATCACTTATAAAGTGTTAAGGATTGAGCACAGTCGAATCTCTACACTAAAACCAATTTTCCGACTAAGATCATTTACCGCCAAGTGTTTGGTTGCAAACAAAATTTGTCATGATTCCGTCAGCTAAAGAGCCCTTTACTGGCGTTACAAATTTACTGTTTTTAAGCGCATCTGAATGATCACGCTTATCGCCTAACCCATCATTTTCAACAAATAAAATTTCTTTTGTTAAACGCGTAGTTTTGTTCGTGCAATTATATTCTGTCAAATCTTGATAGGATTTGAATGTAGGAAACGTAGGGTCGCCTTCATTTTTTCGAGGTTGTTGGAAATTCCACATTGACCATACTTGACGCACGCCATTTATCTCTTTGATGGAATCTCTATCTAACTTCAAACTAGAGACATCACTTTGACCGACAATCTGCCAATCTGCAGCCTGAGCACCGAGACAAACAATGCTCAATCCCAAAATAAGTGCTATTTTTTTCATATATGACTTCCTTTAAAATTAACCGCTAATAAGATGTATCTAGCGTATCGCAATTCGATTAAAACAGATTCAATTTTACAAAAAAATACATTTAATTTTTGAATTTTCTATAGAGAAAGTGCTTTTCGGCTTAGCACTTTTACTCCAGCATAAATATTGTTTATTACATACGCACTCTCCACTGCCTACATGTGCGTTGCCTACTTTCATTCGGTGTGGAATGGTTCAAGGTAAGCGTCGTTCAAAGGCCGTATTGACAGCCCCGCGTTTCAGCGGCTATTGCTTTGGCGCAGATATGATCGCCAGCCCAGATGCCAGATTCCAAGGCAGGAAGTCATCAATTTGATTGACGGGGTGATCGGCAATATGCGTGAGCACGTAGCGCAACCATGCTGCCGGATCGACGCCATTGAGTTTAGCCGTCCCAATGAGCGAGTAGATAGCGGCGGCACGTTCGCCGCCATTGTCGGAGCCTGCAAACAGATAATTACGTCGTCCAATGGTGATACCGCGCAATGCGCGTTCGGCGGCCGAATTATCGATCTCGATGCTGCCCATCGTCGCAATAGCAGGTTAATGCTGGCCATAAATTGAGGGTGTACAGGATCGCCGCAGTAGTATCGGATTTGCGCGACAGCGTCAACAACAAGCTTGCCCGCAGCCAGTTTTCCAACGCATCAATAAGCGGGCGCGATTGCGCCTGGCGCACTACCAGCCTTATCTGCGGCGGTTTGCCGCGTATGCTTGCTTCGATCTCATACAATGCGCCGATGCGGCGCAAGGCTTCGGTGGTGATTGGCGAGGCCCGTGCTGCATGCAAGTCGAAGAATTTGCGTACCTTGGCGCTGTTGTGGTGATGGCGCTGCTGGTTATGTAAGCGTCGTTCAAAGGCCGTATTGACAGCCCCGCATTTCAGCGGCTATTGCTTTGGCGCAGATATGATCGCCAGCCTAGATGCCAGATTCCAAGGCAGGAAGTCATCAATTTGATTGACGGGATGATCGGCAATATGCGTCAGGACGTAGCGCAACCATGCTGCCGGATCGACGCCATTGAGTTTAGCCGTCCCAATGAGCGAGTAGATAGCGGCGGCACGTTCGCCGCCATTGTCGGAGCCTGCAAACAGATAATTACGTCGTCCAATGGCGATACCGCGCAATGCGCGTTCGGCGGCCGAATTATCGATCTCGATGCTGCCATCGTCGCAATAGCGGGTTAATGCTGGCCATAAATTGAGGGCGTACAGGATCGCCGCAGTAGTATCGGATTTGCGCGACAGCGTCAACAAACTTGCCCGCAGCCAGCTTTCCAACGCATCAATGAGCGGGCGCGACTGCGCCTGGCGCACTGCCTGTCTTACCTGTGGCGGTTTGCCACGTATGCTTGCTTCGATCTCATACAATGCGCCGATGCGGCGCAAGGCTTCAGTGGTGATTGGCGAGGCCCGTGCTGCATGCAAGTCGAAGAATTTGCGTCGCGCGTGCGCCCAGCACGCAGCCTCCTGTACACGACCGGTTGCATAAATCGCGTTGAATCCGGCATACGCATCGGCCTGCAGAACGCCGGCGAATTTCGCCAGATGGGTCTGAGGATGGATACCTTTGCGGTCCGGCGTGTAAGCGAACCAGACTGCCGGGGCATCGGTTGATCCCGATGGCCGGTCGTCGCGGACATACGTCCACAGTCTGGCTGTTTTGGTCTTGCCATTGCCGGGTGCCAGTACCGGGATCGGGGTGTCGTCGGCATGTAATTTGGTCGTTGCCATCACATGACGGCGTACCGCATCGACCAGCGGTCGCAGCAGGCTGCTGGCAGCACCGACCCAGTCTGCCAATAATCCCCGATCCAGTTCCACACCTTCCCGGGCATAGATGACCGATTGCCGGTAGAGCGGAAGATGATCAGCGAACTTGCTCACCAGAATATGGGCGAGTAATCCGGGCCCCGCCAGACCGCGTGCAATCGGACGGCTGGGTGCCGGCGCCTGGACGATGCAGTCGCAGCAGGTGCAAGCGAGTTTGGGACGCACATGCCGGATGACCCGAAAGCTGGCCGGGACGAATTCAAGTTGCTCGGCAACGTCACTGCCGAGATGACGCAAATCGCCACCGCAATCGGGGCAGGCGGCATGCTCTGGCGTATAGATCTTCTCGTCCCGGGGCAAATGGGGCGGTAGCGGTTTGCGTGGTATCTTCGGACGCACTGGCTTCGTTGCCGGGGCAGCGCTGGCAACGTCACTTTCTTCTGTCTGCAAATCTTCTAACCGTAATTCGAGTTGTTCAATTTGCCGGTCCAGCTTCTCGGATTTGCGGCCGAACTGCAGCCGTTTGAGTTTGGCGATGAAGAGCTTGAGGTGTTCGATTTCGATGCGATGTGAGGACAGTGCGTCCTGTAGCTGCGCCACCGTTTCCCCGTGCAACGCAATGACCGCATCACGATCGGTAATCATCGCTTTTAAAGCGCTGATATCGTCGGGAAGGTGGGGCGGCGTTGACATGCCCGTAGTTTACCGAATGACGTCGATGTTTACAAGCCTGACAGGGGCCGTTGCGTGCGCTCGGGACGTCGCCAATCGATCCCTTCCAGCAACATTGACAGTTGCGCTTGCGACAGACAAACCGCGCCTTCGCTTGCCTGCGGCCAGATGAAGCGGCCGCGTTCCAGCCGTTTGGCCAGCAGACACAGCCCGTCGCCGGTCCACCACAAGATCTTCAAAATATCGCCACGTCGGCCACGAAACACGAAGACGTGACCGCTAAACGGGTCATCGGCCAATGCCGTTTGCACCTTGGCTGCCAACCCATTAAAACCGCAACGCATATCGGTCACGCCTGCTGCGATCCAGATCCGCGTTCCTGCTGGCAAACCGATCATGCCAGCAACCGGGCCAGCACCATGGAAAGCATAGACGGATCCACCACGCCCTCGACTCGAAGTCGCGCCTTACCTATTTCCAGGACCATCACGCCGGTCGGTGTAACGGCCGTGGTGAAGACTGGCTTGGCAGGGGATGGTTGCCGAGGGTCGCCAAGAACTACTGGCAGCAATTTGACGGACTTGCCTGAGGCAATCTCATAGGCTCCTGCACGAAACAATTTACGCCAGGTAAATACCTGGTTCGCATTCACATCGTGGGCCCGCGCCACCCGCGACACCGAGGCCCCAGCCATCAAGGATTGTTCGACCACCATGCGTTTGAAATCAATCGAATGTTGCCGATAACCACTGCGCTTAGAGGGAGTAACCGACTCAATATTTGTGTCCATAATTTGAAGTTGTGGGCACAATCGATTTGTACCCTCCAACGCAATCATGCGGACATTTGAGGATTAGGTATAGACGGTTTTGAGCGCACGCTTACTTTGGGATAGTCATTTTGATGCTTGATATTTTGTTGGATGCTGATTGGCTGATGTGTGACGGCGGATTATATGAGGAATGGTTGTACCGGAAATATCGATTGGCTAAATAAATGGCTCAATACATGCAGTAGGTGTGTGTTTTTCTCCGATCCGATTTCGATTCGATTTCGATTGCCCAAAGCAAAAACCCTCCCAGATTTCTCTGGGAGGGTTTTCTAATAAAAGCCTGACGATGACCTACTTTCACACTGGTTGCAGCACTATCATCGGCGCAAAGTCGTTTCACGGTCCTGTTCGGGATGGGAAGGGGTGGTACCAACTCGCTATGGTCATCAGGCATAAACTGTAGTGTCATATGTTCCCAATCGGGCAACACACAACGCAATCTAGAAGAAGTAAAGTTTTGTTTCATGTGTTGGGGTAACGAGGGTTTCGTTACCCCAACACTGGGTATGATTGCACTTTTCAGGCAAACACATATCTCATTAGCTTATATATAACCTGCTAAGGTTATAGGGACAAGCCGCACGGGCAATTAGTACTGGTTAGCTTAACGTATTACTACGCTTCCACACCCAGCCTATCAACGTCCTGGTCTCGAACGACCCTTTAGGGGAATCTAGTTCCCGGGAAATATCATCTCAAGGCAAGTTTCCCGCTTAGATGCTTTCAGCGGTTATCTCTTCCGAACTTAGCTACCCGGCAATGCCACTGGCGTGACAACCGGTACACCAGAGGTTCGTCCACTCCGGTCCTCTCGTACTAGGAGCAGCCCCCTTCAAATTTCCAACGCCCACGGCAGATAGGGACCAAACTGTCTCACGACGTTTTAAACCCAGCTCACGTACCACTTTAAATGGCGAACAGCCATACCCTTGGGACCGGCTACAGCCCCAGGATGTGATGAGCCGACATCGAGGTGCCAAACTCCCCCGTCGATATGAACTCTTGGGAGGAATCAGCCTGTTATCCCCAGAGTACCTTTTATCCGTTGAGCGATGGCCCTTCCATACAGAACCACCGGATCACTATGTCCTACTTTCGTACCTGCTCGACTTGTCAGTCTCGCAGTTAAGCACGCTTATGCCATTGCACTACCAGCACGATGTCCGACCGTACCTAGCGTACCTTCGAACTCCTCCGTTACACTTTGGGAGGAGACCGCCCCAGTCAAACTGCCTACCATGCACTGTCCCCGATCCGGATAACGGACCAAGGTTAGAATCTCAAACAAACCAGGGTGGTATTTCAAGGTTGGCTCCACGCAAACTAGCGTTCACGCTTCAAAGCCTCCCACCTATCCTACACAGATTGGTTCAAAATTCAATGCAAAGCTACAGTAAAGGTTCATGGGGTCTTTCCGTCTAGCCGCGGGTAGATTGCATCATCACAAACATTTCAACTTCGCTGAGTCTCGGGAGGAGACAGTGTGGCCATCGTTACTCCATTCGTGCAGGTCGGAACTTACCCGACAAGGAATTTCGCTACCTTAGGACCGTTATAGTTACGGCCGCCGTTTACTGGGACTTCAATCAAGAGCTTGCACCCCATCATTTAATCTTCCAGCACCGGGCAGGAGTCACACCATATACGTCCACTTTCGTGTTTGCATAGTGCTGTGTTTTTATTAAACAGTCGCAGCCACCTTTTTATTGCAGCCCTTTCACCCTTCTGGCGCAAGCCAGTCAAGCTACCGGGGCGTACCTTATCCCGAAGTTACGGTACAAATTTGCCGAGTTCCTTCTCCCGAGTTCTCTCAAGCGCCTTAGAATACTCATCTCGCCCACCTGTGTCGGTTTGCGGTACGGTCTCGTGTGACTGAAGCTTAGAGGCTTTTCTTGGAACCACTTCCGATTGCTTCGTGAATAAATTCACTCGTCTCAACCCCTTGAATTACGCTGCCGGATTTGCCTAACAGCCTTCTCTGAGCCAAAAACCGACTATTCCAACAGTCGGACAACCTTCCGCGATCCGTCCCCCCATCGCATCACACGACGGTGCAGGAATATTAACCTGCTTCCCATCAGCTACGCATCTCTGCCTCGCCTTAGGGGCCGACTCACCCTGCTCCGATGAACGTTGAACAGGAAACCTTGGGCTTACGGCGTGGAGGCTTTTCACCCCCATTATCGCTACTCATGTCAGCATTCGCACTTCTGATACCTCCAGCATCCTTTACAAGACACCTTCGCAGGCTTACAGAACGCTCTCCTACCATATCAATAAATTGATATCCGCAGCTTCGGTGACTGGCTTAGCCCCGTTACATCTTCCGCGCAGGACGACTCGATCAGTGAGCTATTACGCTTTCTTTAAAGGATGGCTGCTTCTAAGCCAACCTCCTGACTGTTTTAGCCTTCCCACTTCGTTTGCCACTTAGCCAATCTTTGGGACCTTAGCTGGCGGTCTGGGTTGTTTCCCTCTTGACGTCGGACGTTAGCACCCGGCGTCTGTCTCCCAAGCTCGCACTCATCGGTATTCGGAGTTTGCAATGGGTTGGTAAGTCGCAATGACCCCCTAGCCATAACAGTGCTCTACCCCGATGGTGATACTTGAGGCACTACCTAAATAGTTTTCGGAGAGAACCAGCTATTTCCAAGTTTGTTTAGCCTTTCACCCCTACCCACAGCTCATCCCCTAATTTTTCAACATTAGTGGGTTCGGACCTCCAGTGCGTGTTACCGCACCTTCATCCTGGCCATGAGTAGATCACTTGGTTTCGGGTCTACACCCAGCGACTGAACGCCCTATTCGGACTCGATTTCTCTACGCCTTCCCTATACGGTTAAGCTTGCCACTGAATGTAAGTCGCTGACCCATTATACAAAAGGTACGCAGTCACGGAACAAGTCCGCTCCTACTGTTTGTATGCACACGGTTTCAGGATCTATTTCACTCCCCTTCCGGGGTTCTTTTCGCCTTTCCCTCACGGTACTGGTTCACTATCGGTCGATTACGAGTATTTAGCCTTGGAGGATGGTCCCCCCATGTTCAGACAGGATTACACGTGTCCCGCCCTACTTGTCGCACACTTAGTTCCACACCACCGATTTCATGTAAGGGGCTATCACCCTCTATGGCCACTATTTCCAGAGTGTTCCATTATCGCTGATGCTAAATCGTGCAGGCTGTTCCCATTTCGCTCGCCACTACTTTGGGAATCTCGGTTGATTTCTTTTCCTGTAGCTACTTAGATGTTTCAGTTCGCCACGTTCGCCTTGCATACCTATGTATTCAGTATGCAATACCCTAAAAGGGTGGGTTTCCCCATTCGGAAATCTGCGGATCAAAGCGTGTTTGCTCGCTCCCCGCAGCTTATCGCAAGCTACTACGTCCTTCATCGCCTGTAATCGCCAAGGCATCCACCATGTGCACTTATTCACTTGTCCCTATAACGTTAGCCTCTAGACGCGTTCACGTCTAAAAACCGGTTATAGGATATTACTTATGAGTATTACTTTAGCGTTTGCCGTATCCAAAGTGTTTTCGCAGTTGCATACTCTCGTATGCTCTTTGAGAACTCTTTTAATACTTTTTGATTTGATACAATCATACCCATCCACAATGCTGTCGCACTGCGGACGAATCTTTACTTCTTCTAAATTGTTAAAGAACAAACAGCCAATGATCTTAAAAAGATCAAACCTAAATCGCGCCGCATCACGCTGTCTTACCCTGCGTAATACCTGACTTAGGTTTTGATATTTCACCACGCTCAACCCCCGCTCTGGGAATCAAACAATATGGTGGAGGCTAACGGGATCGAACCGATGACCCCCTGCTTGCAAAGCAGGTGCTCTCCCAGCTGAGCTAAGCCCCCATAAACTTGTGGTGGGTCTGGTTGGGCTCGAACCAACGACCCCCGCGTTATCAACACGGTGCTCTAACCAACTGAGCTACAGACCCGCTTTGGATCAGTACTTCAGTAGTCAACGATAAACCCTCTATCGCACGCGCACCGCGCTCTACCTATAACTGTTCTTCTTTTAACTAACACACCGATAAGTGTGGACGCTTAATGTCCGTACAAACTCTAGAAAGGAGGTGATCCAGCCGCACCTTCCGATACGGCTACCTTGTTACGACTTCACCCCAGTCACGAATCCCACCGTGGTAAGCGCCTCCTTACGGTTAGGCTACCTACTTCTGGTGAAACCCGCTCCCATGGTGTGACGGCGGTGTGTACAAGACCCGGGAACGTATTCACCGCGACATGCTGATCCGCGATTACTAGCGATTCCAACTTCATGTAGTCGAGTTGCAGACTACAATCCGGACTACGATACACTTTCTGGGATTAGCTCCCCCTCGCGG